>JAOTWP010000211.1 GCA_029862975.1 Acidobacteriota bacterium
AGGCCGGTCACCGCCCTATCCGGAGAGCGCCCTCGGCAGGGCTGAAGCGGTGCACGGGCGTGGGAGCTGAGGGGGACCCGCGCCCAGGCCAGTGGCCTTGGCAAACGAGACCTCGAAGACCTCCGCGCTGCGTGCTATTTTCCCGTCGTGCCCAGCGGAACTCGCAAGACCGATCTCCTCTGCCCGCCGGACCAGCCGCTCGCCGGCAGATCGGGACGCCTTCTCGCGGTCGCCGCGTTCGCGATCCTCTTGCTCGCCGTCATCTCGGCCGCGGGCCTCCGGGCGCAGGAGGCGCCGCCGGCGAGCCTCGTCCTCGAGGCGGACCGGGTGTTCGACGGGGTCGACCTGCACGACGGCTGGCGGGTCGTCGTCGCGGGCGACCGCATCGTCGCCGCCGGTCCGCCGGCTTCGGTGCCGCTGCCTCCCGGCGACGCCGTGCGGCGGCTGCGGCTGGCCGGGGCGACCCTGCTCCCGGGGCTGATCGAGGGCCACGGTCACCTCTTCCTCCACCCCTACGACGAGACGAGCTGGACCGACCAGGTGCTGCGCGAGCCGCTCGCCGAGCGCGTCGCGCGCGCCACCGTGCACGCCCGCGACACCCTCATGGCCGGCTTCACCACGGCCCGCGACCTGGGCACCGAGGGGGCCGGCTACGCCGACGTGGGACTCCAGCAGGCGATCGCCAAGGGGGTGATCCCGGGGCCGCGCCTGCTCGTCGCCGGCCGCGCCATCGTCGCCACGGGCAGCTACGGGCCCAAGGGCTTCGCCCCCGAGCTCGACGTGCCGCGGGGCGCCGAGGAGGCCGACGGGGCCGCCCTCGAGCGCGTCGTCCGCGACCAGATCGGCAAGGGCGCCGACCTCGTCAAGGTCTACGCCGACTACCGCTGGGGCCCGGCCGGCGAGGCCCGCCCCACCTTCACGCTCGCCGAGCTCGAGCGCATCGTCGAGGTCGCCGCGGCGAGCGGCCGCCCGGTCGTCGCCCACGCGGCCACCGCAGAGGGAATGCGCCGCGCCGCCCTCGCCGGCGTCCAGACCATCGAGCACGGCGACGGCGGCACGCCGGAGGTCTTCGCCCTCATGCGCGACCGCGGCGTCGCCTGGTGCCCCACGCTGGCCGCCGCCGACGCGATCGTGCGCTACGGCGGCTGGGACGGCACGCCCCCCGAGCCCGAGCGCCTGCAAGCCAAACGCCGCACGATGCAGGCGGCCCTCGAGTCCGGCGTCACCATCCTCGCGGGCGGCGACGCCGGCGTCTTCCCCCACGGCGACAACGCCCGCGAGCTCGAGCTGATGGTCGACTACGGCATGACCCCGCTGGCCACCCTGCGCGCCGCCACCTCGGCGAGCGCCGAGACCCTCGCCCTCCCCACCCTCGGCCGCATCGTCCCCGGCGCCACCGCCGACCTCCTCGCCGTCCAGGGCGACCCGATCGGCGACATCGCCGTCCTGCGGGACGTGCTCCTCGTGATCCAGGACGGCGTACTGGTTCGCGAGCCCTAGCGGCGCGCTGTGCGCCCCCTCGCCGCCCACCCGCGCGGCCACGCGGACAGCGGATTCGGCGGCTCCTTTTCCGGCCCCTGATCCCCGTCGAGCGATGGCGTCACGAGCCGCGGCGGTCGCCGCCGGCCGCAACCGAGGTCGCTACCCTGGTGGCACATCCGGGCGCGGGGGCCCGTTTGGCTCTATAGTAGTGGCCCAATGCACGAGATTCGCTCGGATGGTCGCCTGGAGGAGTGGCCCGCCACGCCAGCCGGGGAGGGGGTGCTCTTCGGACGCCTGCGCGAGCTGTGCGAGGAGGGGCTGGCGATCTCGGCGCGGATCGATGGCGCGCGCAAGGGCCGTTGGCACTCCTTCATGCCGGCCGACTACGACACCGTTCTCGAGGACCTGCTGCAGATCCGCGGACGCGGCGGGCGGTTCCTCGAGCTGGGCTCGGCGACGGGGGTGATCGCGATCATGGCGGATCTCCTGGGCTTCGAGGCCTGCGGCATCGAGATCGCCCCCGAGCTGGTGAGCGAGGCGCGCGGGCTGGCGCGGCGGTACGGGTCGCGGGCCCGCTTTGCCACCGGCAGCTTCCTGCCCGCGGGCTACCATTACGCATCGGAGACGGGCGACACGAGGATGGGCACCGTCGGGATCAGCGAGCCGGCGTACCCCGAGCTGCGCTACGAGCTGGCGGACTTCGACTGGGTCTACGCCTTCCCGTGGCCGGGCGAGACGGAGGTGCTGCGCGACGTGATGCGCTGCCACGGGGCGCCCGGCGCCCAGCTCCTGCTGCACGGCTACAACGGCGGGCTCGAGTTCGATCGTCCGATCTGACGCTGCCCCCGTCCGTCCCCGCAGATCCGACGGGCGGCTCGCGACCCTGCCGGCCGCGGGTCGTCAGCCTGGCGCGGGCTCTGTAGGCTAGGCGGGATGGCGAGCCCCGGCTGGCAGCAGAGCTACCGCGAGAAGCTGGTGACCGCGGAGGCCGCCGCGGCGGTCGTGCGGCCCGGGCAGCGGGTCTTCGTCGGCTCCGGCGCCGGCGAGCCGCAGACCCTGGTCGAGGCGCTCTCCGCGCGCGAGGACCTGCGGGACACCGAGATCGTCCACATCCTCACGCTGGGGGTGGCGACCTACGCCGAGCCGCGCTTCGGGAGCCGCTTCCGGCACAACGCCTACTTCATCGGCCCCAACGTCCGCGAGGCCGTGAACGCCGGGCGGGCCGACTACACGCCGGTCTTCCTCTCGGAGATCCCGCGGCTCTTCCGCTCCGGGCGGGTGGTGATCGACGTCGCGATGATCGAGGTGAGCCCGCCGGACGAGCGCGGCTACTGCAGCTTCGGCGTCTCGACGGACATCGTCAAGGCCGCCGCGGAGTCGGCGCGCTTCGTCGTCGCGGAGGTCAACGAGCGGATGCCGCGGGTCTCGGGGGACTGCTTCATCCACGCCGGGGCTCTCGACATGATGGTGGCGAGCGACCGGCCGATCCTCGAGGCGCCGCCGGGCGAGCCCGACGAGCTGTCGCGCAGGATCGCCCGCCACATCGCCAACCTGGTCGTCGACGGCGCCACCCTGCAGCTCGGCATCGGCACGATCCCCGACGCGGTCCTCCACTACCTGACGGAGTTCGAGGACCTCGGCGTGCACACGGAGATGTTCAGCGACGGGCTCATCCCGCTCGTCGAGAGCGGGGTCGTGAACAACTCGAAGAAGACCGTGAACCCGGGGAAGATCGTCGCCAGCTTCGTCATGGGCTCGCGCCGGCTCTACGACTTCATCGACGGCAACCCGCTCGTCGAGTTCCGGCCGACGGAGTACGTCAACGACCCCTTCGTCATCGCCCAGCACGACAAGATGATCTCGATCAACTCGGCCATCGAGGTCGACCTGACGGGCCAGGTCTGCGCCGATTCCCTCGGCACGATGTTCTACAGCGGCATCGGCGGCCAGGTGGACTTCACCCGCGGCGCCTCGCGCTCCAGAGGGGGCAGGCCGATCATCGCCCTGCCGTCGACGGTCGAAGGGGAGACCGTCTCCCGGATCGTGCCGATTTTGAAGCCGGGCGCCGGGGTCGTCACCAGCCGCGGCGACGTCCACTACGTCGTGACCGAGTTCGGCGCCGCCTACCTGCACGGCAAGACCGTGCGCGAGCGGGCCGTGGCGCTCATCAACATCGCCCACCCGAAGTTCCAGCCCTGGCTGATGGCGGAGGCCAAGGAGCGCAACCTCGTCTACGCCGACCAGATCGAGCTCCCCTTCCACCCCTCCGTCTACCCGCAGGATCTCGAGCGCTGGATCGACACGAAGGAGGCCGCCCGTCTCTTCCTGCGCCCCCTGAAGCTGAGCGACGAGGCGCTGGTCCGCGACCTCTTCTACCGGCTCTCCCCGGAGTCGGTGCGCTACCGCTTCTTCCAGCTGATCCAGGCGCTGCCGCACCGCAAGCTGCAGGAGCTCCTGCGCATCGACTACGCGGAGGACATGGCCCTCGTCGTGCTCACGAGCTCGACGGACGAGGACGCCCAGATGGTCGCCATCGCCCACTACCTGAAGGACCCGCGCAGCAACTTCGCCGAGGCCGCCTTCCTCGTGCGCGACGACTGGCAGGGCAAAGGCGTCGGCACGCAGCTCATGGCAGCGCTCCTCGAGGCCGCCCGGCGCCAGGGCATCGCCGGCTTCACCGCCGAGGTCCTGGCCGACAACAAGGGCATGCTGCGGGTCTTCCACAAGTGCGGCTACGCCCTCGAGAGCCGCCTCGCGGCCGGCGTCTACTCGCTCAGGATCCCCTTCCGCAATCCGGCTTGAACGGTCGGGGCGGGCTCCCCCGCCGCCGCCGGCCCGGTGAAGGAGGCCAGGCGGGCGCAAAGGACGCCGCCCACGAGCCCCGCGAGCGGCGAGGTCCACAGCCCGGGGAAGTAGCCGCCGGCGGCGAGCGCGAGCAGCGGATGGGCGACGCCGTTGGCGACGCAGGCGACGGCCAGGAACCAGACGGGGAAGAGCGCAGAGCGCCGGCCCGCGAGCAGCCCGGCGAGGGCCAGGCCCCAGATCGCGATCCACGCCAGGTTGAAGGAGACCCACAGCGAGGCCGACCACGGCACCAGCCCGAGGAGCTCCGGAAACCGGTGGTGGAACCCCGTCGCCCACTCCTCCAGGAAGTGGACGCCCTGCACGCCGATGGCGATCGCGAGGACGAGGGCGAGGCGGCGCCAGGGGCCCCGCTCCGCCGGCACCTCA
>JAOTWP010000077.1 GCA_029862975.1 Acidobacteriota bacterium
CCGGCAGCCCGGCCGTGGGAGCGCTCGCGGGCCTCGCGGCCGGGCTGCCGGGCCTCGTCGTGGGGCCGTTCGCGGGCGCCGTGGCCGGCGAGTACTGGGCGAGTCGCAACCTCCGCACCGCCGGCCGGGTCGGCGTGGGCGCCTGGCTGGGGATCCTCCTCGGAGGGGCCGCGAAGCTGGCCCTCGTCTTCGTGATGATCGCCCTCTTCGCCCTCGCCGTCGCCGTCTGAGGTGCGGCCGGGTCAGGCGAGAGCCCGCGCGAGGTCGCGCCACAGATCCTCGGGGTCCTCGATGCCCACGCTCAAGCGCACGAGCCCCGCCGGCAGGTGCTCCTGGCCGGGAACGGCGGAGCGGCGCTCGAGCGTGGACTCCACGCCGCCGAGGCTCGTCGCGTGGCGGATCAGGCGCACCCGCCGGCACGCCGCGTCCGCGGGGTCGGCGCCGCCCGCCACCTCGAAGCAGAGCACGCTGCCGAAGCCGGCGAGCTGCGCCGCGGCGACGGCGTGCGTCGGATGCGACGCCAGGCCCGGGTAGCGCACGCGCTCGATCGCCGGATGCGCCGCGAGCCGCTCGGCGAGGAGGAGCGCGGTGCGCTGCGAGCGCTCGAGCCGCAGCGCCAGGGTGCGGGCCCCGCGCACGGCGAGGTAGGCCTCGAGGGCGCCCGGGGTCGCCCCGGCGAGCGCGCGGGCCGCGGCGAGGCGCGCCCGTCCCGCTTCGTCCTTCGCCACCGCGACCCCCGCCAGCAGGTCCGAGTGCCCGCCGATGAGCTTCGTGGCCGAGTGCACCGCGACGTCCGCGCCGAGTCGGAGCGGCTGCTGGTTCAGGGGGGTGGCGAAGGTGTTGTCGACGGCGAGGATCGCGCCCGGCCGGCGCGGCGCCGCGCAGATCGCCGCCAGGTCGGCGACGACGAGGAGCGGGTTCGACGGCGTCTCGATCCAGACGAGGTCGGACTCGCCGGCCGCCGCGATCCAGGCCGCGGTGTCCTCGAGAGGCAGGCGGTCCACGCTCCACCGGCCTTGGCGGCGGCCGGCCTCGGCGAGGCCGCTCACTCCCTGGTAGCAGTCTTCCGGCAGGGTCACCATCGCGCCGGCGCCGAGCTCCGCGAAGACGGCCGCGACCGCGGCCATGCCCGAGGCGAAGGCGACCGCGTGCCCCTGCTCGAGACCGCCGACGAGCTCTTCGAGAGCCGCCCAGGTCGGCGTTCCGTCGCTACGGGCGTAGGCGCGGCCGGCGCCGAGAACGAAGTTGGAGGCGGGCACCAGCGGCGTGTTGAGCGGCGCCCCCGGCTCGCCGCCGCGCCCGGCTGCGACGAGCCACGAAGCGACGGCCTCGTCTTCCTCGCGCCGCCTCATCGCACCGGCCCGCCTCGGCTCCCCGCTCCGTCCGCTCAGCCGGCCGCGAGGCCGACCGGGCAGGCAACGCCCGTGCCGCCGAGACCGCAGTAGCCGCCCGGATTCCGGTCCAGATACTGCTGGTGGTACTCCTCGGCGTAGTAGAAGTCCGCCAGCGGCGCGATCTGCGTCGTGATCGAGCCGTGGCCCGCCGCGTCGAGGCGCTCCTGGTATGCGGCGCGCGACGCTTCAGCGGCCGCCAGCTGGGCGGCCGAGGCCGTGTAGATCCCGGAGCGGTACTGGGTGCCGCGGTCGTTGCCCTGCCGCATGCCCTGGGTCGGGTCGTGCCCTTCCCAGAACAGAGCCAGGAGCTCGCGGTAGTCGAGGCGCGACGGGTCGTAGCCGACGAGAACCGCCTCCGCGTGACCGGTGGCGCCGGTGCACACCTCCTCGTAGGTGGGGTGGGGGGTGAGCCCCGCGGTGTAGCCGGCGGCGGTGGTGAAGACCCCCGGGGTCCGCCAGAAGATCCGCTCGGCTCCCCAGAAGCAGCCCATCGCGAAGCAGGCGGTCTCGATTCCCGCGGGGAAGGGGAGGGCCGTGGGCGTGCCGAGGACCCGGTGCAAGCCGGGGCGGACGATGGGCTCCGCGCGCCCCGGCAGGGCGTCCGCGGGGGCGGGCAGGGTGGACTTGTCGACGTGGAACCAGGCAGCCATGGCGGACCTCCGCGAGCGGGTTTCGGCAGCGCCGATCATAGGCGAAATGAGCCCGCAAGCGAGCTGATAGCCTCGCCCGGTGCCGGGGCCGGGGAATGACCGAGGAGCCTGAGAGCGGCGGCTTGGCGCGAGCGATGTTCCGGTGGCGCAGCTACGCGCCGCTCGTCGCGATCGCCGGTCTGTGCCTCGGCCTGGCGCGGGGCCGGGCGGCCGCGCCCGGCCGGGTGGGCGGGTGGGTGGCCGCCGGCCTGGCGCTGGCCGCCCTCGGTCTCGCCCTGAGGCTCTATTGCGTGGGCTACGCCCCGGCCGGCACCTCGGGACGTCACCGCCGCCAGTACGCCGCCGCCCTCAACACCTTCGGCATCTACTCGGTCGTGCGCCATCCGCTCTATCTGGGCAACGTCCTCGTCTGGGCCGGCGCCTCGCTGACCAGCGGCTGGCCGGCGGGCGCCGCGGTCAGCGCCCTCCTCGGCGCGGCCGTCTTCGGAGCCATCGCCCGGCACGAGGACGCGTTCCTGCGCGAGCGCTTCGGCGCGGGATTCGAGGAGTGGTCGCGGGTGACGCCGGCCTTTCTTCCGAGGCCGGCCCTGTGGCGCACGGCCCGCCGCCCTTTCGACTGGGGGCGGGCCGTGGCCTCCGAGTACTCGACCCTGCACACCCTCGGGATCCTCGCCCTGCTCTTCGCCGCCCTGCGCGCGACCGCGGCGAGCGGAGCGGCTCCCGGGCCCTGGTGGTGGGCGGGGCTCGCCCTCAACACGGGGCTCTACGGAGCCCTCAGGGTCTGGCGCCGGCGCGCCCGCCCGGCGTCCTAGCGGCGATCCCGTGGCGGGCTCAGCGCCCCGCCGCGAGAGCCGCCAGCAAGCCGCGGCTCGCGTCTGGGAGCTCGAGGAACTCGAAGAGCGCGGTGCGGATGCCGTCGGAGCGCAGCTGCACGTGGAGGACCTCCCCGGAGCCCTCGACGAGACGGGTGTCGATCGCCATCTCGAGGCGGATCCGGTCCCCCGCGTGGAGCGGGCAGTCGGTCTCGAAGAGGACGCCCTGAGCGAGGACCTCGAGGGTTCGGCCCAGCCAGGAGCGATTCTCGACGATCAGCTCGTCGGCGAGAGTTCGCGACAAGCAGACGAGGTAGCTCGGCTCGCCCGGCGCCGGGTCGAGGTCGACGAAGCGGGGTTCGGCGAGCTGGGGCTGGCCGTCGGGCGGCACGGGCTCGGCAAACAGTGAGGCGAGGTTCGACATGATTGGCTCCTTGTCCCTAGTTGCTGCTGCTTTCGAGTTTCGCGATCGCGGGCGCGAGGGTCGTGAGCGCTTGCTCCACGAGCGCGGCGAGATCGGTACGGCGCGGTGAGCGCTGCCAGCGGCGCAGCGCGGCGATCAGGGAGGCGGTGAGCGCGGCGGCGAGGACTTCCGCGTTCCAGGCGCTGCCGGCCCCGGCGGCGAGCCGCGCTTCCAGGCGCCGTGCCAGCCGCACCTCGGCGGCGTAGAGCCGGTGGGTGAGCTGGCCGAGGAGGGCCGGCTCGGCGAGGGCGTGGGGGAGACGGGGCAGGATCGCGTCCTCCTGCTCGGCGACGGCGGCGCAGAACGCCGCGCCGGCGCCGGCGAGCGCCTCGCGCAGGCTCTTCGGATCGTCGGCCGGGAAGTCGAGCAACGCGCTCTCGAACGCCGGCAGGCCGTGGAAGAAGGCGTCCTCCTTGGCCGGGAAGTAGCGGTAGAAGGTCCGCGGCGAGATGAGGGCACGGGCGGCGATCTCCTCCACGAGGGTGTCGCCGTAGCCCTTCCGGGTGATCAGCTCGAGGGCCGCCCGCGCGATCTCGTCGCGGGTCCGATCGCGCCGCAGGGTGCGCAGCGTGGGACGCGCCGGCACGAAGTCGGCGCCCGCCGGAGTCATGCGTCGAAGCCTCCAAATGCCATGGGCAAAGAGATTCTAGGCATGAAAGACAGACTCTGTCAAGTAGACAGGTCATGTCATATTGGCGAAAGGTGACTCGAGCCATCGAACGCGGTCGGTCCGCGGAGTCCGGCGCCCTCCGGCCGGGCTTTACAGCTCGGAGGGCCAGCGGCTATGTTGCGCGGCGCCGGCGGCGGCCCGCGCGCCGGGAACCGACGGGAGAGCCGATCGATGCAGATGGGGATTCTCGGCCTGCCCAAGGCCGGCAAGACGACCCTGTTCAACCTCTTGACCGCCTCGGCCGAGAGCACGGACAAGTTCGCCAAGTCGCGCGACGCCCACCTCGGCGTGGCGCAGGTGCCGGACGCCCGCCTGGCGCGCCTGCGCGACCTCTTCGCGCCCCGGCGCTACGTCCCGGCCACGGTGCAGTTCGTCGACGTCCCGGGCATCCAGAAGGGCCAGGGCAGCGCCAACCTCGACCTCGTCAAGCTGCGCGAGGTGGACGCCCTGGTGCACGTCGTGCGCTGCTTCGAGGACGAAGAGCTGGCGCACGTCGAAGGCAGCGTCGACCCGCGGCGCGACGTCGCAGACGTCGACCTCGAGCTCATCCTCGCCGACCTCGAGCTGGTGGAACGGCGGCTGGAGCGGCTGGAGCAGTCGTCCAAGCGCGGGCTCAGGCCCGAGGAGGTTCGCGAGCGCGAGCTCCTCCAGGGCACCCTGCTGCCCGCCCTCGAGGCCGAGCGGCCGCTGCGCGAGGTCGCTCTGGCGGACGAGGACGAGAAGCGCTTGCGCGGGTTCCAGCTGCTCTCGGCCAAGCCCCTCCTCGTCGTCCTCAACGTCGGCGAGGAAGACCTCCGCCGCGACCCCGAGTCGCTCCTGGGGACGGCGCTCGGCACGGCGACGCGCACCGTCGTCATGAGCGCGCCGATCGAGCAGGAGATCGCGCAGCTGCCGGCGGCCGAGGCGCTCGCCTTCCTCGAGGACCTGGGGCTCTCGGAGCCCAGCGTCGATCGGGTGATCCGGACGAGCTACGACCTGCTGGGCCGGATCTCCTTCTTCACGGTGGGGGAGGACGAGGTCCGCGCCTGGACGATCCGCCGCCACACCACCGCCCGCGCGGCGGCCGGCGCGGTCCACTCCGACATCGAGCGCGGCTTCATCCGCGCCGAGGTCGTCGCCGCGGACCTCCTCCTGGCCCGCCGTTCCCTGGCCGCCTGCCGCGAGCACGGCGAGCTGCGCCTCGAAGGCAAGGAGTACGAAGTCCAGGACGGCGAGGTCGTGCACTTCCGCTTCAACGTCTGATCCTCCTGCAGAGTCCCCCGGTCCTGGCGAAGGGACACATTCCAAGGCGGGGGACACCTCGACCACGCGGCTCGGCAGCCCGCGGTGGTGTAGTCTCTTCAGTCCCATGGCCCAACCCGTCGCCGCCCCCAAGACGCTCCCGCACAGCGAGGAGTCCGAGCGCGCGGTGCTCGCCGGGGTGCTGCTCGACCCGGGGAGGTTGCCGTCGGTGTCCGGGCGGCTGACGACCGACGATTTCTACTCGGAGCGCCACCGGACGCTCTACCAGACGATGGTCGATCTGCAGATGGGCGGCTCGGAGATCGACATGCGGACCCTCCAGGCGCGGCTCGAGCAGCGGGAGAAGCTGGAGGCGGTCGGCGGCGTCGCCTATCTCGCCAGCCTCGACCTCGATCTCCCCGACCTGGCGCGCCTCGACGCCTACGTAGAGCTCATCAAGGAGCGCTCCGTGCGCCGCCGCCTCATCGACGCCTGTGGCGAGATCGCCCGCCTGTCGATGGACGGCGGGCTGGAGGCTGCACAGGCGCTCGACCGCGCCGAGCGCGTCGTGCTCGAGCTCGGCGAGGAGGCCATCAGGCGCGGCTTCGTGCCGCTGCAGGAGGTCTTCCAGACCACCCTCGCGGAGCTCGAGGAGCGGCCGGACCGGGTGCTGGCCGGCGTGCCGTCGGGCTACGCCGATCTCGACCGGATGACCCTGGGCTTCCATCCCGGCAACCTGGTGATCCTCGCGGCCCGCCCCGGCGTCGGCAAGACGAGCCTGGCCCTCAACATCGCGCAGCACGTCGCCCTGCGGGAGGACCTCTCGGTGGGCGTCTTCTCGCTCGAGATGAGCCGCGAGGAGCTGGCGCTGCGCATCCTGTCGGCCGAGGCCAACGTGGAGTTCCACCGCATGCGATCCGGGCATCTCTCCCAGAAGCACTGGAGCCGGCTCCTCAAAAGCGTCAAGGCGATGGCCAACAAGCGCCTCTTCATCGACGACTCGGCCAACCCCAGCCTCCTCGAGGTGGCCTCCAAGACGCGCCGTCTCAAGGCCGAGAAGGGGCTCGACCTCCTCGTGATCGATTACCTCCAGCTCATGGAGGCGGGAGGGCGGTACGAGAACCGCAACCTCGAGATCTCGGCCATCACCCGCCACTTCAAGCAGCTGGCCAAGGAGCTCGGGCTCCCCATCCTCTGCCTGTCGCAGCTCTCCCGGCGCCCGGAGCAGCGCGGCAAGGACCACCGGCCGCAGCTGTCCGACCTGCGCGAGTCCGGCTCGATCGAGCAGGACGCCGACCTCGTCATGTTCATCTACCGCGACGACATGTACGACCCGGAGTCCGAGCACCCCGGCGAGGCGGAGATCATCATCTCCAAGCACCGCAACGGCCAGACCGGCACCATCAACCTCGTCTTCCTCGGCGAGATGACCAAGTTCTGCAACCTGAGCCGCGAGGTGCCGCCCGCCGGCGCCCCGTTCTAGGACGGCCCTCCGCTCTAGAGGACGGGATCGCGTCCGGTGACGCGCTGGAAGGCCTCGACGTAGCGGTTGAGGGTGCCGAGCACCACGTCGTCCGGGAGGTCCGGCGGTCGGGACTCGTGATCCCAGCCGCACTCGTCGAGCCAGTTGCGCACGTACTGCTTGTCGAACGAGACGGGCTCGACGCCGGGCTGCCACTGCGCCGCGTCCCAGAACCGGGAGGAGTCGGGGGTCAGCACCTCGTCGATGAGGACGATCTCGCCGGCGACCGTGCCGAACTCGAACTTGGTGTCGGCCAGGAGGACACCGCCCGCGGCGGCGCGCTCGGCGCCGCCGGCGTAGAGGTCGAGGGTGAGCTGGCGCAGCCGGCGGGACAGGGCCTCCCCGGCGCGCTCGCACATGAAGTCGAAGCTGACGTTCTCGTCGTGGCCGGTCTCCGCCTTGGTGGCGGGGGTGAAGATCGGCTGCGGCAGCCGGTCGGCCCGTTCGAGACCCGCGGGCAGCACGATGCCGCACACCTCGCCCGAGGCCGTGTACTCCCGGAAGCCGCTGCCCGCCAGGTAGCCGCGCGCGACGCACTCGAAGGGCACCACCGCCGCCTTGCGGACGAGGACCGAGCGGCCCTGGAGGACGTCCCGGTAGGGCCGCGCGATCTCCGGGAAGTCGAGGGCGTCCGTCTCCAGGAGGTGGTTCGGCACCAGATCGCGAAAGTGGTCGAACCAGAAGTTCGTGAGCTGGCTCAGGATCTTGCCCTTGCCCGGGATTCCCGGACGCAGGACGTGGTCGTACGCCGAGATGCGGTCGCACGCCACGATGAGCAGCTCGTCGCCGAGGTCGTAGATGTCGCGCACCTTGCCGCGCGCGGGCTCCGGGAATCCGGGCAAGTCGGTCTGCCAGAGAACCTCGCTCATCAGCTGATCTCCTTGGGTGCGAGCGCCGGCTGAGCCTTCGACTGGCGCAGCAGCTCCTCGGACCGGTTGACGGTCTCGAGGGCGGAATTGAGGTTCGGCCCGTGCAGCCGCGCGAGCGACTCCACGTCCCACACGGCCCCGTCCACGAGCTCGAAGATGATCGTCGACTCGATGCCCTTCAAGTTCGCCGAGCCGAGCCGGCGCAGGCCGACCGGCAGGGGCCCCGTTCCTTCGTCGATCGTCACCACGACGTACCGGCGCGGCCCGTCGACCCCCAGCCGGTAGGGGGCCGCGTCGCCCTCCGGGTCGATGCGGCTCACGAAGCGGTCGGTGGCGACGATCCCCTCGTTGATCAGCGCTCCCGTCTGGCTGATGTAGGCGTAGAAGTCGCGCGACTGCTCCACCTCGTCCACGAGGTCCAGGCGGCGCTCGACGAGGGGGCGGAAGAAGCGCTCGACCTCCTGGGCCGAGTAGCCGAGGCTCAGAAGCATGCGTTTGACGGTCGCGATGGCGTGGCTCGACTTGCCGCTGACCAGGCGCGAGAGCTCGATGATGCCGTGGCCGAAGAACTCGTAGCGCCGCTCCTGGTCGGTGAGGCCTTCCTCGATCGGCAGGAGCCGGTACTGGCCGTAGTTCAGCGCCATGCGGATCCCA
Organism: Acidobacteriota bacterium; assembly: GCA_029862975.1. Classification (GTDB taxonomy): domain Bacteria; phylum Acidobacteriota; class Thermoanaerobaculia; order Multivoradales; family JAHEKO01; genus CALZKB01. The sequence goes on from JAOTWP010000077.1 coordinate 8,256, forward strand.
CGGTCGAACGGGAAGCGCTCGCGCAGGGCCTGGCGGTAGAAGCGCTGCAGATGGATGGCCGTCGCCAGGAGCCGCCGCGGATGACGGCCCGAGTAGAGCGCGCCGTCGCCGAGGTACTTCTCGAGCTTCAGCAGGTGGTGTCGCGCCATCTGGTTGACCCGGCGCTGGAACCGGAAGATCGAGCGGTACGACTGGTCCTCGTCGCGGCGGCCGCTGTACTTGAGCATCGAGACGATGGCGGAGAACTCGGCGATGTCGTAGATCAGGCCGAAGCGGCGAACGAGGGGATCGACCACCCAGGGGGTCATGAACTCGAAGGGGCGGGTGCTGTCGGAGAGCCGCATCGAGCGCGACAGGAATCCGCCGCCGCGCGGGTTCGGGGCCTGGCAGACGAGATGCCCTTCGTGCTCTCGAACCGGCATGACGAGCCGGCGCAGGGCGAGGAGCAGCTCGAACTCCTTGAGCTTGACGAGCAGGCTCTCCCAGACCTGCACGCCCTTGGCGTCGAGCAGCTCCTCGCGGTCGTAGCCTCGGCGGTCGGCGAGGAGGCTCACGTAGCCCGGGCGGCGCAGGAGGTCGTCGGGGTTGTCGCTCGCGCTCATCCGCGTGAGATGGGAGCCGAAGACGCGCAGGTCCGGGTCGTCCCGCAGGACCCGGCGATGCCACTCGTGCAGGCCGCGGACCCGGCGCCGGAAGTCGTTGGGGTCGATGTCGAGATAGCCCCGCAGGTAAGGCGAGAGCTCGCTCAGATCGGGGCTGATGTGGTCCTCGGTGAGGATCAGCAGATTGTCGCGCATCTTGTTCAGGAGGCCCGGGAACAGCCCGATCTGGTCCTCCTCGGTCTCCGTCGCTACGCGATGGACCGTGTCGTAGGTCAGCGCGAGAACGCGGTCGAGAAAGCGCTCGAACACCTGGTACTTGATCGCCTCGCCGTGCTGCCGGCCGGTCTCGAGGTCGAAGCGGCGGACCTTCTGCGGCATCTCCTTGAAGAGGCGCGAGATGGCGATGGAGTGGTAGAGCCAGAAGATCGCCGTGTAGCGGCGGCCGAAGCTCGAGCGGGTCGTGTTCTCCGTCACCTGCACGAGGAGGTCGCGGTACGCCCCCCAGGCCTGGTCGCGGAACTTCGTCTCGATCGCCCCCGCCCCGAACATCCCGGTCTGGACCCGCACCTCCTGGTCGAGGTACGCATCGAGCGCCTGCCGGATCCTCTGGGTGCGCTCGCTGGTCAGGATCGGGAAGCCGAGCAGCGGAGTGGCGTCCTCGTCCTCGAGGAACACCCGCTGCGGCACCGGGAGGACGTCGGCGGCGTCGGGCATCAGCCGGCGCAGCTCTTCGTCGTCGCGGTGCAGGAACGTGAAGGCGGTGCTCGAAGTGCTCAGAAACGAGAACGGGTTCATCGTCGGGTCGGCGAGGGCCGCCGGGGCCGGCCGCGCCGCAAGTCTAACCCGGCCATGGGCGGCGCGGCGCGCTGCTACACTGCGTCGCCGGAGGAGACTTTGAGCGGACCCTTGAGACCCGTGATCGCCGAGCAGGGCGCCCTCACGCGAGGGCTCGTCGCGATCGGCTGCGTCGAGGACGCGCCGCCGCCGCTCGGCGGCCTCTCGCCGGAGCTCGCGCGGCTCGCCGGCCAGGTCGTCGAGAGCCGCGGCTGGACGGGGAAGACCGAGCGCCAGCTCACCGTCTCGGCGGGCGATGGCGCCGTGACCGTCGTTCTCTACGGGCTCGGCCCGAGCCGAGAGCTGGAACACCCGCGGGTCAAGCGCTGGCTCGACCGCGTGGCAGGGGACTGCGCCGCCGCGGAGGCCCCCGAGCTGCTGGTCGTCCCGCCGGTCCACCGGGTGCTCGGCACGCCGGCCGGGGCGGCCACGCTCCTGCGCCAGGTCGCTCTCCTCGGCTACGCGTTCGACGAGTACCGCAAGCCGTCCCGGCCCGCGCTGCGCCGGGTTCGCGTGCTGCCGCCGGTGCGCGGAGAGGGGGTCTACCGCGGAGCGCGCAAGACGGCCGCGGCCGTCGCGCGCGGCATCACCCTGGCGCGCGACCTCGCCAACACGCCCGGCAACCGGGCCACTCCGGCCTGGATTGCCGGCCGGGCGCGGGCCCTGGCGCGGCGGATCGGCGCCCGGGCGCAGGTGCACGGGCCCCGGGAGCTCGCGCGGCTGCGCATGGCGGCCCTGCTCGCCGTCGGCCGGGGCTCGGCCAACACGCCCCGGCTCGTCCGTCTGGAGATCGGCACCCACGGGCCGGCCGTGGCCCTCGTGGGCAAGGGGGTGACGTTCGACTCCGGCGGGATCTCGCTCAAGCCCGGGCCGGCCATGGACGAGATGAAGTACGACAAGGCGGGCGCCTGCGCGGTGCTCGGCGCCGTCCAGGCGGTCGCGGAGCTCGGCCTCCCGGTCCGGCTCAGGGCCTACCTGCCGCTGGCCGAGAACATGCCGGGTGGCCGCGCCTTCCGCCCCGGCGACGTCGTCACGACGCGCAGCGGCAAGACGGTCGAGGTGCTCAACACCGACGCCGAGGGCCGGCTCATCCTCGCCGACGCCCTCACGCTGGCCGTCGAGGAGGGCCCGGAGGCGCTCGTCGAGCTCTCGACGCTGACCGGGGCCACGGTCGTCGCCCTCGGCCATCACGGCGCCGCGCTCTACTCCCCCGACGACGGCCTCGCCCGCACCCTGCTGCGCGCGGCGGAGGACGGCGGCGAGCGGCTCTGGCGGATGCCGCTGTGGCCCGAGTTCCGCGAAGAGATCGAGGGCCGCCACGCGGATCTGCGCAACCTCGGCGGCAAGTGGGGAGGTGCCAACACCGCCGCCGCGTTCCTCGCGGAGTTCATGGAAGGCTGCGAGAGCTGGGCTCATCTCGACGTCGCGGGGACCGCGTGGCATCCCGGCGAGCCCGGGCCGCTCTTCGGCGCCACGGGCTTTGGCGTGGCGACGATCGTGAACTGGTTGTTGGCTACACTGGACGCGGGTTAGAGTCGTCCCTTGCGGGGCGGCGGGAGCGGAACTTTCCCGATCGCGCTCCGTACGAGAAAGCGACGAGCCACCATCTCCGTGCGCTCCGGACGCGAGTGTCCGGCCGTGCGAGCAACAGCAGAGGACGCCATCGATGAGCGACAAGCAACGTGCAGTACGGAAGAGTCTCGGAGCGCGCGGGGGAGCGGCCTTGCTGCTCGCGCTTCTTGTCTGGGAGCGCCCGGCGGCCGCGCAGATCGAGATCTCGACCGCGATCCCGGACCTCTCCGCGGACGGTGCCGTGAGCCTTGCCGACGGCAAGCTCGAGCTCAGCCTCGAGCAAGCGATCGAGATCGCGCTGCGGCGCAACCTGGCTCTCGTCGTGCAGCGCTACGCCGACGCCCGGGCCGGGCTCGACCTCGAGCAGACGTTCGGCCTCTATGACTTCACCCTCACCGCCGACGCCGGCGTCTCGAGCGAGGCCTCGCCGTCGGTCAGCGTCCTCGGCGGCGCCCTCGTCTCCACGACCGACGGGCAGAACTGGAACCTCGGGCTCGGCCGGCTCATCTCGACCGGCGGCTCGCTCAGGGTCGACTTCAACAACACGCGGACCGACTCGAACTCGGAGTTCGCGACGGTCAATCCGTCGTACCGCTCGGACTTCGATCTCTCGTTCACGCAGCCGTTGCTGCGCAACTTCGGAAAGCGCGTGACGGAGTACTCGATCGAGATCGCGCGGACCAACCGCGAGATCAGCCGCGAGACGTTCGCCCAGCAGGTGACGAGCTCGATCCAGCAGGTGGTCAACGCCTACTGGAGCCTCGTCCGCACGCGCGCCCAGCTCATCGTGGCCGAGCGCAGCCTCGAGCTGGCGCGGCAGCTGCACAACCAGAACAAGGTCCGCGTGGAGGTCGGCACGCTGGCGCCCCTCGAGCTGGTCCAGAGCGAGGCGGGCATCGCCACCCGCGACGAGGAGATCATCCGCGCCCGAGCGGCGTTGACCGACGCCGAGGACGTGCTGCGGCAGCTCCTCAACCTGGACCGCGGCACCTACTGGGACGCGGAGATCGTCACCACCTCCGAGGCCGAGACGGAGCGCCGCGCCGTGGTCCTCGAGGAGGCGATCACCCGGGCTCTCGAGTCGCGGCCCGAGGTCGTCAGCAAGCGCCTCTCGTTCCAGAACCTCGATCTCGACGCCGACTTCTACCGCAACCAGCGGCTGCCGCAGCTCGACCTCTCCGCCCGCTACGGCCTCAACGGCCTCGGCGGGCCGGTGACCGAGCGCGACTTCATCACCCGCGAGATCCTCTTCCAGGCGCCCGGCGGCTACAGCGACGCCCTGGACCAGATCACGAACGCCGACTTCGAAGGCTGGGGGGTCTCGTTGAGCTTCGCCTATCCGCTGCAGAACCGGACCGTCGAGGCCCAGATCGCCAAGGCCGAGGTCGCCCTCGATCGCGCCGCGGCCGAGCTCGAGGACCTCGAGCTCCAGGTCGTCACCGAGGTCCGCAAGGCGGCCCGCGGGCTGGAGACCGCCGGCCAGCAGATCGATTCGGCGCGGGTCTCCCGCCGCCTGCAGGAGCGGACCCTCGAGGCGGAGCAGAAGCGCTACGACAACGGCATGTCCACGAGCTACCGGGTTCTCGAGATCCAGCGCGATCTCATCGACGCCACGAATCGGGAGGTGACCGCCATCACCGGCTATCGCACGGCCCTCGCGGACTTCCTGCGGGCGACCGGCACGCTCACCGAGGACGTCGGCGTCACGATCGCGGACGACGGAGAGTAGAGCCCGGCGCTCCGTCACGGAGGACGACCATGACGGATTCCGCCCTTTCCCGCATCCTCGGGGTCCTGACCGCCCCCGAGCGGACGTTCCGGGCCATCCGGGAGAGGCCGACCTGGGTCGTCGCGTTCCTCGTCGTCCTCGCGATCACCGCCGGGGTGGGGCAGCTCGCCCAGTCCAAGGTCGACACGGAACGGGTGATCCGCGACATGCTGGAGGAAGCGGGCACCGTCGACCAGGCGCGGATCGACGAGATCGTCGCCCGCCAGGAGAGCCGCAACCCGGTGTTCGAGGGGGTCGCGTCGACGGCGGCGACGGCGCTCATTCCCCTGCTCTGCGCCCTGTACTTCTGGCTCGGGACCCGTCTCTTCGGCGGCGAGCCCACCTTCCCCCAGAGCCTCGCTACGGTCGTCCATGCGTTCGTCCCGTGGTGGGCGCTCAAGGCGCTGCTCTCCGTCCCGGCGCTCGTGAGCCGCCGCGAGCTGAGCCTCGAGGAGGCGAGCCGCGGGCTGCTGCCCTCGAACCTCGGCTTTCTGCTCGCCGACGACGCGCCGCTGCTGCTGCGCGGGGTCGCCACCGCCCTCGACCTCTTCACCCTGTGGGGGCTGGTCCTGCTGGTGCTCGGGTTCGCCATCGTGGCTCGCGTCTCCAGGGTGGCGAGCGCCGCGTTGACGCTCGTGATCTGGATCCTGGTGCTCGGGCTGACGCTGATCCCGATGGTCCTCCCGAAGCTGCTCTCCGGTTAGCCGGTCGCGGGAGGTTTCGTCTTGACCCTCCGGGAGCGCAGCGCGGAATGAAGAAGGCCTGGATCGGCGTCGGCGTGGCCGCCCTGCTGGCGGTCATCGTGGGCTTCAGCCTGACCGGCGGCCGCCGCGAGAAGGGTCCGCGGGTCCGCCTCGAGGCGGCGGCGGAGCGCGACGTGGCCCGGGTCGTCAAGGCGACCGGGGAGATCGACCCGCGGGTCAAGGTCAACCTGTCGGCCCACGTGGTCGGCAAGATCGAGGAGCTCTTCGTCGTGGAGGGCCAGCGCGTGAGTGCGGGGGAGCCGTTCCTGAGGCTCGAGCGGGAGGCGTTCGCGGCGGCCCGCGACCGCGCCGCCGCGGAGCTCGAGATCGCCCGCTCGCGGGTCCGCCAGGCCGAGGTCAACGTGGCGGACGCGCGGCTCAAGCTCGCGCGCGCGGAGCGGCTCGCCGCGGCGGGCATCGCGGCCGCCGCCGACCTCGAGGCCGCCGAGCTCGCCTTCCGCTCCCAGGAGCTCGCCGCCGAGCAGGCCCGCGAAGCGGTGCTGCAGGCCGCGGCGAGCCTGGAGAAGGCGGCGGACGACCTGCGCAAGACGACGATCTACGCGCCGCTGACGGGCCGGGTGACGGCGCTCAACGCCGAGGTCGGAGAGGTCGTCGTCTCGGGCACGATGAACAACCCGGGCTCGGTGATCGGCACGATCGCGGACCTCTCCGAGATCCTGGCCGAGGTCGACGTCGACGAGACCGAGGTCGCGTTCCTCGAGATCGGCCAGGAAGCGTCGCTCAAGGTCGACGCGCTGGCCGACCGCGAGCTGGCCGGGCGCGTCGTGGAGATCGGCAGCTCCGGCTTCCAGCGCCCCGGCAGCCCGGACGTCACCTACTTCAAGGCCAAGATCCTGCTCGACGACCCGGATCCGGCGCTGCGCCCGGGGATGTCGGTGCGCGCCGACGTCGTGACGGCCACGGCGGAGGGCGCGCTGGCCGTGCCCGTGCAGGCGGTCGTCGACCGGCGCCCCGTCGACGGCGACGGCGAGCCCGTGGAAGGCGCGGACGAGATCGAGGTCGTGCTCGTGCTCGCCGACGGCGAGATCGAGCAGCGCCCGGTGACGACCGGGCTGTCCGACATCACCCACGTCCAGATCCTGTCCGGCCTCGCGGTCGGCGAGCGGGTCGTGACCGGGCCCCATCGGATCCTGCGCGACCTCGACCACGGCGACCCCGCCCGCGAGCTCGAGGCCGCGGACGACGACGATGGGGGCGACGGCGATGGGGACGAAGGCTAGGTGGCGCTGATCGAGCTGCGCGCGGTGCGCAAGATCTACGAGGTCGGCTCCGAGACCGTGCGCGCGCTCGACGGCCTGGATCTCGACGTGGAGCGCGGCTCCTACGCGGCCGTGATGGGAGCCTCCGGCAGCGGCAAGTCGACCTTGATGAACCTCGTCGGCTGCCTGGATCGGCCGACGTCGGGCCACTACCGGCTGGCCGGCACCGCCGTCGAGGACCTCGGCGAGGACGAGCTGGCGCGGCTCAGGAACCGGGAGATCGGCTTCGTCTTCCAGACCTTCAACCTGCTCGCCCGCACGGCGGCGGTCGCCAACGTCGAGCTGCCGCTGATCTACGCGGGGGTGGCCCGCCGCGAGCGTCGCGAGCGCGCCCGGGAGGCGCTCGAGCAGGTCGGGCTGGGCGACCGGATGCTGCACCAGACGAGCGAGCTCTCCGGCGGCCAGCGGCAGCGGGTGGCCGTGGCCCGGGCGCTCGTCAACAACCCGTCGATCCTGCTGGCGGACGAGCCAACGGGCAACCTCGACACGGCCACCTCCCGCGAGATCATGGAGCTCTTCGACCGGCTCCACGGCGCCGGCAACACGGTGATCGTGGTCACCCACGAGCCCGACATCGCGGCGCGCACCCACCGCCAGGTCGTCCTGCGCGACGGCAGGGTGGTGGCGGACACGGAGAGCGGCCCGTGATCTTCGGCGAGAACTTCCGGATCGCGTTCCGGGCCCTGTGGGCCAACAAGATGCGCTCGCTCCTGACCACGCTCGGCATCGTCATCGGGGTCGCCGGCGTGATCGGCGTCGTGTCGATCGTCCAGGGGCTGCAGCACCTCTTGACGAAGCAGTTCGAGGGCCTGGGCGCCAACTTCATGATCGTCCAGCCGCGGCAGCAGTTCGGGGGGCCCGGCATGGTCCAGAAGCCCGTCCGCCTGACCTGGGACGACGGGCTGGCCATCCGCGACGCCGTGGCCGGCATCGAGAGGATCACCCCGCAGGTCTTCGGCGCGGCGCAGGTCAAGTACCGCGACCGGGTCCATTCCTCCTTCGCCATCGGCGTCAACCAGGACTGGCCGGCGGTGAACAACTTCGCCGTCGACCGGGGCCGCTTCTTCAACAAGCTCGACCTCGACCGGCGCCAGAAGGTCGCCGTCCTCGGTCTCGACGTCGTCGACGAGCTGCGGCTCGCGGACCCGCTGGGCAAGGAGATCTACCTCGGGAGCGTCCCGGTGACGGTGATCGGCGTCATGGAGGAGAAGGGGCAGACCCTGGGCCAGAACCTCGACGATCTGATCTTCGTGCCCTTCGACACCGCCCTCGGCGTCTTCGGCCGCAGCGCGGCCGAGCAGGTGCAGCTGCGCCTCAGGCTCGAAGGCACGGACGACGTCGACCAGGTCCGCGAGGAGATCCGGCAGCTCCTGCGGCGCCGCCACCGCCTGGCGGACGGCGACCCCGACGACTTCCAGATCGTCGTGCAGGACGAGATTCTCGAGCAGACGAACACGCTGCTCGGCGCGGTGACGCTCGTCGTGGCGGTGCTCGTCGGCATCTCGCTGGTCGTCGGGGGCATCGGGATCATGAACATCATGCTGGTCTCGGTGACCGAGCGGACGCGCGAGATCGGGATCCGGAAGTCCGTCGGCGCCCGTCGCCAGGACATCCTCGTCCAGTTCCTCATCGAGGCCGTGACCCTCTCGATCGTCGGCGGCGCGATCGGGCTGCTCCTGGGCTACGGGGCGGGCCGGCTGGCCACGAGCCTCATCCCCGGCGACCTGCCGCCTGCCCACGTGCCCCTGTGGGCGATCGTCATCGCCTTCGGCTTCTCGACGGTGGTCGGCGTCTTCTTCGGGATCTACCCGGCCGGCAAGGCGGCCCGCCTCGACCCCATCGAGGCGTTGCGCTACGAGTGACGGCGGGACGCCCGCAGGAAACCTCGTGCCCGGAGTCGGCGCGCCAGGCCCCGAGCCGGGTCTATCTCGCCAGCTCTTCGAACCACTCCGCGAGCGCCGCGTAGCTGTCCTTCCGGCGCTCGGTGGCCCCGAGGGCGCTGCGCGCCATGTGCTCACCGAGCGACCGGTAGGCCTCGAACTGGCCTTCGTCGAAGAACTGGTCGGCCGTGGTCTCGTGCGGGAAGGTCGCGCTGCGCGAGCGGTACTCGGCAATGACCTCGTCCTCGTCGCCGGTCACCGACGACTTGAAGTAGAGCAGGTGGCCGAGCTCGGCCTCGCCGGGGTACTTGATCGTGCCCACGGCGAAGTGCTTCTCGCTGAGCCTCAGCCGGCGCTCGACGCCCCGCTTCCGGGGCACGTGTACCGGGCCGAGGTCGATCCGGATGTCGACTCCGAGGTCGAGGCGCGCGAAGCGGATCAGGGTCGCCATGCCACCGAAGCGCATCTCCGGATCGGCCTCGGCGTCGCCGATGATGATGTACTTGCAGCGCCGGCGTAGCAGCTCGATCGTGGCGAGGTTCTCGATGTGCCCGCCGTCCGAGAGGTTGACCCACTCGTCGGTCTCGTCGAGACGGCTCCACATCTCCTTGAGGAAGGCGCGCGGCGGAATCCGCCAGCGGAAGCGGTTGGGCAGGGTCCAGAGCGGGTGGGCGGGCGCCTCCTCTTCGGGCTCTCTCGTTCGCATGAGGGTGGAGATGCTCGACCCGAGGTAGCCGCCGCCCGACACCGTCGACATGTAGTCGACGTGGTCGAACACGCCTTGCTCGTGAAGGGCCTGCGTCAACCCCAGGTTGACGGTCGCCGACCGGATGCCTCCGCCGGAGAACGCGAGGCCCACGAGACCGTGGGCCGGGGTCGGGTCCTCGCGGTCGGCGAGCGCCCGTTCGCCTTGGGGGTAGACGTTCCTCCGACGGGCCCGGATCTCCTCGAGCTCGACCCTGAAGACGTCGCCGAAGGTCCACTGCTGCGGCGCCGCCGGGGTCTCGATCCCTTGCCGCGCCACCCACCGCGCCAGCCGGCCCGGGTTGGGGATCCAGTACCCCAGCCGGACGTTGAACAGGGTCAGGATGGCGACCAGGGGAGCGCTCGTCCCCCGGCCCATGTTGGGCGCCGCCGCGGCGGCCGAGATCGCCATGGCGGTGGCCAGGTCCATCTGCGGGAAGACCGCCTCGAGGTCGGCGGTGCGGCAGTATCCGATCAGGCGGCCGCCGATGAACCGCTTGCTGAAGATGCAGAAGTCGCTCTGCCGCTCGCGGATCCCGATGTCCTCGCTGGCCTGCAGGTTGAGGGCCGTGTTGACGAGGTGGTAGGGGGCGGTCGAGCCCTTGTCGTACTGGCAGATCGCCACCAGGTTGACGTCTTCCTCGATGTCCACTTCGTCGTCCGTGTTGCGGCCGACGAGGTAGGAGGAGGCCAGCCGGTCGCGATAGAAGCCGCTGACGGCGGTCAGGTTGACGTCGACCGACAGCCAGCTGAAGAGCCACAGCACCACCGCCACGGCCAGGACGAGAAGCCAGTTCGGGTGGATGACGCCCCGACTCGAGAGATCCGCCGCGAGGATGAGGCCGGCGCCGATCGCCAGGATCAGGATCAGGAGCAGGAGGATGAACCGGGTCTGGACGAAGCCGACGTTGCGCCAGCCCTTGAAGAACGAGTAGATGCCGCTCGCCGCCAGGAAGGCGACGATTCCTTGCAGGACCCACCACGCGGCGGGGGAATGCGCGGCTGGCGAGTAGACCAGGTACTCCGCGACGTAGAGGACGACGAGCGCGGGCAGCAGCAGGCCGAGGATCCCAACCAGTGCCAGGGCGAGGGGCCTCTTGAACCGCCCGAGAACGGTCGACGCCTTGCCGGCCATGCTGAGGGCGCCGACGGAGGACGCCCCCGCCCAGCCCGCGACGGTGCCACGGCTCAGGCCCGCGAAGCCGCCCGCGCCGTGGAACCAGTGGATGAGCACCGGCAGGGTCTCGACGAGCGCCACCGCCGCCACCACGAGCAGCGCGCCGCCAAACGTCCGTTCGTAGACGTTGCGGGCCTTGACCGAGCTCTCTCCGCCCTGGCGGATCCCCGGCTTCTGCCGGGCGACCTTGAAGAGCCGGACGATGACCGGGAAGAGCAGGTAGTAGACCAGGGCCGCGACGAGCACCCACGGAGTCACGCGGTACGGGGAGTCGAGCTCCCAGGGCGCCGCGGAGCCCTCCCAGGCCTGCAGGCGGTCGAAGTGCCAGGCGCTCAGGAGCCAGGCACCCAGCAGGAGGATTGGCAGCAGGACCAGGAAGTTGATGAGAATCCCGCGGACGATCACCGCCGCCGCCCGCAGGTAGTCCAGGAAGCCCCTCGGCACGAGGTAGTTCGCGTGATTCCGGATCCAGATGAGATACCTGGACTCTTCCGGGCCGTCGCTGATCGAGAACGGGAAGTCCCCGATCTCCGCTTTGCGATCCGTCATCGTCGATCCCTCGCTTCCTCGGACGAGTGGCCGGCCCCAGCCGAGCTCGCGACCCGAGCGGCGCCGACCTTGCTGCGATGATTCGATGGCAACGGACGCTACCACGAGATCGCGGCTCGCATCGGCTTCCTAGTCTCCCGTCGACCCCGGCGGGCCTCGCGACGGGCCTCGATCGCTGCCTTCACCCGCCCGCCCGGCACCCGCGGCCGGAGGTCGCAAGGGACGGGCCGGTCTCGCGATTGGGGTATCG
>JAOTWP010000212.1 GCA_029862975.1 Acidobacteriota bacterium
CTTGCGCTCGCGCAGCGGCGGGACGTCGATCTCGACCACGGCGAGGCGGTAGTAGAGGTCCTCGCGGAACCGCTTCTCCTCGATCTCCCGCCGCAGGTCCTTGTTCGTCGCCGCGATCAGGCGGGCATTGATCGGCACCCGGCGCACGGAGCCCAGGGGGCGGATCTCCCGCGAGTCCACCGCCCGCAGCAGCTTGGCCTGGACGGCGAGGGGCATCTCGCCGACCTCGTCGAGGAAGATGGAGCCGTCGCCGGCGCTGCGCAGGAGACCCTCCTTGGCCGAGCTCGCCCCGGTGAAGGCGCCGCGGACGTGTCCGAAGAGCTCGCTCTCCACCAGGGCCTCGGGGATGGCGGCGCAGTTGAAGGGCACGAAGGGCTGCCGCGCGGCCTCCTCGTCGGCGCCGTGGATGGCCTGCGCGACGAGCTCCTTGCCGGTGCCGCTCTCGCCGGTGATGAGCGCGCTGCTGCGCGTCGGGCCGACCTTGGCGATCAGCTCCTTGATCCGGTGCAGGCCGGGGCTGTCGCCGATGAGGCCGCGGCCGGTCTGCTGGACCTCGAGCGCGCGGCGCAGGCTCTGGACCTGCATCTCGAGGTCGCGGTGCGCCAGCAGCCGCCGGATCTTGTGCAGGAGGTCGTCGAACAGCACCGGCTTCAGGATGTAGTCCGCCGCGCCGGTGCGCAGGGCCGCCAGCGCCGTCTCGAGGGCGCCGTAGGCCGTGAGGATGATCGTCAGGGTCTTCGGGCTGCTCTGGCGGAGTCTCTTGAGCAGCTCGATGCCGTCCATCTCCGGCATCCGGATGTCCGTGACGCAGACGTCGAAGGTCATCTCCCGAGAGAGCTCGAGCGCGCGCCGGCCGTGCTCCGCGGTCTCGACCTCCAGCCCGGCGTCCCGGATCGCCTCGGCCAGCTCCTCGCGGGCGGTCTCTTCGTCGTCGACGACGAGAATCCTCGCGTTCATGAGCCGTCCGGCGGCCGCTCGAGCACCGGCAGCGTGATCCTCACCCGGGTGCCTCGGGTGGGCTCGCTGTCGATCCCGATGTGGCCGCGATGCTCCTCCACGATGCGGTAGCACACGGCGAGACCCAGCCCCGTGCCGTAGCCCACTTCCTTGGTCGTGAAGAAGGGATCGAAGACCCGCCCCACCGCCTCCTTGGGAATGCCGATGCCGGCGTCGTCGAACTCGACGACGAGCGCCGGCTCGTGCTGCGGCGCGGCCCTGCGCGAGACGATGGAGAGGCGCCGGGACCTCGACTCGCCGGTCGAGCTCAGAGCGTCGAGGGCGTTGAGGAGGACGTTCAGGAAGACCTGCAACAGCTGGTCCTCGATGGCGTACGAGGTCGGCAGATCGCGAGCCATCTCGAGGTGGATGTCGACGTTGGCGGCCCGCTTGTCGAAGCGGATCATGTCGACCGCCCGCGCGAGGACCTCGTTGAGCGCGCACGGCTTCCAGTCGAGCACCGGCGGCCGCCCGAAGCTCTGCATCTCGCGGACGATGTGGGAGATGCGCTGGACGTGCGCCTTGATGAGCTCGAGCTTCTCGATCACCTTCGGGTCGTCGGTGCGGCGCAGCAGCGTCTGGGTGACGCCGGAGATGGAGGCCAGCGGGTTGCCCACCTCGTGCGCGACGCCGGCGGCGAGCAGCCCCAGGGCGGCCATCTTCTCCTGGTGGCGCGCCTGCTCCTGCATGCCGTGCCGCTCGGTGATGTCCGCGATGAAGCCATCGAGCGTCGCGTTGGCTCCGGCCCGCTTCACGGTGGCGCGGCCCTGCTCCCAGACCCAGCGCGTGGCTCCCGAGGGGCAGACGATGCGGTAGATGAGCTGGAACGGCCGGCGCCGCGCCACCGAGCTCTCGATCTCGTCCCAGATCCAGCGCCGGTCGTCGGGATGGACGAGCTCGCTGTAGCCGCAGTTGCCCGCGAGGAGCTCCTGGGGATGGCGCTCCGTCAGGTCGAAGCAGCCTTCGCTGACGAACTCCATCGGCCGCGCCGGCTCGAAGCGGCAGCGGTAGGCCATGCCGGGGAGGTTGCCCAGGAGCGCCTCGAGCGCCCGCCGGCTCTCCTCGAGCTCCTCCTTGCCGCGCTGCAGGCGCAGCTGCATGAGCGCGTTCTCCCGCGCCATCCGCTTGCGCGCGGCGATGCGGGCCACGGTCTCGAGCAGGCGGTCCATCGTGAAGGGCTTGAGGAAATAGCCGACGGTGTTCGGCGACACCGACTGGATGGCGCTCTCGAGCGTGGCCTGGCCGGTGATCACCAGGACCTCGACCTCGGGGAGCAGCGCGACCAGCTGCGGCAGCAGCCGCTCGCCCTGGATGTCCGGCAGGTTGACGTCGAGGATCACGAGCCCGAAGTCCTCGCCCTCGCAGGCGAGCAGGGCCTCGCGGCCGGTCAAGGCCGGGGTCGTCACGTAGCCCTGGTTCTCGAGCACGTCGCCGAGAGTCCGGCAGATGTCGGGATCGTCGTCGACGATGAGGATCGAGAGCGGCGGGCAGGCCGGCTCGAGCCCGATCGCGGCGGCGCCGCCCGCCGCCGCCGGGGTCGCGGTGGCGCCGCCCGGGAGCTCAGCCATCTCAGCCATCGACGGCGCCTCCGGCGCCGGGGCCGGCGCTCGCGAACTCGAGCCGGAAGGTGGAGCCCGCCTCGCCGGTCTCGACGGCGATCTCGCCGCCGTTGGCCTCCACGAGGTTCTTGACGATCGCCAGTCCCAGCCCCACGCCCCCCGGCCGGGTCGAGAAGAGGGGATCGAAGATCTTCTTGATCGCGTGGTGCTGGATCGGCGGGCCGCTGTTCGAGATCGCGAGGATCGTGCGGCCGCCCGCGGAGCGGCTCTCGATGTCGATCGTCCCGCTCGCTCCGATCGCCTGGACGGCGTTGTTCATGATGTTGACGACGACCTGGCGCAGCTGCGAGGGGTCGATGCGCAGGGTCGCCGCCGGGCCCGGGTGGTGGCGGATCTCGATGCCCGGCGGCACCGGGAACTCCGCGAGCAGCGACGCGAAGAACTCTTCGAGGTCCACGAGCGCCGGCTCGGTCGTCGCCGTGCGCGAGAAATCGAGCAGGTTGGAGATGATCTTGTCGGCGCGCTCGACCTGCTTGTCGATCAGCGCGAGGTACTCCGCCGCCTTGCCTTCCGGCTCGGCGCCCAGGTTCTGGAGCAGATGGGTCGAGTTGCGGATGACGGCCAGGGGGCTCCTCAGGTCGTGGCCGACGCTGCCCGCCAGCTCCCCCATCGCGGCCAGGGTCTTGCGCCGGAAGAGCTCCTTCTGCACCTCCTCGAGCGTCGAGATGCTCGCCAGAAGCTCGAGACGGCTCTCGTGGTCCTCCTGCCGGCGCTGGCGCTGGGACAGCGACTGGTGCACGACGACCGCGACGACGAGGGCGACGGCGAGGAGGAAGAAGGCGAGGCCGGGCGTCACGGGAGCTTCCGGGGTCGGTCGGGGGACGGCGCGGCGGCGGGTCGTGGCCATGGCCCGCCCATATTCTCAGAGTTGAGAAGAAATTGCTCGCGCTGGCGGCCGGGCGAGGCGCGCCAGCCGGATCGCTCGGCAGTCGCGGGTAGACGTGCCATTATCGGCGTATGCTGAAAGCAAGAGTCGGGCCAGCGCCGGCGGTGGCGCGCCGGTCGAGTATGATCCGCCCGCGAGCCGGCGCCCGTGGGCCAGTGCACGAGCGAGCAGTGCGGGAGCGAGCAGCGCAGGAGCGAGCCGTGGAGGAGCGAGTAGTGGAGGAGCGAGCCGTGGAGGAAGCAATGGAGCACAGGATCGACCGAGCGGGCAGCACCGTTTCTTCCCCGCCGGGCAGAGGCGAGCCGGGCAGGGGCCGGCCGATTCCGCGGCTGCGGCTCGCCGCCGCGCTGCTGACGGCGCTGGCGGGCGCGACGATGGCCCGCGGCGAGGCCCCGCTGCCGCCGCCCTACTACGCCATCGAGGGCGCGCGGGTCGTCACCGGCGCCGGGCCCATCCTCGAGTCGGCGACGGTGCTCCTGGCCGACGGGCTGATCGAAGCGGTAGGCGCGGACCTGGCCACGCCGGGCGACGCCTGGGTGATCGACGGCAGCGGCCTGACGGTCTACCCGGGGCTCATCGACGGCCTCTCGAGCCGCGGCCAGGCGCCGCCGGAGGGCGCGGGCCCGCCGGGGGGCGGCGGGGGTGGCGGCTTCGGGGAGCGCGGGCCCGAGATCCGCGGCCCGGAGGACCGTCCGCGGACCACTCCGTGGGTGAGCGCGGCCGATCTTCTCGGCGAGGATCCGCAGGTCGACAAGTGGCGCGAAGCGGGCTTCACGGCGGCCGTCACGGTGCCCGAGAGCGGGATCTTCGCCGGCCAGGCGGTTCTCATCCACCTCGGAGACGCCGAGCCGCGGCAGCGGGTGATCGCCGGGCCCCTGGCCCAGCGCCTCGCCTTCGACACCCAGTCCTTCCGCTCCTACCCGGGCTCGCTGATGGGCGTTCTCGCCTACGTCCGCCAGGTGCTCCTGGACACCGAGCACTACGCCCGGGTCGAGTCGCTCTACGCCGCGGATCCCCGCGGCCGCGAGCGGCCGGTCTACGACCCGGCGCTGGCGGCGCTCGCGGAGGCGCTGGCGGCCCGCCGGCCGTTCCTCGTGCCGGGCGATCTCGGGCGGGAGATCGACCGGGCGCTGGCCCTCGGCGCGGAGCAC
>JAOTWP010000213.1 GCA_029862975.1 Acidobacteriota bacterium
AGTCGGGCGTCGCGCCGAGGTAGAGGGTCGGAGGGTCGCCGACCTGGCGGCGCACCCGGTCGAGCTCGCGGCGCAGCTCCTCGTGGCGCAGCGCGAGGGCGCGGCGCTGGTCGAGCTCGCGCGCGGCTCGGCGCTGCTCCTGGATCCCGAGGCCGGCGCCGATCGCGAGAACGACGGCGGCCGCCGTCGCCAGCGGAATCCAGGACGCGCGCCGCGGCGGCGCGCTCCGAGCGGCCCGCAGCCGCTCGGCGAGGCGATCGGTAAAGCCCGGCGAGGCGCGTTCCCGCGGCAGGGCGTGGAGGGCCTGGCGCAGCGCGCTCGGGGTCAGGGGGTCGGGCTCGGTCATGACGGTTCTCCGTTCCAGTACGGCGCCACGAGGCGCCGCAAGCTCTCTCGTCCGCGATGGATCCTGCTCTTGACGGTGCCCGCCTTGCAGCCGAGCAGGTCCGCGATCTCGGCGTAGGTCCAGTCCTCGACGTCGCGCAGGACGAGCGGCACCCGGTAGCGAAGCGGTACGCGCTCGAGGCCGGCGGCGAGGATGGCGCCGAGCTCGCGGCGCTCGAGGGCGGCGAGCTGGCGCGGCTCGGCGCCCGCGCCGTTGCCGGCCGCGAGCCGCGGCTGGAGGAGTCGCCAGCGCTGCTCCCGTCGCTGCTCCGTACGCACCAGGTTGGTGGCGATCCGGTAGAGATAGGGGCGCAGCTTCCCCCGCTCGACGTACCGCGCGCTGCGCTCCAGAAGCCGGACGAACGTCTCCTGGGCCACGTCCTCGGCGCGGTCGCGGCAGCCGCTGAGGCGCGTCAGATAGTTCACCAGCGCGTCCTTGTGGCGGTCGACGAGGAAGGTCAGGGCCTCCCCGTCGCCGCTGCGGGCGCGGGCAAAGAGCGAGCCGTCATCGAGAGCCGCAGAGCCGGGCACGAATCCTCCTCGTCGACCATAACGCGGTGGACGGGCCGAAGTTCCCGTGGCGGGCGCTCGCTTCCGGCGTGCTAGCATCTGCCGCGAAGACGCGCCCGGGGTCGGATTGCCATTGGAGCAGCGGGCTTCGTGAGGGTCTCGATGAAGGGAACATTGTGGCTGGGAGCGGCCTTCTGTCTGCTGTTCGGCGGCGCCGCAGGCGGTGCGGAGCTGGCGGACGTGCGGCAGCTGGCGGCGCAGGGGCGCCTCGAGGAGGCGCTGACGGCCGTCGACGGCGCTCTGGCGGCCGAGCCCGGGTCGGCCGAGGCCAGGCTCCTGCGGGGATTCGTGCTGGCCCGAGCGGGGCGGGAGGACGAGGCGCTGGAGGTCTTTCTCGAGCTCACCCGCTCGCACCCGCAATATCCCGAGCCGTTCAACAACCTGGCCGTGATCTACGCGGGGCGCGGCGACTACGAGAGGGCGGTGGAGATCCTCAAGCAGGCGCTGCAAACCCATTCCAGCTATCGCACGGCGTACGAGAACCTCACGAAAGTGTACGGTCAGCTCGCGAGCCGCGCCTATGACCGCGCCCTGGGGCAGGAGAGCAGTGCGCCGGTGCCCGGCCCTGCGCTCTACCTGCTGAGCGACCTCGATCCGGACGGCTCCGGCGAACGGGGCGCGGCCGCCACGGTCGTCTTTCTCGAGCCCTTGGCGCCGGCCCCGGTCGAGGTCGCGGCCTCGGGGGCGCGCGAGCCGGCGATCGCGGCCGCCCCGGAGCCGCGGCCCGCGGAGCAGGCGGCTCCCGCGGCGCCTCCCGCAACGCCTCCCGAAGACGTCTTCGACGCCAGCGAGCTCGTCGAGGTCGTCCGCCGCTGGGCGGCGGCCTGGAGCGACCAGCGGGTTGCCGACTACCTCGACTTCTACTCGAGCCGCTTCGCGCCGGGCGGCGGCGCGTCGAGGTCGGCCTGGGCGGAGCAGCGCCGGGAGCGCCTCCGCCGGCCTCGCTTCATCGAAGTCGCGGTAGACTCCGTCGGTGTGCGGCCGCTCGCGGCAGGACGGGCCCAAGTGAAGTTCGTCCAGTCGTATCGATCCGATACGCTCCAGGACCGGGTGATCAAGACTCTGGACATGGTCCGCGAGGGGGGCGAGTGGAAGATCGCGCGCGAGGAATCGCGACCCGAGTAGCCTTCCCATGAGTCGATCTGGCGCCATCTTCGCCCTGATCCTCGCGCTCGGCGCTACTGCCGCCCCCGGTCTGGACGAGTCCGCCCACGCCAGGGATCCGGCCGGCGGCGCCGGCTCGGGCCTGGAGCGCCGCCTGATCTGGACCCTCGCCGACGTCCGCGCGGGGCGCCTCGACGACGCGCTGGCCCACGTCAGCCAGCTGGTGGAGGCGCAGCCCGATTTCGAGCTCGCGCAGCTCATCCGCGGCGACCTGCTGCTCGCCCTGGGGCGGCCGTTGAGCGCTTTCGGCGAGTTCGCAGGGATCGCGAGACCCCTCGCGCGTCCCTTGGACTCGGAGGCCCACCGCCAGGGGCTGCGGGACGAGGCCCGCGCCCGGCTGGCCCGCTTTCTCCAGGAGCCGCCATCACGAGCCGTTCCGGCGGAGCTCGTGCAACTGCCGCGGAACGCCAGGCACGCGATCCTCGTGGACACCGCGAACTACCGACTCTACGTCTTCGAGGTTCGCGACGACGGCGTCCACCGCCTGGCCGATTTCTACGTCTCGATCGGCCGGGCCGGCAACGACAAGAGCGCCGAGGGCGACGAGAAGACGCCTACCGGACTCTACAAGGTGGCCTCGTACCTGCCGGGCGAGCAGCTGCCCGACATGTACGGGCCGGGGGCTTTTCCGATCGACTATCCCAACGACTGGGATCGCCTGCAGGGCCGCACCGGGAGCGGGATCTGGATCCACGGCACGGAGTCGGCCCGCTACAGCCGGCCGCCGCTCTCGAGCCTGGGCTGCGTGACGCTGAGCAACGAGGACTTCGCGGCTCTTCGCGGGTGGGTGCAGGTGGGGACGACGCCGGTCGTGCTGACGAAAGGAGTGCGCTGGGCCTCGAGCGCCTCGGTCGACGCCGTCCGCGGTTCGGTGCAAGCCGCCGTGGATCGTTGGCGCGCGGACTGGGAGAGTCGCGACACGGAGCGCTACCTGAGCCATTACGGCGCGTCGTTCCGGACCGCCGGCATGAGCCGGGAGGCCTTCGCGGCCCACAAGCGGCGGGTGAACGCCTCGAAGTCGTTCATCGCGGTCGCCCTCGACGACCTGGCGATCTACGGGTACCCGGGCGAGCCGGCGACGGTCCGGGTCGAGTTCACCCAGAGCTACCGCAGCGACAGCTTCCGCGCGACCAAGAAGAAGTGGCAGCACTGGCGCCTCGACGATGGTCGCTGGCGGATCGTCTCCGAGGGCTGATCGTCTCCAAGGGCTGGCGGTCCCGAGGGCTGGCCGTCTCCGAGGGCTGGCCGTCTCCGAGGGCCGCGCCGCGACCGGTCGCTAGCCGCCGGTGCGCGAGGCCGCGGTCCGCGGCCGTTCGGGGAGGTGCTTTCTGAGCCAGCGCACGAGGTCGGTCCAGATCCCGCGCTGCTCGGTGGCGGAGGGCATCACCCCCGCGCTCGGCAGCTCGATCGTGACGACGGGAATCTCCTTGTGGACTCCGGCGTAGCGGCCCAGCGAGCCGGGATACGTGCCGAGCAGCTTCAGGTAGAGCGAGCCGAGCTTCTCCGGCGCCGGCGCCGGCCCGTCGAAATCGACGATGCTGTGCGGGGCGTGCACGGAGACGATGACGTCGGGCGAGAAAGCCTCGATCTGCTGCGCCAGCCAGCGGCTCTCGGGCTCGCTGAGGGCTTCGGGGCCGGGATAGCGCCGCGGATTGCGGGAAGTGGTGCGGATCCAATAGTCGCTGCTCTCGGCCTCCCAGTTCGGGGATGGGAAGTTGCGGTTGAGGTCGACGCCGTTGGAGTTCATGCGCTGCGATCGCGGCCGCAGCAGCCCGTCCGGGTTGAGCAGCGGCGCGAAGCGCCACTCGAAGAGACCGCTGTGGAACTTGTTGAGAATCGCCATCCACTTGAAGACGATGCTGACCGACGAGTACTCGTCGCCGTGGATGCCGCCGACGAGCAGCACGCGGCCCAGCGGCACGCGGCCCGGCAGCCTGAGATAGTCGCGAAAGAGGATGGGCGCGCCTTCCACGGACCAGGCGAGGGAATGGGCCAGCCCGATCCGCCGGCATTCCGTGCTGTCGACGCTGCCCAGCTTGGCGCCGATCCGGTCGCAAAGCTCGAGCCGCTGGACCTCGAGGCCCGCCGTCAGGGCGCTCGCGACACCCTGGCCGCCGGCCTTGGCCGGGACCAGCGCCGCGAGCGCGCCGAGGCAGGAAAGAGCCAGCCCGCAGGGTGTCTTCACGCGGCGGAGGCTATCAGAGACCGCGGCTGCGGCGTCCGGGACGGGCCGCCATCGGGTATACTCGCGCCGAAGTCCGGCAGGATCAGCTCACATGTCAGGCGTGCGGGCCACCGCTTCGCCGCGGGTGGGCGCCGGTCCGGTGGGGGGGCGCGGAGCGTGAGTTTCTCGAGTGTCGTTCGCAGGACCTGGCGGGAGAATCGGCTGTTCTCGGCTCTCGTCGAGCTGACGTACCGCTGCAACCTCGACTGCTTCTTCTGCTACAACGACCTCGGCCTGCGCGGCAAGCCGCTGTCGCGGGAGCAGTACTTCGAGCTCTTCGCGGACTTGCGCGAGCTCGGGGCCTTCAA
>JAOTWP010000214.1 GCA_029862975.1 Acidobacteriota bacterium
GGCAACGGCGGCCTCGGCGGCGACAACGTCAACGCCGACGCCCAGGACGGCTCGGGCACCAACAACGCCAACTTCCTCACCACCCCGGACGGCAACCCGAGCAGCCGCATGCAGATGTTCATCTGGATCGACGCCGGCCCGACGATCAATGCGCGCCTGACGGTCAACACCGGCCCCGCGGCCGGCGATTACGAGGCGGCCCAGGGCTCCTGGGGCGGAACGCTCGACCCGCCGACGACCGCCGACATGGAGATCGTCGACGACGGCAGCGGCAACCCGAGCCTGGGCTGCGGTCCGCTCATCGGCTTCACCCCCGGCAACATCGCCCTGATCGACCGCGGCACCTGCGAGTTCGGCACCAAGGCGCTCAACGCCGAGAACGCCGGCGCCTCCGGCGCGATCATCATGAACGACCTGCAGCAGGGCCCCAACGGCGTCATCACGATGGGCGCCGGCGCCGACGGCGGCTCGGTCACGATCCCGGCGATCATGATCGGCAACGCGGATGGTCTGACCATCCGCACCAACCTCCCGGCCAACGGCACGATGCAGTGCCCGGTGGGCGGCTGTCCGCTGCCGAACCCCATCAACCGCGACAGCGACCTCGACAACGGGGTCATCGCCCACGAGTACGGCCACGGCATCTCGAACCGCCTCACCGGCGGGCCGGCCAACGTCGGCTGCCTGCAGCATGACGAGCAGGCCGGCGAGGGGTGGAGCGACTGGTGGACCGTGGCGCTGACCCCGGACCCAGCGGACACCGCGACGACCCCGCGTGCCGTGGGCAATTACGTCACCTTCCAGGACCCGGTGACCGGCATCGGGATCCGCAACTTCCCGTACACGACCGATATGGGAGTCAACCCGTTCACCTACGAAGACATCGATGGAGTGAGCATCCCGCACGGCGTCGGCTCGGTCTGGAACACCATGCTGTGGGAGATGTACTGGAACCTGGTCCACCGCTACGGCTTCGACGAGGACCTCTACACCGGCACGGGCGGCAACAACGTGGCGATCCAGCTGGTGATCGACGGCATGAAGCTGCAGCCCTGCACGCCGACCTTCGTCCACGCCCGCGACGCCATCCTGGCCGCCGACGTGGCCAACAACGCCGGCGCCAACGAGTGCGAGATCTGGAACGCCTTCGCCAAGCGCGGTCTGGGCTTCTCGGCCGACGCCGGCGGCACCGGCGTCGGCGACGAGACGGAGGCCTTCGACCTGCCGCCGGGAGTGCCCTCGGTGTGCACCGCCATCTTCTCGGACGGCTTCGAGAGCGGCGACACCTCCGCCTGGTCGAACACCGTGCCCTAGCCGCGTCACGTAGCGAGCGTCGAGCGACCGGCGGGGGAGCCTCTCCCGCCGGTCTTTTCGTCCAGCCCGTCACCACTTCCGATTCGTGCTCACCGATGAACGGAACCAAGATCCCGACCTCGGCCCTGGCGGCGGCCCTGTTTCTCGAATTGGCGCCCGGAGCGGCACCGGCGGCGGAGCGGCAAGGCGGCACCTGCACTTCGAACTGCTACACGGTCTACGCCATCCCCCGAGAGAGCCCCGACGACGGTCCGCGCACGGTCGAGGACGACCCGGCCGACGCCATGGCTTCGCCCTTCGGCTGGCACGACACCGACGGCGCACCGGGCGCCGAGTTCACCGACTCCCGCGGCAACAACGTCGAGGCGCAGACCGACCTCGATGGCAACAACCTCCCGGAGGGCGACACCCGCGCCGAGGGCGGTCTTGACCTCATCTTCGACGACCCGATCGACCTCGACATGCAGCCCGGGACCTATCTCGAAGGTGCCGTGGGCAACCTCTTCTACTGGACCAACGTCCTGCACGACCTGCTGTACCGCTACGGGTTCGACGAGGCGAGCGGCAACTTCCAGCAGAACAACTACGGCAACGGCGGGCTCGGCGGCGACGGGGCGCAGGCCGACGCTCAGGACGGCTCCGGCACGAACGGCGCCAACTTCGCCACGCCGCCGGACGGCATGCCGCCGCGGATGCAGATGTTCGTGTGGACCAACCCGGTGAACGCCGTCCTGACGGTCAACTCGCCGGGGACGATCGCCGGCGACTACGCGGCCACCCACCCCTCCGACTGGAGCGGCGCGCTGGACCCTCCGACCACCGCGGATCTCGAGATCGTCGACGACGGCAGCGCCAACCCCAGTGAGGGCTGCGGGCCGCTCGTCGGCTTCACGCCCGGCAACATCGCCCTGATCGACCGCGGGAACTGCGAGTTCGGCACCAAGGCCGTGAACGCCGAGAACGCCGGCGCGGCGGGGGCCGTCATCATCAACGATCAACAGCTGCCCAACGGTACGATCGTCATGGGCGCGGGCAGCGACGGCAACGCCGTGACGATTCCGGCGATCATGATCGGCAACGCCGATGGCCTCACCATCCGCGTCGAGATTCCGACCGTCAACGCGACGATGACGGAGCCCGCCGGCGGTGCGATCGACCGCGACGGCGACCTCGACAACGGAGTCATCGCTCACGAGTTCGGGCACGGGGTCTCGAACCGCTTGACCGGCGGGCCGAGCAACGTCGGCTGCCTCCAACACATGGAGCAGGCCGGCGAGGGGTGGAGCGACTGGTGGACGCTGTCGCTCTTCCCGGATGCCGCGGACACCGACACGACGATTCGCGGCGTCGGCAACTACGTCACCTTCCAGCCGTTCGACGGCCCGGGCATCCGCAACTTCCCCTACACCACCGACATCGACGTCAACCCCCAGACCTACGGCGACGTCGGGACCACCAACGTCCCGCACGGAGTCGGCGAGATCTGGGCCGCGATGCTGTGGGAGATGTACTGGAACCTGGTCCACCGCTACGGCTTCGACGAGGACCTCTACACCGGCACCGGCGGCAACAACGTGGCGATCCAGCTGGTGATCGACGGCATGAAGCTGCAGCCCTGCTCGCCGACCTTCGTCGACGCCCGCGACGCCATCCTGGCGGCCGACGTGGCCAACAACGCCGGCGCCAACGAGTGCGAGATCTGGAACGCCTTCGCCAAGCGCGGTCTGGGCTTCTCGGCCGACGCCGGCGGCACCGGCGTCGGCGACGAGACGGAGGCCTTCGACCTGCCGCCGGGAGTGCCCTCGGTCTGCACGGCCATCTTCTCGGATGGCTTCGAGAGCGGCGACACCTCCGCCTGGTCGAACACCGTGCCGTAACCGCGCGTCAGAGCGTGAACTCGACGGCCGGCGGGAGCGCGCTCTCGCCGGCCGTTCTTCTCGGTGCCGGCCGGGTCGGACTGCCGCCGACTCCGGAGGCGCGGATCAGGGGCCGCCGGGCCAGCGCCCGGACGCCGCGCTGGACGCGGCGGTCCGCCGCCGACCGCATGAGCAATCCACAGGTGCTGCAGCGGATGCGCGGCACCCACGTGGGCCTGCTGCCGACCTGGGCCGACAGCTACGGCTACAGCGTGGGTCCACGGAGCATGCGGTCCTTGCAGGCCCTGTCTATTCGGGTTCTGGAGGGCAGCTCCTGATGCACGCCTAGGCGTCGCTCAGGGAGTGCGCTCTGCTCAAGAGCAGACGTGGCAAGGACCTGGAGCCGAACTCGATGACCACGGCTACCGCCGGGAGTGTTTCTTCGTTCACCTGGCTCTAGCGGCGCTGGTGCCAGCCGCTACGCGCGTTGTACATCCTCGAATGTCGCAGCCTTCTCATCGCAGTCCTTCTTTCCCGGTCTCGCTCCTGGGAGCGTGTTGACAATGGGCGCGGATCCGCCGCGATGCGAGCACCGCTACCCAAAGAAGTGGTAGCACTACGGTCGAGAACAGGCGCAGAGGGTGGACCTGCAAGTAGGGATTGCCGCCGCCGAGCTCGGGGTCCGCCAGAGCCCATTGAGCCAGCCCGATCGCCGCGGCCAGAGCCAGAACGGCCATCGCCGTGAGTCGGTACCGAGACCTCCTGGTGTAGATCAGCAGAAAGGCAAAGAGACCGCAGAACATATAGGGCGCCGCCGGGTTCCACCCGGTGAAGGCGACGGTGAGCGAGCGCAGGCTGGTCGGCGCGAAGGCTCCCAACACAGTGGTGATCAGGCAGAAGCTCGCGAACGCTTGGAGCTCGAGCGGAGCGCGAAAAAAGCTGCTGACACCCTGAAGGCTCATCGGTGACCGCAAGAATCAACGGACTTAGTTTGGAGCTGTAGAAATATCATGTCGCGCAGCTATGCACGCCCGCCGAACAACCGGGAATCGCTGCCGCCCCAGGAGACTGGCATCTCGTCCGCTCGGGTAGCGGCGGTCCAGCTCGGCGGAATCGATCTAGGAGGGCTGGTATTCGAAGCTCGCTCGGATCGATTGGATGGGCGAGCATTCCGAGGGAGGCCCCACCTCGGGTCTGGCAGCCAGAGCGAGAGCGGGGACACCTCGGCCTGGTCTGCGACCATTCCGTGACGTCCAGCTTCCGGTCGGCGGGCCGTCAGAGCGCGTCGAGGCCGTCGAGGAAGGCGGCCGCGCAGGCGGGGTCCACGCGGAAGCGCTTCTTGACCAGCAGCCGGCGCTGGTAGCGGGCGCCCATCAGGCCGTGCGCGGCGTGCGGGTGCTCCGGCGCCAC
>JAOTWP010000078.1 GCA_029862975.1 Acidobacteriota bacterium
GGCCAGCGAAAACGCATGGTCGAGCACCATGGCGCGGGTGGCCTGCCCCTTTCTCATCACGAAGCAATAGTACGACCGATCGTGCTTTTTTGTCAAGAGGACGAGAGCCCGGTGCTCGACCGACTGGACATCTTGATGTTCACTGCATACACTTTGATGCATGACGCGGACGACCCTGGCCATCGAGGATCATCTGCTGCGCAGCCTCAAGGAGCGGGCGGCTCGCGAAGGGCGCACCCTGCAGGAGGTCGCCAACGACCTGCTCCGCCAGGGCATGGCCCAGCGAACCGGTGCCGGCAGCTACCGGTTGGAGCTCGAGGGCTGGGAAGCCGAGGAGCAGCCGGGGGTCGACATCCTCGATCGAGACAAGCTGTTCGATCTGATGTCGCGCGGATAGAGCGTGCGGGCCATCGACACGAACGTCCTGGTCTACGCGGAGATCACCTCCTGCCGCCACCATCGCCGCGCTCTCGAGCTCGTGACGGAGCTCGCCGAGGGGGTGCAGCCGTGGGCGCTGCCCTGGCCATGCGCCTACGAGTTCCTGCGCGTCGTGACGCACTCCCGGGTCTACCATCCGCCGGTTCCGCTGGCGCGGGCGCTCTCCGATCTCCGTCGGGTGCTGGGATCGCCGTCCCTGACCCTCCTCGCGGAGACCCATCGCCACGTCGAGGTGATGGCCGCGGTGCTGGAGAGCTCGCAGGCGAGCGGCAATCTCGTGCACGACGCCCACATCGCGGCACTCTGTCTCGAGCACGGCGTCTCGGAGCTGCTGACCGGAGATCGGGACTTCGCACGGTTTGGCGCGCTGCGCGTGACGAACCCCTTCGGCTAGCAAGGCAGGCAGTGGCGCGTAGTAGCATCCCCTCATGTCCGAGGATTCTCCGGATTCGCCTGCGCGCCGCATCCCGCAGGTGGACGTCCTGCTGCAGAGCGAGCCGTTCGCCGCGCTCATCGCCCGCTCTTCCCGGCATCGGGTGGCGGCGGAGACGCGGTCGGTGCTGGACGAGGTCCGGACGCGGGCGCTCGCCGAGGAGCTGCGCCAGGACGAGCTGAGCGCGGGCGCCCTGGCGGAGCGGGTCGCGGCGCGGCTCGAAGAGCAGGGCCGGTCCTACTACCGCCCGGTGATCAACGCCACGGGCGTGGTCCTCCACACCGGCCTCGGGCGCTCGTCGCTGGCCCCCGAGGCGGCGCAGGCGGTGGCCGAGCTGGCGGCCCGTCCGCAGCGGCTCGAGATCGACCTCGAGACGGGCGAGCGCGGCGGCCGCGACGGCGGCTGCTCGCTACTGCTGACCCGGATCCTCGGCTGCGAGGACGCGACCGTGGTCAACAACAACGCGGCGGCGACGCTGGTGGCGATCGCCGCCCTGGCGGCGGGACGCAAGGTCGTCCTCTCGCGCGGCGAGATGGTGGAGATCGGCGGCTCCTACCGGGTCCCCGAGATCATCGCCCAGAGCGGCGCCGTGCTCCACGAGGTGGGGACGACGAACCGCACCCACCTGAAGGACTACCGCAGCGCCGTCGACGACGGGACGGGCGCGCTGCTCAAGGTCCACACGTCCAACTACCAGGTCCTGGGCTTCACGAGCGCGGTGCCCATCGACCAGCTCGTCGAGCTGGGCCGCGAGCGCGGCGTGCCGGTGATCCACGACCTGGGCTCGGGCTGCGTCGTCGAGCTCGAGCGCTTCGACCTGCCGCCCGACCAGCTGGCCCAGCGCTGCCTGGCGGCGGGCGCCGACCTCGTCTGCTTCAGCGGCGACAAGCTCCTCGGCGGGCCGCAGTGCGGGATCCTCGCGGGCACGAAGGCGGCGGTCGAGCGCTGCCGCGAGCACCCCCTGTTCCGGGCGATGCGGCCCGGGCGGCTCATCTACGCGGCCCTCGAGGCGACGTTGCGCATCTACCTCGACGGCCCCGAGGAAGCGGCGCGGCGGGTTCCGACGCTTGCCTGCCTGACCCTGGGCGTCGACGAGCTCGAGTCCCGGGCCCGGCGGCTGCTCGCGGATCTCGAGCCGGCCGCCGGCGTCGAGATCACGATGGTCGCCTGCGCCTCGCAGGCCGGCAGCGGCTCGCTGCCGCTCGCGGAGATCCCCAGCCGCGGGCTGCGAGTGACCGTGGACGGCGTGGCGGCGAGCGAGCTGGCCCGCCGGCTGCGGCTGGGAGAGCCGGCCGTGCTCGGCCTCGTGCGCGACGACGCCCTGCTGCTCGATCTGCGGGCCGTGGCGCGCTCCGAGCTCGGCCCCCTCGCCGCCAGGCTGCGCGAGCTGGCGGACGGCTGAGCCCGCGATCTCGCGGCCGGCGGCGCGGACTACCGCGCCGGCGGGGCGGGCGGCGCCGCTTCGGTCGGCGGCTCGATGCCGAGGCGGACGAGCAGGTTCTGGATGATCCGCGCCGTCAGCCCCCACACGGCATGGCCGCCGACGTGGTAGATGCGGATCTGCCGCTCCCTGCCCCGCCACTCGATCACCCGGTCCTCGATGACCTTGACCTCGGCGAAGGCGAGGACCGGCACGGAGAAGACGTCCTCGATCTCGTTCTCGTTGGGCTCCGGCTCGAAGGGGAACGGCACGGCGCCCACGCAGGGGACGATCCGGTAGTCGCTGACCTCGGCGTAGATCTCGTCGAGCCGCCCGAGCTCGAGCACCCGGTCGGGCGGCATGCCGATCTCCTCGTGGCTCTCGCGCAGCGCCGCCTGCCAGCTGTCCTCGCCGGGGTCCTTCGCGCCGCCGGGAAACGCGATCTGGCCGCTATGGTTGTTGAGCGTCTCCGCCCGCTTGGTGAGGATCAGCCACAGCTCGCCGGCGTTCACGAACATCGGCACCAGCACCGCCGACGGGCGCCCCGGCCGCTCCGCCGGCAGGCGGACGGGCGGCGGCGACGCCAGCCGCGCCCGGATCTCGTGCACCCAGGTGCGGGTACCTGTCGCCGACACGCTCATCCCGGCGGATTGTCTCGCATGGACCGCCGGCCGACAAGCCGGCGCCGAGCGTCCTTCGCTTCGCGGGAGGGCGTCAAGGACTTCTCGGCGGGGCCGATCCGCGGCACGTCCTCGCGAAAGCCCCGGCTGGGGGTGTTGCGGAAGGGCGTCAGAAGATGGCTGGGTAAGGCAAGGGTGAGGTTCTTGTCGAAGGCTCCCGAAACCGGACGCTCGGGGAGCCGACGGACAGTCGCTGCCGGGCCGGGACGGGACGGGTTCATCCCTTGGTCGGCAGAATCTGTACCCTTCCTTACCCAGCAGTCTCTTGGCGACCTTTCGATCGACCTCAGCAGCTCGCCGCAGGGCCTCGCTCCGCTCGGCCCAGCTCGAGGATCTGGCGTGGGCCGCCGAGCTTGTCGAAGCCGGCGATGCCTTTGACGTGGGGCTCGACGATCAGCGCTCCGGCGCCGGGGGGGCGGCGGAGCTCGGTCGCGAGGGTGCGGCGCTCGCCGGGGTCGAGGTCGGTGGGCAGCTCGACCCAGCTCTGGGCGAGGGTCCGGCCCCAGGCTTCGTCGCGCCACTGGAGCTCGACGAGGACCCCGCCCGGGTCGTGGCGGGTGGCGAGCCAGCGGGCCAGACCGGTGTTGGCGAGCTCGATCGAGAGCCGGCGGCGGGCGCCGACCGGCCACTCCTCGCTCCAGCCGGCGACCGTGAGCTCGCCGGGGAGGATCCGCCAGGTGAGGGTCGAGGGCGCCGGCTCCGTCGCCGCGGCGTCGCCGGGCGGCTCGCGCGCGGCCAGCTCGGCGCAGGCCGCGACCATGCGGCGCGCGGCGGTGGCGGGATCGTGGCGGCGGGCCACGTACTCGCGGGCGGCGCCGCCCATGGCCGTGAGCGCCGCGCGGTCGGCCAGCAGCCGGCCCGCCGCGGCGGCGAGCGCCGCCGTCTCGCCCTCGCCGAGCGGCACCTTGAGGACCGCCTCGTCGGAGAGCTCCGCGAACTGCGCGTAGTCCGACACGAGCGCCGCGCGGCCGGCGGCGAGGACCCGCAGCAGCGAAGCGGAGGTCTCCCCGGCCGTCGGGTAGCGCAGGTTGACGCACAGGTCGCAAGCCGCGATGGCGGCCTCGAACTCGTCGTAGGGAAGGAAGCCAGCCACGTGGACCCGCCGCGCCACTCCCAGCTCTCGCGCCTGCGCCACGACGTCGAGAGCCGGGGACAGCTCGCCGGCGATCAGCAGGTGCACGCCGGCCAGCTCCGGCCGCGCCAGGGCCCCGACGACCACGTCGGTGCGCTTGATCGGGGTCTGGAAGCCGAAGGAGCCCAGCAGCGGGGCGGCCAGCGGCACCCCCAGGCGGCGGCGCAGCGCCCGGCCGGACTCCTCGTCGAGGCGGGCCGGCAGGGGCATCGCCATCGGCACGTGGCGCACGGCCAGCTCGGGATCCTCCTCCGCGAGGCGCTCGGCCGCCCACCGCGAGTGGACGAGCACTCCCCGCTGGCGCCGCAGCAGGGTCCGGTTTGCCGGCAGCTCGAACATCGGCGCGCGTCCGAGCTCGCCCCACTGCCGAGCCCGCGCCGCCACGTCGCCGACCCAGCCGTGATCGGCCCGCAGCCGCTCCTGGTAGGGCTCGAGCTTCTCCTCCTTGCCGAGCGTCGCCTCGATGAGCAGGTGGTGCAGGACGAGGTCGTGGAGCGCGACGACGCCGGGGTGCGCCAGCGCCAGCTCGAGCACTCGTTCGTGGTGGCGGTTGTTGCCCATGTGGTAGAGCGCCAGCCGGCCGCTGCCCGCCATCTCCGCGGCGGCCACCGGCGACCAGCGCTCGGCGATCTCCGCCGCGACCTTCTGCCCCGGCACCCCGATCACCCGCAGATCGCACAGCGGCGCGAGATGCGGCAGCAGGTCGGCGCTGTAGTCGGCGATCCCCGACCGCACCGGCGGCAGGGGCGAGACGTAGTCGAGGCGGAGCATCAGCCCGCCCTAGCCGATCTGCTCGGTGAGCCAGGCCTCGATGAAGGGGTCGATGCCGCCGTCGAGGACGCGGTCGGCGTTGCCGACCTCGGTTCCCGTGCGGTGGTCCTTGACCATCCGGTAGGGGTGGAGGACGTAGCTGCGGATCTGGCTGCCCCAGGCGATGTCTTTCTTCAGCCCCTCGCGCTCGGCCTCCGCCTCGCGGCGCTTCTTCATCTCGAGGTCGTAGAGCCGGGCTCGCAGCATCTTCATGGCCATGGCCCGGTTCTTGTGCTGCGAGCGCTCGTTCTGGCACGAGACGACGGTGTTGGTGGGGATGTGGGTCATCCGCACGGCGGAGTCCGTCTTGTTGACGTGCTGGCCGCCGGCGCCCGACGCGCGGTAGGTGTCGATCCGGATGTCCTTGTCGTCGAGCTCGATCTCCACGTCGTCGTCGATCTCGGGGTAGACGTCCACCGAGGCGAACGAGGTGTGGCGGCGGCTCGCCGCGTCGTAGGGACTGATGCGCACGAGCCGGTGGACGCCGGACTCTCCTTGCAGGTAGCCGTAGGCGTTGGCGCCGCGGATGGCGAGCTCGGCGCTCTTCAAGCCCGCTTCCTCGCCGTCGAGCCGGTAGAGCAGCTCGGACTCGTAGCCCCTGGCCTCGGCCCAGCGCAGGTACATGCGCAGCAGCATCTCGGCCCAGTCCTGGGACTCGGTGCCGCCCGCCCCGGGGTGGATCGCGAGCAGCGCGTTCTTGTCGTCGTCGGGCCCGGAGAGCTTGAGCTCGAGCTCCAGGGCGCGCAGCCGCGGCTCCAGCCTCTCCAGGAACGCGTCGAGATCGGCGTCGGCGAGGCCCTCGGCGACCAGCTCCCGCCAGGCCGCGAGCTCCTCGCTGTCGGCGGCCAGACGCCTGTAGGTCTCGAGACGGCGCTCGACGGCGCGGCGCTCGCGCAGGATGGGCGCGCTCGCGGCGGGGTCTTCCCAGAAGCCCTCCGCCTGGGCCTGCCGGTCGAGCTCCGCGATGCGCTCGGCTAGCGCTTCCGGGTCAAAGATACCCCCGGAGCCGGGCTGCCTGCTCTACGAGGGAGTCGATCTGCTGCTGGGTCTGCTGCTGGGTGTCGGGGGCGCTCATCGACGGGGAAATCTAGCACACGCGGCAAGCGCCAGGAGCGCCCCGAGCGCCGGGACGAGCCAGGGGGCCCGGGAGTAGGGCGTCAGGCGACGGCCGGGCTCCACCCGGGTCGCGAGCACCCCGCGGCGGCCGACTCCCAGCAGCTGCTCGACCGAGCCGTCGGGAGCGATGACCGCCGAGACGCCGGTGATCGCGGCCCGCAGCAGCACCCGGTCCGATTCCGCGGCCCGGAAACGGGCCGCGCGCAGGTGCTGCCAGGGCGCCGTCGTGTCCCCGTACCAGGCGTCGTTGACGACCGTCACGAGGACGGTGGCGCCGTCGCGCACCTGGGCCGCCACGCTCGCCGGGTAGACGACCTCGTAGCAGATCGCCGCGCCGAGCTCGTGCTCGCCGAGGCCGATGAGCCCGGCGTCCGTTCCCGCGGCGAAGTCCCCGGCCATCCGCGCCAGCTTGTCGACGAAGGGCAGCACCCCCGCGAACGGCACGTACTCGCCGAAGGGCACGAGATGCCGCTTGTCGTAGCGGCCCTCGACGCCGTCGGGACCGACGAGGAGGACCGAGTTGCGGTAGGGGCTCGCGCGCCCGGAGAGCGAGTTGAAGAGGATGCGGCAGCCGCGGCGGGCTAGCCGGTCGAGATCGGCCACGAGGCGGGGGTCGGTCTCGTAGCTCCGCGGCCACAGGGCGCTCTCGGGCAGGATCAAGAGCGCGCCGGGCCGGCAGGCGGCCTCGCTCATGGCCAGGACCTGCCGGTAGTTGCGCTCGACGAGCGCCGCGTCCCAGGCGACGAGGTTGGGGATGTTCGGCTGCACGACGACCACCGCCTGCCCGGCCGCGCTCCTCTCCGGCGGCGCCGCCGCCGCGCCGAGGACCAGCGCGACGACGGCCGCGCCGGCGGCCGCGGCGAGCGGCTTCCAGGCTCCCTCGCGCCCGCCCCGCAGGCCGGCGAGGAACGCCGCCGCCGCCGCGTTGACGGCGACCACGAGAAACGACACCCCGTAGGAGCCGACGAGCGAGGCCAGCGGCAGCGCGCCCGGTACCTCGATGACCGCGTATGCGGCGAGGTTCCAGGGGAATCCCGAGAAGAGGTACTCGCGCAGCCACTCGAGGGCGATCCAGAGCGCCGGCAGCCCGGCGACCAGGCGCCAGCCGCCGGCCGCCCACAGGCGCCGCCCGAGCAGGCCGAGAGGCAGCCAGAAGAGCAGGCTCAGGAAGGCCGCCAGGAGCAGCAGGCCGAGCGCCGCCAGCCCCGCCGGCAGCCGGCCGAACGTCACCAGCGTGCCGGCGATCCAGTAGAGCGACGCGAGCCAGAACGCCATCCCGTGCACGAACGCCCACCAGGCGGGCCGCCGGCCGGCCAGCAGCAGGAACAGGGGGGCCAGCGCCAGCCACGGGGCGAGCCGCAGGCCTTGGTCGCCGAAGCACAGCGCCCAGGCCACGCCGCCGAGGACCGCCCAGACGGCGCCGGGGAGCGCCGGGGCGCGGCTCACGTCGCTTTCTGGGTGATCCAGGTGTCGAACTTGAACGTCCGGCGCACGTTCTCGGCTACGCGCTCGGCCTGGGCGCGCTCGACGTAGGGACCGATGCGGACCCGGTACATCGTACGGCCGTCGACCTCGACGGGCGACAGATAGGCCGGATGGCCGCTCTGCGCCAGCCGGCCGAGGACGCGGCGCGCCTGGGTGGCGTCGTTCGAGGAGAAGACCTGGACGACGAGTTCGCCCGCCGTCTCGGCGGGCGCCGCCGGCTCGCGGGTCACCGCGACCGGCGCGTCGGGCTCGCTCGTGGCCACCTGCGGCACCGCGGCGAGGTCGTCGGCGAGCGTCGTCCGGGGTCGCTCCACCGCGACGGCGCCTTGCGGCGGCGGCGCCGCGGCCGGCTCCGGACGGTCCTCCGGCTCCGCCGTCGCCGTTGCGCTCGCGGCATCCCCATGGTCGAAGAAGTTGAGCCGCGCCAGCTCGCGGCCGTCCGCTCCCCCGGTGCCCGCCGCCGCAGCGGGCGGCGGCGCGACGTCGGCCGGGCCGACCGCGTCGACCGCGTCACGGCCGATCCAGATGCCCGAGAAGAACGCTCCCACGAGACAGAGCAGCAGCCCCACGAAGATCTTCACGACCTGCGAATGGGTCAGGGCGATCTCGTACCAGCTGGCTTCACGCGCGTCGTTCATCTCCTGCTCTCCCGTCCTCCCCAGCCCGGCCAACAGCGCGGGGCGGCCTAGGATTCCCCGCCGCGCGGACCCTTGTCGCGGGAGAAGGCCTGGAGGATGTCGATGGGCAGCGGGAAGACGATCGTCGAGTTGTGCTCGGCCGAGATCTCGGTGAGGGTCTGGAGGTAGCGCAGCTGCAGCGTCGTCGGGTTGGCCGAGAACGCTTCCGCAGCCTGCGCCAGTGACTTCGAAGCCTCCAGCTCGCCGTCGGCGTGGATGATCTTGGCCCGCTTCTCGCGCTCGGCCTCCGCCTGCTTGGCCATGGCGCGCTGCATCTCCTGCGGCAGGTCGACGTGCTTGACCTCGACCGAGGAGACCTTGATGCCCCAGGGATCGGTGTGGGCGTCGATGATCTCCTGCAGCTTCTCGTTGAGCGCCTCGCGCTCGGAGAGCAGCTCGTCGAGCTCGGCCTGGCCGAGGACGGAGCGCAGCGTCGTCTGCGCCATCTGGCTCGTGGCGTAGAGGTAGTTCTCGACCTCGACGATCGCCTTGGCCGGGTCGACCACGCGGAAGTAGACGACCGCGTTGACCTTGACCGAGACGTTGTCCTTCGTGATGACGTCCTGCGAAGGCACGTCGTGGACGACGGTCCGCAGCGACACCTTGACCATCTTCTCGAACGGGTAGAGAACGAGGATGAAGCCGGGGCCGCGGTCGCCCGCGACGAGGCGGCCGAGGCGGAAGACGACCCCCCGCTCGTACTCGTTGAGGATGTTGATCCAGCGGCTGAGCAGGAAGATCAGGACCAACAATGCACCGATTAGCGCGATTCCCATGGGGTTCTCCTCGGAGCGGCGCGCTAGGGCGCCTGCTCTACACGTACGGTCATGCCGTCGACTGCGACGACCCGGATCGGCGTCCCGGCGGCGATCTCCTCGTCCGCGCGGGCATTCCAGATCTCGCCGTGGATGAATACCTTGCCGGTCGGCGCGACGTCCGTCCGCGCCACTCCGGTCTCCTGAAGAAGGCCTTCGCGGCCCGTCTTGACGGCCGAGCGGAACGTCCGGATCGCCAGCACCAGGATCGTGCCCATGACGGCCACGACGGTCAGCACCAGCGCCCCGATGACGCTCCAGCTCACGCGCACCGCCGGATCGGCGCTCTTGAACAACAGGACATAGCCCAGGACCAGCGAGATCACGCCGGCCACGGAGAGCAGACCGTAGCTCGTCACCTTGATCTCGGCGATGAAGAATATACCGCCGAGCACCAGAAGCAGGATGCCCGCGTAGTTGACCGGCAGCACGGAAAGGGCCATGAACGCCAGGATGAGGCAGATGGCGCCGACGACACCGGGCAGGATGGTCCCGGGGTTCTGGAACTCGAAGTAGAGACCGAGCAAGCCCAGGGACATGAGGATCGCCGCGATGTTGGGATGGGCCAGGGCCGAGAGGAACCGCTGGAAGCCCGTCATCTCGACGGTCTCGACGCCGGCGCCGGCGGTGGCGAGCGCGATCTCCTCCTCGCCGCTGCGCACGGTGCGGCCGTCGACCTGATCCAGCAGGTCCTCGACGCTCTCGGCGATGACGTCGATCAGCTCCGCCTCCAGCGCCTCCTCGGCGGTGAACGACCGGCTCTCGAGGACCGCCGCCTCGGCCAGCTCGACGTTGCGACCGTTGCGCTTGGCGAGCGAGCGGATCTGCGCCGCGGCGTCCTGCTCGACCTTCTCGCCCATCGTGCCCTCGATGTCGCCGCCGGAGCCGCTCACCGGGTGGGCCGCCCCCGTGTTCGTGCCCGGCGCCATCGCCGCGACGTCGGCCGACATCAGCAGGAAGAAGCCGGCCGAAGCCGCCTGGGCGCCCTTGGGCGACACGTAGACGATGACCGGGGTCTCGGCGTTCAACATCTCGGTCGAGATCTCGCGCGTCTGATCGAGCATGCCGCCCGGCGTCGAGAGCTCGAGCACGAAGGCCGCGGCCTCGGCCTCGTCGGCCTGACGCAGCGCCTCGCCGACGAACTCCGCGGTGCCCTTGTGGATGATCGAATCGACGACGATGCGGTAGACCGGCCCGCTCCGCGCCGCGGACGAAGCTGCCGCTTCCTGCTCGCCGGCGCCTTCTTCCTGCCCCACGACCGCCACCGCGCCGCCGGCTACCGCCAGCAGCCCGAAGAGGGCCAGCGAACGGATCGAAAAAGTCTTTGTCTCAGGCACTTTATGAACCTCTGCTCCAGACGACGACTATACCTCGTCTCCGCTCCTCCCGCCACGCGTGCAAGAGCCCTGTCCGGCCCACGCACCGGCCTCTGACTGCGCTGCGGCCGGTGGCTAGATCTACCGCAACGCCAGCCGGATCGTCGCCGGCGCCAGGCAGCGCCTGTCGTCGCAGGCTTGGAAGTGGATCTCGACGCTCGCATCCTCGCGAGCGGCGAAGACCCGGCCCGGCAGCTCGAGCGTTCCCTGGTAGACGCGGATCGGCGGCTGCCGGGGATCGGGCTGCCAGGCCGTGCCGGGCGGCATGTCGAGCTCCATCCGGTCGACTCCCGTCGCCTCGACCCGGGTGCCAATCAGGCTCTCGTCTCCCGGCTCGGCGGCGTAGACGTGCCAACCCGCGGCGACGTCGAGCCGCACGGTGACCTCGCCGTCGCCCGCGTCGTCGAGGTCGGCCTGGAGGGTCGCCAGGACGACCTGCTCCGGGTCGCCCTTCTCGCCGCCGGCGCCGCTCGTGCCGCCCGCGAGCCGGTGGAACCTCGTGGCGGCGACGGCGAGGGTCGGGGCGGCGCTGGGGCTCTTCTCGGCGATGGCGCCGAAGGCCCTCAGCCCGGCGGCGGCGAGGTCGCGCCAGCGTGGCTCGCCGGTGAGCTCGGCGAGCCGGATGAGATTGAGGAGCGCCAGGGAGTTCGCCCCGGGGACGGCGCCGTCGAAGACCTCCTTGCTGCGCACGAGGACGTCCGGGCTCTCCGCCGCCACCCAGAAGCCGCCGCCCGCGCCGTCCGCGAGGCGCGCGATCTGCTCTTCCGTGAGGACGATCGCGGCGTCGAGCCACGAGCGGTCCGCCGTCGCCTCGTGGAGGGCGAGAAGGCCGCGGGCCAGGCAGGCGTAGTCGCCCAGGAGAGCGGCTACCGTTCCGCGGCCGGCCCGCCAGGCGTGCAGCAGGGTCCCGTCCGGCGCCCGCATCCTGGCGAGCACGAAACGGGCCGCGGCGGCGGCTCTCTCCACGAGCGCCGGGTCGCCGAGGATCCGGCCGGCGACGGCCAGGCCGCCGATCGCCATGCCGTTCCAGTCGGCCAGCACCTTGTCGTCGGTGGCCAGGGGCGGGCGCTCGGCGCGGGCCGCCAGGAGCCGCGCGCGCAGCGGCGCCATCTGCTCGAGGAGCCCGGCGGCCGTCGTCCGGCGGCGCACGGCCTGGTCCTCGAGCGTCGCCGGCAGGTGGAGGACGTAGTGGCTGCCCTCGAAAGAGGGCGCGGCGTCGAAGCCGTAGAGCGGCGCGAGGAAGGTCGCGTCCTCCTCGCCCAGCGCCGCCGTCAGCTCCTCCCGGGTCCAGACGTAGAAGCTGCCCTCGCGGCC
The DNA here is from genome assembly GCA_029862975.1 of Acidobacteriota bacterium. GTDB lineage: Bacteria > Acidobacteriota > Thermoanaerobaculia > Multivoradales > JAHEKO01 > CALZKB01. The sequence goes on from JAOTWP010000078.1 coordinate 11,697, forward strand.
GTCGGTCTCGGCGTCGAGCGCGCTCCACAGCTCGCCCTCCGGCCCGCTGAGCTCGCGGCGGACGAACTCCGCCGTCTCGCGCACGACGCGAGCGGCCTGCGGATCTCCCGTGCGCCCCGCCTGGCGGGCGTACACCTCGAGCAGCCAGGCGTTGTCGTAGAGCATCTTCTCGAAGTGGGGCACCTTCCACTCGCGGTCCGTGGCGTAGCGGTGGAAGCCGCCGCCGAGCTGGTCGTAGATGCCGCCGCGAGCCATGCGGTCGAGGGTCGTCGCCAGCATGTCGGCGGCCGGCGGGTGGTCGTCGGCCAGCTCGAGCAGCAGCAGGAGGTTGGACGGGGACGGGAACTTCGGCGCGCCGCCGAAGCCGCCCCAGCGGGCGTCGAAGCGCTGCCCGAGGTCGCGCAGGGTCCTCGCCGCCGCTTCCGGCCCCGGCGGCGCCGCGGCGGAGCCCGAGCGCTCCTCGAGGTAGTGGCGGATGGCGCCGACGACGCTTGCGGCCTGCTCCGCCACGTCCGCCCGGCGCTCGTGCCAGGCGTCCCGCATCGTCCGCAGGACCGTCCGGAACCCGGGGCGGCCGTGGGCGTCGGCGGGCGGGAAGTAGGTCCCGGCGAAGTAGGGGGCGAGATCCGGGGTGAGGAACACCGAGTTGGGCCACCCCCCCTGCCCGGCGAGCACCTGGGTCGCCGTCATGTAGATCTCGTCGAGGTCGGGACGCTCCTCCCGGTCGACCTTGATGTTGACGAAGCTCTCGTTCATCAACGCCGCCGTCTCCGGATCCGAGAACGACTCCCGCTCCATCACGTGGCACCAGTAGCAGGTCGAATAGCCGACCGAGAGGAAGATCGGCCGATCCTCGGCCTTCGCCCGCTCCAGAGCCTCCGGACCCCAGGGATACCAGTCCACCGGGTTGTGGCGATGCAAGAGGAGGTACGGGCTGCTCTCGCCCGCCAGACGGTTGGGCGGATGATCGTGGGAGGCGCTCGACATGAGGGGCAGTGTACCCGCCTTCGCGAGCCGATCCTCGATCGCGAGCCCGGCACGAGCGCGGCGGCGGGCAGAATCAACGTTCGAGCAACAAAAGACAAAGGACTTCAGGTAGGGAGGGAGGCTCCCAAGGGTGTCCCTGGAAACGGGAGGCCCGGCTTCTCCCGGCCTCGCCGTCGCAGGCACCATCGCCGCGGAAGCGGCTCCCGGGCGCGGCAAGCCGAACTCCGGATGCGTGCCCGAGGTCCCTCGCTCGCCCAGACTCCCTTGCCCCGCGCCTCTTGGGCGTGTTCGGCGGGGCGACAGATCCAGTCTGTTTCTTTACCCAGAAGTCTTTTTGCCTTTGCCCGGTGGCCTATTGCGCCGCACGTCTTCGACGTGACGGCGCGGGATCAGGCCTCGACTTCGGCGCGCAGCTTGCGCTCCTGGGCGCGGGCGATGAGGAGGATGACGACGTTCCAGACGTTCCACCAGCCGACGGTGTACCAGTTCGGCCGGAAGACGACCGCCATGTAGTTCCAGAAGCCGATGAAGAACGCGAAGCCCAGGACGCCGCGGGCGTTGGTCTCGGGCAGCGGGATCCGCGAGATCATGAGCCCGGCGAAGAACAGCACGACCAGCGCCGCGGCCTGCGGTGAGATCTGCGTGCGCATGAGCGCCAGGGCCATCAGGTAGCCCGCGGCGATGGGGGTCGGCACGCCGCAGGTCTTCGCGGCCTTGCCGTGGGCGTCGCTCTCGAGGTTGAAGCGGGCCAGGCGGAAGACGCCGGCCAGGACGTAGGTGATGCTGACGGCCACGCCGATGCCCTCGAGCTCCGTCAGGAGCGCCCGCTGGACGAGAAAGGCCGGGGCGGCGCAGAAGCTGATGGCGTCGCTGAAGCTGTCGAGCTGCTGGCCGAGCTCGCTCGTGGCGTTGAAGCGCCGCGCCACGCGCCCGTCGGCCATGTCCAGCAGCACCGCCAGCACGAGCAGGTAGACGGCCGCCTCGAAACGCCCGTTGGCGGCGGCGCAGATCGACCCGAAGCCGGCCGCGATGTTGGCGGCGGTCACCGCGTTGGGCGCCGCGTAGCGCCAGGACTCGTTGTTCGGAATCGCCATGGGATCTTTACGGATCGCCATTCTACCCGATCGCGGCCCCGCACCACGCCAGGAGCTGCCCCGCGAGGCCCCGCTCGGGCCCGTAGCCGAGGCTCAGGCGGCGGGGGAACGCGACGTGCCCACCGCGCTCGACCCAGCGCACGGTCATGGCGTCCGGCGCCAGCTCGAGCCACGGCCGCAGGGTGGCGGCGGGGACCATCGGATCGCCCTGGGTGGCCACGACGAGAGCCGGCACCCGCAGCGCGGCCAGCCGCGGCGCCACGCTGGCCCGGGCGTAGTAATCCGCCGCCCCCGCGAAGCCGTACCGCGGCGCGACCACCGCCTCGTCCCAGTCCCACAGCGTCGCGATGCGCTCGGCCGCGGTCACGGGCAGCGGCAGCGGCACGGCGGGGCGGGCCGCCACCGCGCGGTAGATCTGCTTGAGGTGGCGCAGGACGTAACGGCGGTAGATCCAGGCGCCCGGGCGATCGATGGCCTGCTGGCCGGCCGCCAGGTCGAGGGGCGGGCAGACGGCGGCGACCGCCCGCAGGCGGGAATCCGCCCCCTCGCAGGCCAGGCGCAGCACCGTGTGACCGCCGAGCGAGAACCCCACGGCGGCGATCGGGCCGTAACCGGCGAGCGCCGGACTCGCGAGGGCGGCATGGAGATCGGCCGTCAGGCCGCCGTGATGGAAGTCCCCGCCGCGGCGGTCCGCGCCCCGCAGGTTGAGGCGCAGGATCGCCCAGTCGCGCCGGCCGGCCGCCGCCGCCAGCTCCCATAGATAGCGGCTGTCGGCGGACCCTCCGAGGCCGTGGACCGCCAGCACGAGGGGGCCGCCGCACTCCCCGGGGAGGCGCCCCGAAAGGCGGCCGCTGAGCCGGACGTCGCCGGCCAGGGGGTCGCGCACGGGGCCGTTCCACTCCCGCGAGGGCGGCGCCGGAGGGGCCAGCAGCTGGCGCCTGACGAGCTCCCCCACCGTTCTGAGATGACCCGCGAATCGCATCCGTCCCCCGCCGCGGGGACGTCCGGGGCCTCCCCGCCGCTATGCTAGATTCTGGCTGCCCGCCGGCCGGCGGGCGCTCACGACATCCTCCAGGCCGCGATGGAACTCTACGACAACCTCCTCGAGACCCTGGGCAACACGCCCCTCGTCCGCCTCGGCCGCTACTCGCCGACCGGCGCCCCCCTCGCCGTCAAGCTGGAGTCCTTCAATCCGGGCTCGAGCGTCAAGGACCGCATCGGCATCGCGATGATCGAGGCCGGCGAGCGCTCCGGCGAGCTCAAACCCGGCATGACGATCGTCGAGCCGACGTCCGGCAACACCGGCGTCGGGCTGGCGATCGCGGCCATCCTCAAGGGCTACAAGCTGGTCTGCACCGCCGCCGACAAGATCCCGCCCGAGAAGGTCGCGCTGCTCGAGGCCTACGGCGCCAAGGTCCACGTCTGCCCCACGGGAGTGCCGGCCGACGACCCCCGCTCGTACTACAAGACGGCCGAGCGGATCCGCGACGAGGAGGGCGCCTTCCTGCCCTACCAGTACTACAACCAGGCCAATCCCCAGGCCCATTACGACACCACGGGACCGGAGATCTGGCGCCAGACCGACGGCCGAGTCACCCACTGGGTGGCGGGAATCGGCACCGGCGGCACGATCAGCGGCGCGGGCAAGTACCTCAAGGACCGCAACCCCGAGGTCCGGGTGATCGGGGTCGACCCCGTCGGCAGCGTCTACGCCTACTACAAGCAGCACGGCGAGCTGCCGCCCGAGGACGAGATCCACCAGTACCTGATCGACGGCATCGGCGAGGACCTGATGCCGGAGAGCATCTGGTTCGAGTACATCGACGAGGTCATCACGGTCGACGACCGGACGGCCTACGACGCCGTGCGCGAGCTCGCCCGGACGGAGGCGATCTTCACCGGCTCCTCCGGCGGCGCGGCCGCGGCCGGCGCCCGGCAGGTCGCGGCGGCGCTGGGCGCGGACCAATTCGTCGTCACCCTCTTCCCGGACTCCGGCGAGCGCTACCTGTCGAAGATCAACGAGGCCTGGCTGCGGGCCAACGGCCTGCTCGACTAGCCGAGCCCGCCGTCCGCTCCGACCGCCCGCCGGCGATTCTCCCCCCCGCCCACCCCACGAGGCGAAGAGACACCCCGGCACCCGCTGGGGTATGGTCGGGCGAGGCCAGCGGGTGCCGGGGTGTCTCTTCGCCGGCCGCCGGTCCCGAGGCGCCGCCATGACGATCCGAGGAGCACTGGGCATCCTGCTGCTGTTGGCCTTCGTGTCCAGCGCGACGCGCGCGCAGCCGGCCGCCGCGAGCGCGGGCCAGGAAGCCGCGCCGGCGGCCGCCGCCCGGGGCGACCGCGTCCCCGTCCCCGAGCCGACCGAGCAGGCGATGCGCTACTACCGGAGCGGAACCGTGCTCTGGTGGGCGCAGACGCTTGCCGGCTTCCTGGTGCCCGCGCTGTTCCTGTTCACCGGCTTCGCATCCCGGTTGCGCGACCTGGCCACGAGATGGGGCCGCCGCTGGTTCTTCATCCTCGCGATCTTCATCGTGCTCTACACGCTCGCCGACTACCTCGTCAACCTGCCGCTCGCCTACTACGCCGGGTTCGTGCGCCAGCACGCCTACGAGCTTTCGAACCAGAGCTTCGGCAAGTGGCTCGGCGACTCGCTGAAGGGCCTCGGCCTGGGGATCCTCGGCAGCATCCTCTTCCTCTGGATCCCCTACCTGCTCGTCGAGAAGAGCCCGCGCCGCTGGTGGCTCTACACCGGGCTTGCGCTCGTCCCGTTCATCGTGCTGGGCATGCTGATCGCGCCGATCTGGATCGCCCCCCTCTTCAACGACTTCGGGCCCATGAAGGACAAGCAGCTGGAGGCGTCGATCCTCGCGACGGCCGAGCGCGTGGGAATCGAGAACAGCAGAGTGTTCGAGGTCGACAAGAGCGTCGACACCAACGCGGTCAACGCCTACGTCACGGGCTTCGCCGACACGAAGCGCATCGTGCTGTGGGACACGATCATCGCCAAGCTGGACCGGGAGCAGCTGCTCTTCGTCATGGGGCACGAGATGGGGCACTACGTGCTGGGCCACGTCGCCAAGAGCATCGCGTTCGTCTCCCTGATGATTCTCGCCGCGCTCTACCTGATCTATCGCACCGCCCAGTGGTTCGTGAGCCGCTGGGGCCACCGCTTCGGCTTCCGCGAGCTCCACGACTTCGCCTCGCTGCCGCTGGCGGTGCTGTTGCTCGGGCTCTACATCTTCCTGCTCACGCCGGCGGCGCTTCTCTTCAGCCGTCACCAGGAGCACGAGGCCGACCGCTTCGGCCTGGAGCTCCAGCAGGACAACCGCGCCGCGGCCGGAGCCTTCGTCCGCCTCCAGCAAGAGAACCTCGGCAACCCGCGCCCCGGTCCCCTCTACAAGCTCTGGCGCGCTTCCCACCCGCCGCTGGGTGAGCGCATCGACTTCTGCAACGACTACCGGCCCTGGGAGACGGGCGAGAAGCTGCGCTACGGCGGGCTGATCGGTCGCTAGCGGTCAGCGCGGTCGCCCGGAGTCGAGCCTGGCGTAGACTCCTCGCGAGGCCCCCGAATGACCTTCGAAGCCGGGATGCTGCTGGCGCTTCTCGTCGCCGCCTTCGTCGCGTTCTTCCGCGAGACCTTCCCCATCGAGGTCACGGCGCTGGGCCTCCTCGCGGCCCTGGTCACGGTCGGCCTGGTGCCCCCGGAGGACGCCTTCACCGGGTTCAGCAGCGCCGCCGTCATCACCATCGGCGCCCTGTTCGTCCTCGCCGAGGCGCTGACCCGCACGGGCCTTCTGGAGCTGGTCTCGGACTCGCTCGGCCGGGGACTCGCGACGCGCAAGGGACTCGCCGTCGCCGGCCTCCTCGTCGTCGCGAGCCTGACTTCGGGCTTCCTCAACAACACCGCCGTGGTCGCGATGTTCATTCCCGTGGCCGTGACGCTTTGCCGTCGCCTGGGGTTGAGCCCGAGCAAGGTGCTTCTGCCGCTGTCCTACGCGGCCATCCTCGGCGGCACCCTGACGCTGATTGGAACCTCGACCAACGTCCTCGTCGGCTCCCTCCTCGTCGAGGCCGGCCAGCCCCCGCTCGGAATGTTCGAGCTCACCAGACCAGGCGCGGTCTTTCTCGTCGCCGGACTCGCCTACGTGCTCTTCTTCTCGTCCCGGCGGCTGCCCGACACCGGAACCTCCTCTTCGCTGACCCGCAAGTACGGCGTCGGCCCGTACCTGACCGAGGTCCGCGTCGACGCCGCATCGAAGCTGGTCGGCAAGACTTTGCAGCAGACAAGGGTCAATGAGCGATACGGCATCCTGATCTTCGAGCTCTTGCGCGACGGCGAGCGCCACGTCGAAGGCATCGAGAAGATGGAGCTCCGAGCGTCGGACCACCTGCTGCTCGAAGGCGGCGTCGAAGACCTCATGCGCCTGAGGCGTGAGCAGGGTCTGGCCCTGCTGCCGGACATCAAGCTGACCGACAAGGAGCTCAATGCCGGCGGCCTGACCATGGTGGAGGGCATCGTCGCTCCCAAGAGCGCGATGGTCGGCCGATCCCTGCAGCAGACCGACTTCCGCCACCAGTTCGGCGGCTTCGTGCTCGCCATCCGGCGGTTGGGCTCCAGCCTGCACTCGAAGATCGGTCGCATCCAGTTGCATGCCTCCGACTCGCTCCTGATGCTCGTGCCCGAAGAGCGCCTCGAGGAGCTGCGACGCTCGGACGACCTCATCATCGTCTCGGAGGTCGACGCCACCTTGCGACGCGACCGCTTCTGGTGGCTGGTCTTCGTGCTCCTTCCCCTGGTGATCGCCCTCGCGGCCGCGGACCTGGTGGCGATCGGCGTGGGGGCTCCCATCGCGGCCATCAGCTTGCTGATTTTCCGGGTCCTGACGCCCCAACAGGCCTATCGCTCCATCAACTGGACTGTCCTGTTCCTCATCGCGGCCTTCATTCCGGTCGGCCACGCCCTCGTGGCGACCGGCGTCGCCGACCTCCTGGCCTCGGGTCTCATCTCGGCGGGCGCCCTCCTGCCGCCGGAGGCCACCCCCTACGTCGTCCTCGGCCTCCTCTACCTCGCGACGTCGCTCTTGACCGAGGTGCTGTCCAACAGCGCGGCCGCCGTGATCCTGGTGCCGGTGGCCTTGAGTCTCGGGTCGGCCCTCGCCGTCAGCCCGCGACCTTTCGTGATCGCCGTCTGCTTCGCCGCCTCGGCTGCCTTCGTCACGCCGATGGGCTACCAGACCAACCTCATGGTCTATGGTCCGGGCGGCTACAAGTTCCTCGACTACACCCGTTTCGGACTGCCGCTCAACCTGTTGCTCTGGATCCTGGCGACCGGTCTGATTCCCTGGTTCTGGTCCTTCTGAGAACGGCCCCGCCTGGGCGACACCGGGATCGACCCGGGCGACGCCGCGAGTCGCGGCTTCCAGTTCGAGGTCGATTCCCGATGACGCTCGCCGGCATTGGCCATCGGTTCTGACCGGCCAATCCGGACGGCTGCCCGGCCACGGCCTTCCCGCGGTCGGGCA
>JAOTWP010000215.1 GCA_029862975.1 Acidobacteriota bacterium
CCATGCTCTCGCAGACGTCGCCCCAGCTCTTGGGAGCGTGGCCCGCGGCGACGAGATCCGCCAGCTGGTTGGCGACGACGAAGGCCTCGTCGGCCCGATCGACGCGCAGCTGGAGGCGCACGAGACGGGCCATGGCCTCCGCCTCCCGCGGCTCGGCGCGCAAGATCCGATCGAGTACCGCGATGGCCATCTCGTCCATCCCGTAGCGGGCGAGCACTTCCGCCTCGATGAGGAGCTTGATCGACTCGCCGCGGATCTCCGGCGCCGTAGCCGGCGCTTCCGGCCCTTCCGGACCCGCCTCGGGCACGGGGGCGATCGTGTCCCCGGCGATCGTTTCCGGGGCCTGCGGCGCGGTCTCCTCCAGGTCGAGCTCGAAGCCCAGGCCGTCGCCCGCCGCCATCCCCGGCCCTTCCTCGGCCTCGGGGACCGCCGCGACGACCGCGATGTCTTCGAGGGTGAACTCCGCCTCGCCGTCGGCCTCCGGCGCCCGCTCCTGCCCGGCCGCGTCGGCCGGGGGGCGAGCGCCGGCGGCGGGCAGGACGGGATCGAGCCTCTCGGGCTCCACACGCTCGCTGAGGTCGAGCTCGCCGAGGTCGATCTCGACGTCGAGGTCGATCTCCGCGGCCGCCGCCACGTCGGCCGGGCCCCCGGCCCCGGCGGCCGCGTCCTCGATCGCCGGCGACGGCGGCGCGCTGTCGTCGACGGCCGGCTCGACGGCTGGCTCGACGGCCCGCTCCGCGGGCGGCTCCGTGGCCGGCGCGGCGGGCTCGGCGGGCGCCACCGCTTCAGTCGCCGCCCGCTCCCGCTTCTTTTTCGGCGGCGCGGCGCCGGGCGCGGCGGGCTGCGCTTCGGCCGGCCCCGGAGGGGCCTCTTTCTTCGGCGCCGGCACGGCGACCGGGCTCTCCGCGCGTTGCTCGTCGAGACGCAGGACGTTCGCCTCCGGGTTCCGCGCCACGGCCTCCTCGAGCAGGTTGCCGGCCAGCCGGTCGAAGCCCGCGCCCCGCAGCGCCTCCATGGCCTGGCGAACGAAGTCGAGATTCCCGGCGTCGACCTTCAGCGCCTCGGAGAGGACCCGCAGCGCGTCCTCGCCGCGCGTGTGCTCGAGCATGAGGCGCGCGATCTCGAGGTACTGGTCGAGAGCCCTCGAGGTCTTGCCCGCGCGCTCCAGAAGCCCGGCCAGTTGAAGCCGGCGGGTCGGGTTGTTCGGCTCGATCTCCAACATACTGCGGAACACGCCGATCGCCGCGTCGAGATCGCCGTGCTTCTCGTAGTAATCGGCGACGACCTGATACTGGGCCAGAGAGTCGCCGGTCAGCCCCTGGCGGTTGTACAGGTCGGCCAGAGACTCGTAGGCCGAGATCTGGCCGGGGTCGAGCCGGATGATCTTCTTGTGGATCGCGATCGCCTTGACGAAGAAGCCCTGCCTGCCGTAGCTCTCCGCCGTCTGCTTGAAGAGCTCGATCGCCTTCGGCATGCGATTGAGCCGGGCGTAGAGATCGCCCACCCGGTTCAAGGTGCTCGTATCGTTGGGGTGGCGTTCGAGGACCTTCCGGTACTGCTCGATCGCGGCCTGGATGCGGCCCTTCGTCACGAGCTTCTCCGCCGCTTGAATGACCTTCTGCCGGTCGGGAGCCATCAGTGCAGCTCCTCGCCGCGACGCGGCAGCACCGAGCGGAAGGTCAGCCGGTGCTCCGGACACGGTCCGTACTCGCGCAGCGCCTCCAGGTGCTCGGGGGCGGCGTACCCCTTGTTCTTCGCGAAACCGTACTGCGGGTACCGCCGGTCGAGCTCCGCCATCACCCGGTCGCGCTGACACTTGGCGAGGATCGACGCCGCCGCCACCGAGTAGCAGAGCCGGTCGCCGGCGACGAGCCCGACGGCGGGGAACTCGGTATCGAGCCGGACCGCGTCGACGAGGGCGCAATCCGGCTCGGGGCTCAGCCCCGCGAGGGCGCCGTGCATGGCGCGGCGGGTCGCTTCGAGGATGTTGATCCGCTCGATCGTCGCGGCGCCGATCGCGACGCTCGAGAAGGCCTTGACGGACGACTTGATGCCGTCCGCGAGCCGCTCGCGCGCGGCGGCGGTGAGAGCCTTGCTGTCGTCGACGCCGGGCACGAGACGCCCGGGATCGACGATCACGGCGGCCGCTACGACCGGGCCGGCGAGCGCGCCCCGGCCGGCCTCGTCGACCCCGGCGCAGTTCTCGAAGCCGTAGCCGGCGAAGAGCTCATCCACTCCCGAGAGGAGGCGCAGCCGGCACGTCTCGGCCAGGAGCTGTCCCATCGTCGCCACGTCCCGAGTCTCTTCGCCTTCCTCCTGCACGGACCGCAACGGGCCAGGGCCCCCACGGTCCTCCTGCGGGGCGCCTACTCCTCCTCGGCGCGCGCCGCCGCCCGCTCCGCCTCCGCCGCGATCTTCGAGGGATCGTAGCGCCGCTGCTCGATGCGCGCCGCCTTGCCTCGCAGCTCGCGAAGGTAGTAGAGCTTGGCGCGACGCACGCGCCCGCGGCGCACCACCTCGATCTTGTCGACGACCGGCGAGTGCAGCGGGAACACCCGCTCCACCCCGATGCCGCCGGAGATCTTGCGCACGGTGAAGCTCTCCCGGGTGCCGTCCCCCTTGCGGCCGAGGACCACTCCCTGGAAGAGCTGGATGCGCTGCTTGTCGCCCTCCGAGACCCTCACGTGCACCTTGACGGTGTCGCCGGCCCGGAACTCGGGAACATCGGTGCGCAGGTACGCACGTTCGACCTCTTGCAGTTTGTTCATGGCAGGACCCTCGAGGGACTCACAGGCACCGACCTTCCGGAGCTGGAGCGAGCCTGTGATTATCGACCAATCGAGGCGCGCTGGCAAGCTCGCCGCGCGCCCGGTCGCGTCCCGGCGGCAATCGGGACCCTTCCGTCGAGCCCCCGGCCGCGAGCCCGGGTCACTCCCCGCGCAGCGCCGCGAGGATCCGGCGGTCCTCGTCGTCGAGGGCCGCGCCGGCCAGGAGGTCCGGGCGCTTCTCGAGGGTCGCCCGGAGCGCCTCGCGGCGGCGCCAGGCGGCCACCGCCGCGTGGTCGCCGGACAGGAGCACCTCGGGAACCTCGCGCCCCTCGATCTCGCGCGGCCGCGTGAAGTGCGGGTAATCGAGCAGGCCGCGCCGAAAGCTGTCGTTCTCCACCGAGTCGCCGAGCCCGACGACGCCCGGCAGCTGGCGAGAAACCGTCTCCACGACGACCATCGCCGCGACCTCGCCGCCCGCCAGCACGTAGTCGCCGATCGACAGCTCCTCGTCGACCACGAGGTCGCGGACCCGCTCGTCGACCCCTTCGTAGCGGCCGCACATCAGCACCAGCTCGCCCCAGCCGGCGAGCTCGACCACCTTGCGCTCGTCGAGCCGCGCGCCCTGCGGCGACAGCAGGACGCGGCGCGCGTCCGGACCCGCGACCGAGCGCAGGGCGCGAAGCCACGGCCCGGCCTTCATGACCATCCCGCCGCCGCCGCCGTAGGGCACGTCGTCGACCGTCCGATGCCGGTCCCGCGCGAACGAGCGCAGGTCGACGACCTCGACCGCCAGCTTGCCGGCCGCGATCGCCTTGCCGACGAGGCTCGCGCCGAGGAACGACTCCACGAGCTCGGGGAAGATCGTTACGATCTTGATCTGCACGTTTCGATGAGTCCCGCGGGGAGGTCGAGCTCGATGACCCCGCCCGCCACGTCGACGCGGGTGAGGAACGCGGCGACGAAGGGAACGAGCAGCTCGCCCGACTCGTCCCGGACGCAGAGAATCTCGCCGCCGCCGTCCTCGACCACGTCGTCGACCACCCCGAGCTCCGTCCCCCGCGCGTCGACGCAGCGGCAGCCCAGGAGCTCGAAATGGTAGTACTCGCCCGCCGCCGCGGGGGGCACCGCCTCGCGCGCGACCTCGAGCCGGCCGCCGCGCAGCTCCTCGGCGCCCGCGCGATCCTCGACCCCCTCGAAGGCGACGAGGAGGCCCCGACCGTGGCTCCGGCTCGAACGGATCCGGACCCCGCGCCGGGGTACCCCGGCAACGGCGAGCTCGAGCTCGCTGCCGGCATCGAAGCGGCCGGCCACGTCGGACAGCGGCTCGACGGCGACCTCTCCCGCGAGGCCGTGCGGCTTGTGGATCAGACCGACGAGGACGGGGGCGCCGCGGCGCGACTCACTCGTCGACGACTTCGAACTCATAGCGGGCGCCGTCCTGGGTCGCGCGCTCGCTCAGCAGGCTGCGGATCGCACGCGCCGTGCGGCCCTGGCGGCCGATGACCTTGCCGAGATCGTCGTCCGCCACGCGGACTTCGAAGACGGTCGCGCCGGCGCTGTCGAACTCGTCGATCTCGACCCGGTCGGGCTCGTCGACGATGCGGCGCACGAGGCCGGCGAGCTGCTCGCGGAGCGTCAAGAACCCTCCGCCGCCGGGGGCTCGTCCTCAGGGGCGGCGGCCTCCGGAGCCGCGGCGGTGGCGGCCGGGTCCGCGGCCCCCTCCCCGCCAGGGGAGAGCTCGCCGGACTCGGCTTGCCCGGCGGCGGACGAAGGGGCCTCCGCCTCGGCCTCGACCTCGGCAAACACCT
>JAOTWP010000216.1 GCA_029862975.1 Acidobacteriota bacterium
GCATTGCCGCTGGTGGGAGGACTACTGGCCGGAGCGGCGCCGTCTCGCCGCGGGGCCGACGGCTAGGAGCCGACGCGGTGGCGGTGATCCGCTTCGGGAGGAGGCTCCAGCTTTCGCGGCATCCTCGAGAAGGGCCACGCCATACCGCCTCCGCGCTCGTCAGCCTAACGGCTGGAATTCAGCGGGCCGGCCGCCGCGAAGCGGGCGGTCGGGTCCGCTGCAATGATTTGTCAGGCGGCCCGGAGGCTCACGATTCACTTGCATGACTCTGATGTCATCGCGACGTCAATATTCCTCGGGCGACTGCTTTGGAGAGCACCCAGCCACGAGGATGACGAGCGTCAGTGCCACGAGAGTCGAGCGCGTCAAGACTTGTCTCCTCCGCTTCGAGGGCCGCCTGACTGGGATTCTACAGCTCTGGCGTGTTCATCACAGCAGCTGGCTCCGCTGGGTAACCCGGGGCAGGCTGCCTTGCCGTCCTCTCGAACGGCTCGATCCCCCTCGACGTCCTGGAGCGCCAGATCGACCTCTTCATCGCCGAGCATGAAGAACCCGCCGGCCCGTGGCTGACGCGAGCGACGACGCAGGGACCGGGCGGCGCCGGTCCGAGGCTGGACTTCAGAGAAGTGACCGATCGGTGCGAGATCTTCCTCGGCGGGCTTGCGTACCCCGCCGGTTGTAGTACGCTATGTAGGACACGGAGGCTCGACAATGCCGACCAGCGTACGACTCGACGCCAAGACCCAGCTCTCCCTGGAACAGCTCGCAGACCGGCGAGGCCAGACCAAGTCCGAGGTCGTGCGTCAGGCCATCGAGCTGTTGGCGGCCAGGGAAAGGCAGCCGGTGTTCGAGGCGGTTTCCGACCTGATCGGATCTGTCACGGGTGGGCCGGACGATCTCTCGGAGCACACCGGCCGGAAGCTCGCGGAGATCCTCGCCCTCAAGAAGCCGTGATCCTGGTCGACGCCGGACCGCTGGTCGCGCTGATTCACGCCGACGACAAGCATCACCGGCGATGCCGGGAAGTCCTGCGCTCTCTCGACGAGCCCCTGGCCACGGTCTGGCCGCCTGTCACCGAGGCGATGTATCTGCTGGATTTCGCGTGGCGGGGCCAGGAGGCCCTGTGGAAGTTCGTCGAACGGGGCGCCCTCGACCTCCTCCCGCTGGGACTGGACGACGTGCCTCGAATGCGCGAGTTGATGCGCCAGCACCGCGACCTGCCGATGGACTTCGCCGATGCGTCCTTGGTGAGAGTCGCGGAGCGCGAGGGAATCCAGCGGATCTTCACGCTGGACCGACGGGACTTCTCCGTCTACCGGGCGCGGGGAATCGGCAGCCTCGAGGTGCTGCCCTAGGCGGGGGCCGAGGCGTCAGGGGGCTTCCGGGAGAGTCGCACCTTCGAAGCGCTCGCCCAGCTCGGCGGAAAGAGACGCGATCGTGGCGAACATCTCGCGCGCCGCTTCGACGAGGAGCGCGAGCTCTCCGGCGGTGAAGGGAACGCGGCTCATCTCGCTCTTGAAGGCCTGCCATAACGCGGGCTGCTCGGGGCCGTACGGATCGAGATAGCGGGCGCCCGACTCCGCTTTCAGGCCGAGGCGGGGCGCCAGCGCGCGGACGATGAAGCGGTTGCCGTTGTTGCTCCCCTCGAGCACGTAGTGGAAGCCAAGCAGCCGCAGCGGCTCGTCGCGGGCCGCAGCGGCGGCTGCCGAGGCGAAGGCCGCGACCGCGGGCACGGCCTCGATCGTCGCCGGGTCGGCCCCGAGGGCGGCGAGGTCCTCGAGGAGGTACGGCACCTGGAGCTGGCGGCGGGTGACGGCGGCGAAGCGCGGGTCGGCGTCCATCCGCTCGGCCAGCGCTCCCTCCAGGGCGCGATGGACGAGGAGCATCTGCTCGAGCCAGGCGACGTAGTCGCCGCGGCCGAGAGAGCCGGCGGCCAGGCGCTGCTGGAGCTCCTGGCGCTCGGCGGCGACGTGGAGGTCCCGCGTGCCGTTCCTGAGCTGATCCATCACATCCGTCATCCGTCGACTCCTTTCAGGGGGTCGAGTCTCTTGCGGTAGGCACCGCCGCACAAGGGGAAGGGCCGCGGAAAGTCCTCGACCGGTTGGCAACGCAAGGCGACGCCGCACAGTCGTTTCTCGAGAAGGCGAGGCTCGGCTTCCACGCTAGCCATCGCCCGCTGCCGCGGCCGTCGGTTGCGGAACCGGCTCGCCGTCGAGGCGGTTCAGGAACCGCCGGATGTTGTCCCGCCCCGGGTTCTTCCAATGCGCCTCTCGAGCGTAGCCCTCCGCCCGCGCCCAGAAGTTCATCGCCGCAGCGGATTGGCCCTCCCGCTCCTCGAGAAGAGCCAGGCGTCCGGCCGTCAAGGCCTTGTCCCAGGCCAGCTCACGCGCGCTCAGCATCGGATGCTGGTCCAGCTTCCACCGCTCGTCCCGCGGCCGCGAAGCCTCGAGATAGGACAGGTAGTCCTCCAGAGCCTCCCTGGCCGCCGGATAGTCCGCCTCCTCGTACTGGCTGAACGACATCTGGGTGAGCATGAAACCCTGGCCCACGGCGGCCATCCAGCTCTGCGCGGGGGCGATCCACCTCAGGGCGACGAAAACCCCGGCCGAGAACCCGCCGAGCAGGCCGACCACCAGCCAGACGGCGGAGCGCGGCGGCCGGAGCATGCGGAGGATGGACGAAGCACTCATGGTTGCGAAGCAAGCCGGCGACGCGTTGCTGGGAATCGTGCCCGGCGACCCGCGGGGGTCCCGCCTACTTTACCCGCCGCCCGTGCTTGATCACGAGATCCACCCGCTGCAGCAGGTCGACGTAGCGCAGCACGTCGCCCTGGACGGCGATCACGTCGGCGTACTTGCCTTCGCTCACCGTGCCGTAGTCGTCCGCCACGCCCATGTGCACGGCCGGCCAGTAGGTGGCGGCCTGAATGGCCTCCATGACCGGGATGCCCATCTCGCGGACCCAGATGTCGAGCTCGTTCCAGGTCGACTGGATGTGGAACTTCATGGGGATGCCGCTGTCGGTGCCGACGAGGAGCTTCACGCCGGCGCGGCGCAGCTGGTCGATCTTGTTCTTGAGCGTCGGCTTGCGCAGCGGGGTGATCTGGAAGTAGCCGAGCCTCTCCGGGTGGGCGAAGGACTGGCGGATGTCCGCGACGATGTCCGGCGGCAGGCCCAGGTGCCAGGCGTCCGTGTCGAGCATCTCCGGGTGGTCGCGAACGTATTCGTAGTTGAAGAGGCCCTCGACGGTCGGGGTCCAGAAGAGCGGGCCTTTGTTCATCTGGGCGGTGCGCTCCTCGAGCATGACGAGGACGTCCTCCGGGTAGCCGGGAGCGGTCGAGAGGCCGGTGTGCTCGAAGCAGTCGACCCCCGCCCGCAGCCCGCGCCGGATCTCCTCGGGACGGTGGGCGTGGGCGGCCACCTTGAGGCCGTGCTGGTGGGCCTCGTCGACGACGGCCGCGACCTCGTCCTCGGTCATCTGGTCCTGGTCGATCAGCTTGATGAAGTCGACGCCGGCCTCGGCGAGGCGGCGGACCTTGGCGCGGGCGTCGGCGACCCCGTCGACGCCCCAGCGGAAGAGCTCCGTCCCCGGATAGGGCGCGTGCTGGATGAAGGGGCCGGACATGTACATCGTCGGCCCCGGGATCTCGCCGCGGCCGATGGCGTCGCGCACGGCGATCGAGTCCTCGAGCGGCGCCCCCATGTCGCGGGCGCTGGTGACGCCGGCCATGAGCAGCTGATGCGCCGAGGCGGGCATGATGACGTCGCGGAAGCGGTCCGGGTAGGTCGCGTCCCAATGGGCGTAGTCGGCGTGGCCGTTGATCATGAGGTGGACGTGCATGTCCCAGAGCCCCGGCAGCACCGTCATCCCCTCGGTGGAGATCACCTCCGCGCCGTCGGGTACGGCCAGGGTCTTCACCGTGCCCACCGCCTGGATCCGCTCGCCGTCGATGAGCACGACGCTGTCGCGGATCGGCGTCGAGCCGAAGCCGTCGACGAGCGTGCCGCCGACGAGAGCCTTCAGATCGCCACCCTGGGCCGCCGCGACGAGCAGCGACGACACTCCAAGTCCCCACCACCAAGCCCTGAGCACCGTCCTGGACATCCCTTGGCCCCTCTCCATTCGCCCGTGAGGTCGCCGGCTGGAAGCCGCGACCGCGGCGGCACTCTAGCAGGCCGTCACGGGCGGGCGCCGTTTGCGGGCGGGCCTTATTGCCGGGTGGGACGGCGCTGCCGGGCGGCCATGCCATCGATTCCGAGGTGCCGGCCGGAATGCCGCCCGGGTCACGCTGCCACCTCCGCCGAGGGCCCCGGGGGTTTTCCAGGTAAGGCAAAGGCACGGGAAAGTTCGTGGCGAAGCCGGTCCGTGATGCGAACCGGCGCCTGCTCGTGACACGGCACGAAGCCGGATGGTAATGCGGGCCGGCGCCGGGACGTGTCGGATTTCGCTTGGGGTGCCCGCGCGGGGGTGTCGGACCCTGTTCGTTGCTCTACCTGGAGTCCTCAATCTTCAGTCCGCCTGCGCCAGATCGTGACTTCCCGAGCAGCGGCCCCTCCGGCCAGCCGAAACTCCGCG
>JAOTWP010000079.1 GCA_029862975.1 Acidobacteriota bacterium
GGAGGACATCGAGGAGATCCAGAAGGACCTCGCCGAGCTCCAGGCGGAGGCCGAGCGCGAGGTGGCAGAGCTCGCGCAGCGCCTCGACCCCCTCAACGAGGAGCTCGCGAAGACCGAGGTCCGCCCCCGCCGCACCGACATCGAGGTCCGGCTCCTCGGCCTCGCCTGGGTGCCGCGGCGGGGCTGAGGCCGGGCGCTCTTCGACCGTCTCGTCGTCGCTCCCGGTGCGCACGGCCCTCCCAGTCCGCATGCCGTTCCTGGTGGCCGCCGCGATCCTGGCCGCCCCGGCGGCCGCGGCGGTCGCGCCGGCCGCCGCCCAGGAGCCGCCGCCGGCCTGGCGGGTCTACACCGGCGAGCCGGGCGTCTACCGCCTCGGCTGGGAGGATCTGCGGAGCTCCGATCCCGGCGTGGCGGGAGCTCTCGAGAGCCGCCGGATCTCCCTCTCCAACCGCGGCCGGCCGGTGCCGATCCGCGTCGCCGACGGCGGCGACGGCCTCCTGGGACCCGGCGACTGGATCGAGTTCGTCGCCGAGGTCCTGCCCGGAGCGCACACCTACTCCCACGAGTACTCGCCCTACAACGTCTACTGGCTCCACGCGGCCGGCGAGGGCAGTCTCCGCATGACCGAGCCGCCGGCGCAGAGGGAGGGACCGACCCTCCCGGGTGCGGCCAACCGCGGAGCCGGGACTCGGCTGACGCGCGCGCTGCACCTCGAGCGCGACCGCCTCATGGTCCGGTTGAGCGCTCGGGACCTCGGCGACGTCGAGGAGCCGGAGCTCTGGTATTGGGCCAAGTTGACGCAGGTCGACCGCCAGCCCTTCGTCCTGCCGCTCGAGCTCGCGGGCCTAGACGTACAGGCGCCTGACCCGATCACCATTTCTCTACAGTTTCGGGGGCTCTCCTCGCAGCGCGTGACCGGTCAGACGGTGACGGGCGAGCCGGCAGAGCCCGACCACGAGCTGGAGATCTCGTGGGGCCGCAACCGGACGTTGCGGGCGAGCTGGAGCGGGAAGCAGCCGGAGCTCGTCTCCCTGCCGCCGATCCCGCCCCGGGAGCTGACGGCCGGCGGCGCCCAGCTGAGCCTGAGGGTCCTCCGCCGGCGGGCGGCCGGTGCCGCGCAGGCCACGGTCGACGTCGTCATGCTCGACTGGGTGGAGGTCGGCTACCCCCACGACGGCCGAATCGGCGACGAGCAGGTCCGCCTCTCGATCGCGGCGCCCCCCGGAGGCGCCGTCGGCCTCGAGGCGAACGGCGACCCCCGCCTCCTCGCCTACGGCGACGGCGGAAGCCGCCGCCTGATCGTCGAGCGCTGCGCGGGGCGCGGCGCCAGTCATTCCCTGCGACCCGGGCCCGGCGAGGAGGCCTGGTGGCTCGTCCGGGAAGGGGGCCTGCGGCGACCGGCGAGGGTGGAGGCCGACACCCCGTCGCGCCTGGCCGAGACCTCTCGTCGGGCCGACTACGTCATGATCGGCCACTCCTCTATGCTCGCGGCCGTCCAGCCGCTCGCGGACTTCCACCGGCGGCGCGGTCTGGAGGTCGCGGTCGTGGACGTGCAAGACGTCTACGACGAGTTCAATCACGGCATCCTCCACCCGCGAGCGATCCGCGACTTCCTCGCCCACGCCTATCACCACTGGCGGCCGCCACGGCCGCGCTACGTGCTGCTCGTGGGAGACGCCAGCTGGGACACGAAGAACAGCGTCGTCGACGACGCCCTCTACGCCAACTGGAGCGATCGCCAGCTCGCCTTCGAAGGGGAGTTCCGGGCCAGGACCGCGACCGTCTACGACCGGGCTCCGGCGGCGAACGACCGCAACCTCGTCCCGACCCACAACTTCCATGCCAAACAGGGCCACGCCGCGAGCGACAACTGGTTCGTCAGCGTCGACGGCGACGACTTCCTGCCCGACATGGCGATCGGCAGGATCCCGGTCGTCGAGCCCGAGGAGCTCGCGGGCATCGTCGAGAAGACGATCCGCTACGTCGCCGCGCCCGAGGTCGGCCCCTGGCGGCGACGGGCGCTCTGGATCACCAACGAGTCGAAGTGGCTGCAGCAGCTCACCGACAACCTGCAGCAGAAGCTCTTCCCGAGAGGAATCGCCGCCGTCGAGGTCTATCCGTCCGACGACGAGGCAACCAACGAGCACCATCAGGCGTCCCTGCTGCGGGCCTTCGACGCCGGTCAGCTCCTGGTCCACTTCGTCGGTCACGGCGGGCGCTTCATCTGGCGCACCGCCCCCTCGGACACGGACAAGAACCACGACCTCTTCACCCTCGACCATCTGGACGCACTGCAGCCGACCGGCCGCCTTCCGCTGGTAATGAGTCTCACCTGCCACAGCGGCCCCTTCGACCATCCCAACGCCGACTCGATCGCCGAGAAGTTCCTGCGCCTCCCCGACCGCGGCGCCATCGCCGTCGTCAGCGCGTCGTGGCGCACCGGCTACGAGTCCCTCCACTTGAGCGGGGCACTGCTCGAGGAGCTCGAGTTCGGGACGACGATCGGCGACGCCTTCCTCCGCGCCAAGCGACGCCAGGAGATCCGCGAGCTCGTGGAGCTGTACAACCTGTTCGGCGACCCCGCCGTGCCGCTGGCGTCGCCTAGCCGCCGCGCCGAGCTGACGTTGATCGAGGGGCTCGAGCTCGAGCTGCGGATCGACGCGGCGGACTTCAACGGCCGCGCGCTTCTGGAAGTGCTCGCCGCAGACGGCACGACGCGGCGCAGCGAGGAGCTCGAGATGACGGCGCCGCGGCTCTCCGTGCCCTTCGCCGAGGAGGCCGGCGACCGCTGGATCCTCGCCTACCTGTGGAGCGAGGAGTCAGGGATCGACGCCGTCGGCGCTCTCGATCTGCAAACGACGAATTGACGCTGGCCGCCGCTTGTTGCTACTGTCCTATCTTCAGAAGGCGTGGTCGCCAATTAGGAGGTTTACTGTGATGCGCGGAACGGCAATGCTCGGCCTCGTCGCCTTGGCGGTGTTCGCTCTCCCCCTCGGGGCCCAGACAATCGACAAGGCGAACATCGACGAAGACGCCCTCGCCCGCCGGGTGATGGCCGAGACCGTGGTCGGAGTGGGGGCGCCCCCGAACGACCTCTGCGTGAACGCGATCCCGATCGCCGTGCCGTCGCTGACGGCCGGAACCACGATCGGCGCGGGGGACGACGCCCCAGGGTTCTGCGGCACGACCGCCAACTCGCCGTCGGTCTGGTACACCGTCGTGGGCACGGGAAACACCATCACGGTGACCACCTGCGAAGACTTCGGCGGCGGCGCCGACTACGACACGAAGGCCAGCGTCTACTGCGACAACTGCGGGTTCACCTGCGTGGGCGGCAACGACGATAGCTGCCCCTCCAGCGCCCTCCACTCGACGTTTTCGTTCTGCTCGGCGCCGTCCACGACGTACGACGTCATGGTCCACGGTTTTGGCGGCCAGTCGGGCAACTTCGACTTGAACGTGTTCGACGACGGCAACCCGTGCATGCCGACCGTCCAGTGTACGCCCATCCCCGTCGAGCTGCAGAGCATCGGGATCCAGTAGGGGCGGTCCGGCACGCCGCCGCCCGGGCGTCGCGGCGGAGCTGAGCGGCCGTGGTCGCGGGCGCCAGTCTGCACTCTTCATGACGCCGGGACGCTCATGGATGATGCAGGCTAGGATGCCCTCGTGCTCCATGGCCTGCTAGCGGATGGGGTTCTCGGCCTCCACTTCGGGTTCCTGCTCTTCGCCGTCTGCGGGGGCCTGCTCGTCCTCCGGTGGCCGCGGCTGGCGTGGCTGCACGTGCCGGCCCTGCTGTGGGGAGCGACCGTCAGCCTCATGGGCTGGGTCTGCCCGCTGACCCCGCTCGAGAACCACTTCCGCCGGCTGGCCGGCGAGGCCGGCTACACGGGCACGTTCCTCGAGCGCTACGTCGCGCCCCTCGTCTACCCCGGCGCCCTGACGCGCGAGCTGCAGCTCGCCGCAGGCATCTTCCTGCTGGTTTCGAATCTCGCGCTCTACGGCCTCCTGCTGCGGCGCCGGCTGCGCACCGCCAGACGAGAGGACAAAGACGTCAAGTAGGCGGACGGTTGCCCGCGGCCTGTTGTCTGGCCGACAATCGCGGGCGTGCGGTCCGCTACTTCGTTGGGGTCTTGGCTCGGAGGGTCTTCCAGCCATGTGCTGACGCGTTGGCTGTTCTTGCGGACGTTGGGGGTGGTCTACTGCATCGCCTTCGCTTCGCTCGGCGTCCAAGTCCTGGAGCTGGTCGGCAGCCGCGGCATCCTGCCGGCGGCAGAGTTTCTCGCGGCCGTGAAGGCGAGCCTGGGCGCGGAGGCCTATCTCGCGCTGCCGACGCTGGGCTGGCTGAGCGCGAGCGACGGGTTCCTGCTGTTTCTGTGCTGGGGCGGGGCCGCGTTGTCGGTGCTCGTCGTGCTCCGCGTCGCCCCCGCGGCCGTGCTGGCCGTGCTGTGGGTCTTCTACCTGTCGCTCTACGGCCTGGGGCAGACCTTCCTCGCCTTCCAGTGGGACCTGCTGCTGCTCGAGGCCGGGCTGCTGGGGGTCTTTCTCGCGCCCTGGCAGCTGCGCCCGCGGCTCGTGGCGGAGCCCGAGCCGCCGCTTGTCGCCGTGTGGCTGGTGCGCTGGCTGGTGTTCCGGCTGATGTTCCTCTCCGGCGTCGTCAAGCTGCTCGACGAGAGCCCGGCGGCGCCGACCTGGAAGATGTTGACGGCCCTGACCTACCACTACGAGACCCAGTGCCTGCCCACCGCCATCGCCTGGTACGCCCACCAGCTGCCGCCGTGGTTCCAGAAGGCCTCCGTCCTCGGGGTCTTCGCCATCGAGATCGCGGTGCCGTTCCTGATCTTCACCTCGCGCCGGCTGCGCCTCGCCGCCTTCTTTCCCCTGGTCTTCCTGCAGCTCCTGATCGCGTGGACCGGCAACTACAACTTCTTCAACCTGCTCTCGATCGCGCTGTGCCTGATGCTGCTCGACGACGGCTGCCTGCGCCCCTTCGCTCCCGCGGCGGCAGCCCGCGACGCGCGGCTCCCGGCGCCCCGGCCGCCGGCCGCCAGGCTGCACCGCTCGCTGACCGCCGCGTTCGCCGCCGTCGCTCTGGTCGTCGGCGGGCTCTGGCTGGCCGCCGCCTTTCTCGGCTTTCGCGCCCTGCCCGAGAGCGGAAAGGCCGTCCTTCGCTACTCGAGTCGCTTCTCCAGCATCAACACCTACGGCCTTTTCCGCAGCATGACGACCTCGCGGCCGGAGATCGTCGTCGAAGGCAGCGACGACGGCCGGACGTGGCGCGAGTACGAATTCCGTTGGAAGCCGGGCGACGTTTCGCGCCGCCCGGGACGGGTGGCGCCGCACCAGCCGCGCCTCGACTGGCAGATGTGGTTCGCCGCCCTGGGGAGCTTCCAGTCCCCCCGCGACCGCTGGTTCGCGAGCTTCCTCCACCGGCTGCTCGAAGGCGAGCCGGAAGTGCTCGCCCTGCTCGCGCCGAGCCCGTTTCCAGAGCGGCCACCGAGGCTGATCCGGGCCGTGCTCTACGACTATCGATTCACGACGCCAGCCGAGCGGCGCGAGAGCGGCGCCTGGTGGACCAGGACCCGGCTCGGACCGTACAGCCCCCTTCTGTCCACCGGTTCCCGGGGCGGGCGCGAAGTCGAGAGCTCGGCGAAGAAGGCCGGGAGAGGAGGCTCGGAGGCTACTCGCCCGCCCTTCGGGACCTCAGGGGTCTCCGCGGAGTAGACTCGAGGCGCGGGCTCGGGATCGAACAGCACGGGAGACACGCCATGCCGACCTTCGACTTCCACGCGGACAAGAAGACCTTCGATCTCGTCAATGCGCGAGCGATGGCCAGGGCGTCGCAGCTCGCATACGGGAAGGTCCGAGCCGACGACGTGCGCGGCACGCTCGGGAGCTGGGGCTTCCCGAACGCGAGGTTCTTTTCGGACCGAGCCGGGACGCAGGGCTTCGTCGCCGGCAACAGCGAGCTCGTCCTGGTGTCCTTTCGGGGCACCGAGCCCGGCGAGCTCAAAGACTGGATGACGGACCTCAAGATCAGGCGGGTTCCGGGAAAGGGCGGTGGGCACGTCCACCGCGGCTTCAAGGCGGCTCTCGAGGCGGTCGCCTCCGACATGGCCGCGGCCGTCCGGCGGCTCCGAGATCGTGGTCAGCCGGTCTTCGTGACCGGTCACAGCCTGGGAGCGGCGCTGGCGACGCTGGCGGTGGCCGCCTCGGAGACGGAGGGCATCGAGATCGCCGGTCTCTACACCTTCGGTTCGCCGAGGGTGGGCAACAAGGTCTTCGCCAAGCGGTTCACGGCGAAGCACGGAAGGCGGGCGTTCCGCGTCGTAAACAACAACGACACCGTGACCCGTGTGCCGCCACGGAGCGCCGGCTACAAGCACGTCGGAACCGTCGAGTACCTCGACGCGGCGGGGCGACTGCACACCGGCACCGGCCCGTGGAAGCTGTTCTTGCGGCGAATGCAGGGCCAGGTGCAGGGCCGCATCGACGACTTCTTGAAGCCGGGAACGGACGGTCTCAAGGACCATGGCATTCGGCGCTACGTGGAGATCATGGACGCTCTCTCCGAGTAGGGGCCGGGCTGCTCTCCTTCCGGCGCGCTACAGTAGGCTGTCGTCGCAGCCCACGGCGCGAACCATCGGAGGAGGCGAAGCGTGAGCGAGGAGAAGGCAGCTCCCGGCGGGGAGGCGGTGGAGGTGGCCGCGGTCCTGGCGCGAGTGCGGGCGGGGGCGCGGCAGCGGCGGGCGGAGCTGGCGACGATCTCCGAGGAGCTCAAGCGGCTGCCGCCGTCCCTGGCGCGAGTGCACGAGCTGCGCTACGTGGACGAGCCCGTCTGCGAGTCCCACCGGCCGGTCGTCGGCCGCTTCATCGTGCTGGCCAAGAAGCTCGTCTACCAGGGCTTCATGAGGTGGTACCTCGACTCGCTCGTCCGGCAGCAGAACGCCTTCAACCGCGCGGCGAGCGAGGCGCTGCGCGATCTCTTCGCGCGCCAGGGTCTTCTCGCCGCGGAGCTCGAGCGCCTCGCCCGCGACGCGGAGGGGGCGGGCGGCGACTGACCGGGCGCCCCGGCCGGCCAGCGAACATGCGAATCTGCGTCTGCGCCACCCAGGTCCCGTTCTCGCGCGGCGGGGCGGAGATCCACGTGGAGTCCCTGCACCGCGAGCTCGTGCGGCGCGGCCACGAGGCGGACCTCGTGACCGTGCCCTTCGCCTGGCACTCGCGCCTGCAGCTGCTCAAGAGCGCCTACGCGTGGCGGCTGCTCGACCTTCACTCGACGACCGGCCAGCGCCCGGATCTCGTCATCGCCACCCGCTTCCCCTCCTACCTGATCGGCCATCCCAACAAGGTCGTCTGGCTCATCCACCAGTTCCGGCAGGCCTACGACCTCCTGGGCACGCCGTACAGCGACTTCGGCGACGGCCCCGAGGACCGCGCCACCCTGGCGATGGTGCGCCGCATGGACGGCCGCGCCCTGGCGGAGGCCCGCGCCCTCTTTACCAACGCCGGCAACACGGCCGCCCGCCTGCGCCGCTTCAACGGCCTCGAGGCGACGCCGCTCTACGCGCCCCCGCCGCTCGACGGCAGGTACCACGACGGGCCCTTCGGCGACTACGTCTTCGCCGCCGGGCGGCTCGACGAGCTCAAGCGCTTCGCGCTCCTTGTCGACGCGATGCGGCACGTCGAGTCCGGCGTGCGCTGCAAGATCGCCGGCTCCGGCCCCGAGAGCGAGAGCCTGCGCCGGCGCATCGAGGAGGCCGGGCTCGCCGGCCGCGTCGAGCTTCTGGGCTGGGTGGAGGACGACGAGCTCCTCGATCTCTACGCCGGCAGCCTGGCGGTGTTCTACGCCCCCTTCGACGAGGACTACGGCTACGTCACCGTGGAGGCGTTCAAGTCCGGCAAGCCGGTCCTCGCCGCCACCGATTCGGGCGGCGTGCTCGAGTTCGTGGAGGACGGGCGCACGGGCTTCGTCTGCGCGCCCGACTCGCCGCGGGACTTCGCGCGCCGCGTCGACGAGCTCTACGGCGACCGCGAGCTGGCCCTCCGGCTCGGCCGCGAGGGCGCCAGGCGGGTGGCGGACATCTGCTGGGACCGCGCCATCGCCGCGCTGACGGAAGCGGGACCTTGAGGCGGATCGCCTTCGCCAGCCCGCTGCCGCCCGAAACCTCGGGCATCGCGGACTACAGCGCGGAGCTGCTCCCGGCGCTGGCCGCCCACTTCGAGATCGACCTCTTCACGGGGCGCCCCGAAGCCACGGACCGGGCCCTCGCGGAGCGTTTCGCCGTGCGCCCCTATGCCGAGCTCGCGGCCCGCGACGAGCAGCGGCCGTACTTCGGCCTCGTCTACCAGCTCGGCAACAGCGCCGCGCATCACGGCGAGATCCATCGCCTCCTGCTCGCCCGGCCGGGCGTCGTGGTGCTCCACGAGTACATGCTGCATCACCTGATGCGCGACCTCACCCTGGCCCTGGGCGGCAAAGCCGCCTTCCGGGAGGAGATGCGCTACTGCTACGGCGCCACGGGGCTGCGGATGGCGGGCCGCATCCTGCACGCCAACGACCTTCCCGAGATGTGGGACTTCCCGCTGTTCGAGCGCGTCGTCGACGCCGCCCGCGGGCTCCTCGTCCACAGCCGGGCCACCCGCGACCGGGTGCGGGCCAGCCGGCCGGCCGCCGAGATCGCGATCGTGCCGCATCACTTGAGCCTCCACGGGACCGCGCCCCCCGACCCCGGCGCGCGCGCGCGGCTGCTCGCCGAGCACGGCCTGGCCGAGGACACCCTGCTCCTCGCCTCCTTCGGCCACCTCACCGCGGCCAAGCGGCTCGACGTCGCCCTGGGCGCCTTCGCGCGGCTGCGGCGACGGCATCCGAACGCCGCCTACCTGCTGGCCGGCGAGCCCTCGGCGGCCTACGCGGAGCTGCCCGGCCTGCTCGCCGGCCCGCTGGGCGAGGGCGTGCACGCCACGGGGCGGCTGCCGCTCCCGCGGCTGCTCGAGGTCATGGCCTGCTGCGACGTGGCCGTCAACCTGCGCCACCCCACCGGCGGCGAGACCTCCGGCGCCTGCCTGCGGCTCCTCGGCCTCGGCCGCCCCGTCGTCGTCACCGAATCCGGCTGGTTCGCGGAGATCCCCGACGATTGCTGCGCCAAGGTGCCCCTCGGCGGCGACGAGGAGGACCTGCTCGCGGCGCTGCTCGAAGAGCTGGCCGCGAGCCCTCCGCTGCGCCACGCGCTGGGCGCCAACGCCGCGCGCTGGGCCGCCAGCCACCACCGGCCAGCAGACTGCGCCCGCGGCTATGCCGACTTCATCACCCGGATCGCCGACCACGCCGCGGCGCCGGAGCCCGCCGTCCCCCCGCTCGCTCCCTCGGCACCGGGAGACCTACCCGCGAAGCTCGCCGCCGCGCTCGGCGCGGCCCTGGCCGAGCTCGACCTCGACGAGCGCGAGCCCGAGCTGGCTGGCGCCCTCGCCGCAACCCTCGTCGATCTCGGCCTGAACCGCGGCGCCGGCTGACCGCCGCTCGCCTTGCCCCCGACCTCCCCTGTTTTTTCGTCCTATTTGGAATCCCCGCGGCGCTGGCCGGAGCCGGCAGCGAGACCCGGCCGGCATTCTGCTCGGGATCTCGAAAGCGCTGGCATGGCCGCCTGGCAGCGACGCCCCGAACCACCGATTCCTTCCCTCCGTGCTAGTTTCGACCGGACGAGCAGGAGGGGTGGGCATGAGCGAGTTCCAGCCGTTCGAGATGGAACGGATGATGTCCCGGTTCGAGCAGGAGGTGGAGTTCAACCTCTCGGAGAGCGGGGTGCACCCGATGCTCGTGAGCGAGCTGCTCGCGGAGCGGCCCGGCGCGCTCGAGGCGCTGCTGGCGACGGACCTCAACTACCCGCACGTCAACGGCATCCCCGAGCTGCGCGAGAACATCGCGGCGCTCTACCCCGGCGCCGGGCCGGACAACGTGCTCGTCACGGTGGGGGCCATCGAGGCCAACTATCTCGCCGTGCACACGATCCTCTCGCCGGGCGATCCGGTGGCCGTGATGGCGCCCAACTACATGCAGGTCTGGGGGGTGGCGAAGAACCGCGACCTGGCGGTGTCGACCTTCGACCTCGTCGAGGAGCGCGGCTGGGCGCTCGACGTCGCGGGGCTCGAGGCCGCCGCCGTCCCCGGCACGCGGCTCATCGCCGTCTGCAACCCGAACAACCCCACGGGCAAGGCTCTGGCAAGCGGCGAGATGGACGCCGTCGTCGCGAGCGCCGAGCGCACCGGCGCCTGGATCCTGGCCGACGAGGTCTACGCGGGCGCCGAGCGGGTCGGCGACGAGATCACGCCCTCCTTCTGGGGCCGTTACGACAAGGTGCTCGCCGTGGGCAGCCTGAGCAAGGCCTACGGGATGCCCGGGCTGCGCCTCGGCTGGGTGGTGGGCCCGCGGGCCACGATCGACGAGATCTGGGCGCGCCACGAGTACGTCGCTCTCGCCGCCTCGATGCTCTCCAACAAGCTGGCCGCGATCGCGCTGGCGCCGGAGGTGCGGCCGCGGATCCTGGCGCGCACCCGCGGCTACATCCGCCGCGGCTACCCGATCCTCGCGGACTGGCTGGCCGGCCATCCCGGCATGTTCCGGATCCACGCCCCGGACGCGGCGGCGATCGCCTTCGTGCGCTACGCGCTCGACGTCAACTCGACGGCGCTCGTCGACCGGCTGCAGCGCGAGAAGAGCGTCCTCGTCGTGCCCGGCGATCACTTCGGGCTCGACGGCTGCCTGCGGATCAGCTTCGGCCTGCCGGAGGACCACCTGACGGCCGCGCTCGGCCGCATCCACGAGCTGATCGCCGAGCTGGCGGACTGAGGCCCGGACGGCGCGGGCGGCGGCGGAGCGGATGGAACGCGGCGCGGCATCGCTCGCCTCCTGGGCCGCCGGGATCCGCGCGGCGCACGAGCGCATCGCGCCGCACGTGCGGCGCACTCCCGTCGAGCCCTCCCCGTGGCTTTCCGCGGCCACCGGGGCCGAGGTCTGGGTCAAGCTCGAGAGCCACCAGATCACCGGCTCGTTCAAGGCGCGCGGCGCCGTGAACCGCGTACTGGCCGCCGACCTCGAAACGCGCCGCCGCGGCTTCGTCGCCGCCTCCACCGGCAACCACGGCGCCGCCCTCGCCTACGCCGCCGGCCTCGTCGGCGCGCCGGCCACCGTCTTCGTGCCGGCGACCGCGGACCCGGACAAGGTGCGCCGGCTGCGGGCGTCGGCCGTCCGGGTCGAGGTGGCCGGGCAGGACTGCGTGGAGGCCGAGGCCGCCGCCCGGGCCGCGGCGCGGAGCGAGGGCGCGACCTACGTCTCGCCCTACAACGACCCGGCCGTCGTCGCCGGCCAGGGCACCGTCGGCCGCGAGCTGGCCGCCCAGGTGCCGGGGCTCGACGCCGTCTTCGTGGCGCTCGGCGGCGGCGGCCTCCTCGGCGGCTGCGCCGCCTGGCTGAAGGCCGCGCGGCCGGGGACCGAGATCGTCGCCTGCTCGCCGCGCAACTCGGCGGTGATGATGCGCTCGCTCGCGGCCGGCCGCATTCTCGACCTGCCGTCGCTGCCGACGCTGTCCGACGGCACGGCGGGCGGCGTCGAGCCGGGCGCCATCACCTTCGAGCTCTGCCGCGAGCTCATCGACCGCCAGGTGGAGGTCGAGGAGGCCGCCATCGCCTGGGCCCTCCGCGCCTTCGTCGGCCACCACCACGCCCTCATCGAAGGCGCCGCCGCCGTGCCGATCGCCGCGCTCCTCGCCATGGAGAGGAACTTCGCCGGCCGTAAGGTGGCCGTCGTTCTCTGCGGCGCCAACATCGCCCCCGCCAAGCTCGGAGAGATCCTGCGCGATGAAGCTCTACCGCCTGCCTGAGATCCGGCCGGCGCTGGCCGGGATCGACCTCGTCGAGCTGATGGGCCGGGCTTTCGCGGCCTACTCCGCGGGCCGCGCCGTCGTGGCGCCCGTCGGCGAGCTGCTGCTGGCCGGCGGCGACGTCCACGTCAAGTCGGGCTATCTCGAAGGGGGCGACTACTACGTCGTGAAGATCGCCTCCGGCTTCTACGGCAACCCCTCGCTCGGCCTGCCCTCGAGCAACGGCGTGATGCTCCTCTTCTTCCAGAAGACCGGCGAGCTGGCCGCCGTCCTCCACGACGAGGGCCACTTGACCGACGTCCGCACCGCCGCCGCCGGCGCCGTCGCGGCGCGCCACCTCGCCGGCCACCCGATCGAGCGCATCGCCATCTTCGGGACGGGCACCCAGGCCCGCCTCCAGCTTGCCCACCTGCGCGCCGTCACCGGCTGCCGCGACGCCGTCGTCTGGGGCCGCGGCGAGCGCCAGCTCGACGGCTACGTCGCGGCCGTGGCCGACCTCGGCTTCCGCGTCGAGACCAGCCGCGACGCGGCCGCCACGGCGGCGGCGGCGAGCCTCATCGTCACGACCACCGCCGCCGAAGCGCCGCTCTTCCCCGCCGCCGCCGTGCGCCCCGGCACCCACGTCACGGCCGTCGGCTCCGACACCGCCGCCAAGCAGGAGCTCGACCCGGAGCTCCTGGCCCGCGCCGACCGCGTCGTCGCCGACAGCCTCGAGCAATGCCGCGAGCGCGGCGAGATCTTCCAGGCCCGCAAGGCGGGCCTGCTCGAGGAAGAGAAGCTCGTCGAGCTCGGCGCCGTCGTCGCGGGAGCCGCCCCCGGACGCGTCCGCCCCGAGGACGTCACCGTCGCCGACCTCACGGGCGTTGCCGTCCAGGACGTGGAGATCGCCCGGGCGACCTTCGAAGCGCTCGAGGGCGAGGCGAGTTCCTGAAGCCGGCTGCTTGCCAGGTCGTCGCAAAAGACTTCAGGTAGAAAAGAGGAAGCGGTCCATGCCACCCGCGAGGAGTTCCGCTCGGTGTGGCCG
This sequence comes from Acidobacteriota bacterium, assembly GCA_029862975.1. Taxonomy (GTDB): domain Bacteria; phylum Acidobacteriota; class Thermoanaerobaculia; order Multivoradales; family JAHEKO01; genus CALZKB01. The sequence continues at coordinate 12,898 of JAOTWP010000079.1, forward strand.
ATCCGGTGACCCGATGCGCGGCCGTGAAGGCGGGAGAGGCCGTAGCGAGACTCTCCGCGCCGGTGACTTCGGGCGATCGAGCCCGAGACGGCTCCCTGCCCTACCCGGAAGACCCCCGCGGCGTTCACCGGAGTCGCCAGTGCTTCCGGGCGGTATGCCGGTCGGGATCTCGAAAGCGATGGAATGGCCGCCCGGCAGCGGCCTTCCAGCGACCGGTCACGGACCATCTTTCGCGCCTCCGCCGGTCCATCCGGCCCTGCTAAGCTCGACCGGGCGTCACGCCCCACGCCCGACGCCGGAACCCGGAATCATGAAGCTGCTTCCTGCCCTCAGCACCACGCTGTGCCTCGTGGCGATAGCCTTCCCCGCTCACGCCGCCCCCGGGAGCCCTGCAAGCCGAGCTCTCGAGCAGCCTGCCAGGGAGCTTCTGCCCTGGAACTACGAGGGCGTGCTGCCGCGGGCGCCGGTCATGGCGCCGATCGCCGGCGCCTGCCCGGCGCCGGCGCCGGTCGAGCGGGTGCTGCTGGCCGGGGACAGCTGGGCGCAGTACATGTGGGACGACGATTCGCACAACGACGTCTTCGACAAGTTCGGCCACGCCGACAAGCGGGCCGTCAGCCGCTCGCTGGGCTCGGACCCCGGGCCAGGCTACACGGGACCGGAGTACGCGATCTCGGGCAGCGAGGCGCGGGAGTGGGTGGACACGGCGAACTACCCGTGGATCGCCAACGTGGTCGCCGAGCTCGTGGGGCTGCCGGCCATCGACACGGTGATGCTCAGCCTGGGCGGCAATGACATCCTGGCGGCGAAGTCGGGCGGCGGCTGGTACAAGGACATGGACCTCGACGTGCCGGGCTCGGAGGCGGCGCTCTTCGACCGCATCCTGGCCGACCTCGAGACCGTGGCCCAGGCCAGCCTGGCACCGCGGCCGGATCTGCGCCTCCTCGTCTCGAGCTACGAGTACCCGAACTTCAACGTCGACCCCTTGTGGTGCTGGATCTACGCCTGCCCCAAGCGCCGCGACCTGAGCCGCGACCCCGACAACGACCTCGTCACCGACGAGGAGCTCAACGCGCTGATGGTCGACGTCGAGACCCGGCGCGTCGCCTGGACCAACGCCGATGGGCGCCTCGACTTCGACCACGGCGTGGGCGAGATGCACTACTACTACGGCGACGAGTCGCGGCCGCCGGGCGAGCTGCCGCGGCCCGGCCAGGCGCCCCCCGACTACCTGCCGTTCCCCGGCGGCGACCCTCTGACCCCCACCCTGCGCGAGAACTTCCGCGCCCCCGGCGGCATCCCCGCCGATCCCATCCACCTCGACTACGAGGGCTACCAGTACAAGATCGCCGTCCAGACCGAGACCCACCTCTTCCCGCGCTTCCGCGGCCCGGTGACCGCGACCTTCACCTCGCGCGGCGGCCTCGAGGACGGCTGGACCGACGGCGTCGGCGTGGGCAACGAGGCCATCGTCGTGGGCGACGACGGCATCCGCCTCTACTACGGGATCGCCTCGTTCGACACCAGCGCCCTGCCCGCCGGGGCCGAGATCGCGGCCGCGAGCCTCTACCTGCTCCAGGACACCCGCGCCGGAGCCAACCCGTTCACCTCCGGCGACCTCGGCCCGCCGGTCCTCGACGTCAAGACGGGCAGCTTCGGCGCTCCCGAGGTCGAGCCCGGCGACGCGACCGCCGCCGCCGACGCGGCCGACGCCGGCTGCTTCGTCGGCTCGGCCGCGAGCGAGTGGTACGCCGTCCGCGTCGACCTCGCCCCCGCGGCCCTCGCCGCCGTCAACCCCGACGGCCTGACCCAGTTCCGGGTGTCCTTCTCGAACGTCGACTCCGGCACCGACACGGTCTCCTTCAAGGACGGCGACGTGGAGATCCCCGCGGTGCCCGAGCCGGTCGAGACCCTGCGTTTCGTGGCAGAGAAGACGCCCGACGGCACCACCGTCACCCGCCTCGTCCTGGGCAGCGCGCTCCCCCACCGCGGCGCGGCCGAGGTCCTCGGCACCGCCAAGCCCTTCCTCGACCTGACCTTCAGCGCCCCGCTCTTCAGCGACGGCTTCGAGACCGGCGACACCTCGCGCTGGTCGGCGACCGTGCCCTGATCCGTCGCCCGGCCGATGCGCGGCCCGCCGGTGAACCCTGGCGCGTCTCGCCCGTATCTCTCCGGCAGGCACTTGGGAATCGCCACGCTTAGATGAGAGGATTGCGCCTCGGTAGGGACTCCCCGCCGTAGCGGCGGGGGCGCATGGGAGCTTCGGTCATGGAAACGACATTGCGGTCGGCGGCTCGGCTCGGCGTTCTCGGGGTGGGGGCGCTCGCCCTGGCCGGGGGCGCGGGGGCTCAGGGGTGGGGACCGGCGCGGGTGGGGGTGACGGCGGCGCGGGAGGCGCCCATTCAGGCAGTCGTGTATCTCTCCGGCTCCGTCGAGGCGCGCACCAACGCCCTCGTGGCGAGCGAGGTGTCGGGGCTGGTCGCCGAGCTGCGGGCGCGCGAGGGGACGTTCGTCAACCGCGGCGACATTCTGGTGAGACTGCGCAACGAGACCCGGGAGCGCGACCGGGAGGCGGCGGAGGCCCAGCTCGCCGAGGCCCAGGCGCGGCTCGAGCTCGCCCAGCGGGCGCTCGTGCGCTCCAGCGACCTGCGCGACTCCGGGGTGATCAGCCAGCAGACCCTCGACGACGCCGAGACCGAGGTCGGCGCCTGGCAGGGGCGGGCCGACCAGGCCAAGGCCTTGATCGCGCGCTTAACGACCCAGATCGAGGACTCGGTCGTGCGGGCGCCGTTTGCCGGCGTCGTCGTCCGCGAGCACTGCGCGCTCGGCGAGTGGGTCGACACCGGCGGCCCGGTCGTCGAGATGGTCGACCCGCGGCATCTGGAAGTCGTCGTCAACGTGCCGGAGCGGCATTTCGCCGCGGCCCGGATGGGGGCCGCCGCCCGCGTCCTCTTCGAGTCCCTGCCCGACCTCGACGTCGAGGGCCAGATCACCGCGATCATCCCGCTGGCCGATCCGCAATCGCGGAGCTTCCCCGTCAAGATCCGGATCGACAACCCGGACGGCCGGATCGGCGTCGGCATGTCCGCCAGCGTCGCCTTCCCCGGCGGCGAGGAGCGCCAAGCGACGGTCGTCCCCAAGGACGCCATCGTCAGCCAGGGGGCGCAGCGCCTCGTCTACCGCGTCGAGGACGGGCCGCCCGGCGAGGACGGCACGACGAGCCCCGTGGCCGCCGTGGTCCCGGTGACCCTCGGCGCCGGCAGCGGCGAGTGGATCGAGGTCGACGCGGTGGCGCCGGGCGACCTCGTCGTCACGCGCGGCAACGAGCGGCTGGCCCCCGGCGCCCAGCTCATCACCGAGACCGTGGAGTACGCACAGCCATGATCATCGTCGAGTCCGCCATCCGCTCTCCCGTCAAGACCGCCGTCGGCGTCATCCTGCTCCTGCTCTTCGGCATCCTCGCGCTCCTCGGGATCCCCGTCCAGCTCACGCCGACGGTCGAAGAGCCCCTCATCTCGGTCCAGACGTTCTGGCCGGGCGCCAGCCCCGGCGAGATCGAGCGCGAGATCATCGACGAGCAGGAGGAGCAGCTCAAGGGGCTCGACGGCCTCGTCAAGATGAGCAGCTCGAGCCAGGACAGCTTCGGCACCATCAACCTGCTCTTCGAGGTCGGCAGCGACAAGGGGGCGAACCTGCTCAAGGTCTCGAATCGGCTGGAGCAGGTTCCCGTCTACCCGGACGAGGCGCAAAAGCCCGTCATCCTCGCCTCCGATCCCAACCAGAGCGCCATCGCCTGGTTCATCCTCCTGCCGGCCGGGGAGAGCCCCTACGCGGACGAAATCTGGAAGCTCTACGACTTCGTCGACGACCAGATCAAGCCGGCCCTCGAGCGGGTGCCCGGCGTCGCGCTGTCCGGCTTCTTCGGCGGCCGCGAGCGCGAGATGCAGGTGATCGTCGATCCCGGCACCCTGGCGACCCACCAGGTGACGATCAACCAGCTCGCCGCGGCGCTCGATCGCGAGAACCGCAACTACAGCGGCGGCGACTTCGCGGAAGGCAAGCGCCGCTACGTCGTGCGCACGATCGGCGAGTACGCCTCGGTGGGCGAGATCGAGGACGTCGTCGTCGCCGTCCGCAACGGGGTGCCGCTGCGCGTCGGCGACGTCGCGCGGGTCGAGCTCGGCTACCGCAAGCCGTTCGCCAAGATCTTCTACCGCGGCGAGCAGATGATCGCGATCAACGCCATCAAGGAGCCCGGCGCCAACATCCTGGACGTGATGAAGGGGATCAAGGAGACCGTCGCCGGGCTCAATCAGGACCTGCTCGCCGAGCGCGGCCTGCGGCTGGTCCAGGCGTACGACGAGACGGACTACGTCTACAGCGCCATCGGGCTCGTGCGCCAGAGCCTCGTCGTCGGCGGCATCCTCGCCGTCCTCGTGCTCCTCCTCTTCCTGCGCAGCCGCGCCAGCACCTTCGTCGTGGCGGCGGCCATCCCGATCAGCATCGTCGGCTCGTTCCTCGCCATGAACGCCCTGGGGCGCACCCTGAACGTCATCTCGCTGGCCGGCCTGGCGTTCGCGGTCGGCATGGTCGTCGACAACTCGATCGTCGTCCTCGAGAACATCTACCGCCACCGGCAGATGGGCAAGAGCCGCTTCCGGGCCGCCCACGAGGGCGCCGTCGAGGTGTGGGGCGCCGTGCTCGCGAGCACGCTGACGACGATCGCGGTGTTCGTGCCCATCCTCTTCGTCAAGGAAGAGGCGGGGCAGCTCTTCCGGGACATCGCCCTGGCCATCAGCTGCGGGGTGGGCTTGAGCCTCATCGTGGCGATCACCGTCATTCCGAGCCTGTCGGCCAAGATCCTCGACGCCGTCAGCCACGACGAAGCGAAGGCGGCCGCGCGGCGGGGCGAGAAGAACTTCCGCAACCTGTGGGGGCGGGTGGCGTGGGCCGGGAGGCTGAACGAGTGGATCGCGGAGCGGGTGGGGTGGATCTGCAGCACGACGCCGCGCCGGGTCGTCGTCGTCACCGCGTTCACGGGGGCCTCCATCCTCTTCTCCTGGCTGCTCATGCCGAAGGCCGAGTACCTGCCGCTGGGCAACATGAATTTCGTCTTCGGCTTCGCCCTGCCGCCGCCGGGCTACAACGTCGACGAGACGGCCTCCTACAACGACATCTACCGGCGTGAGCTCGGGCCGCTGTGGGAGGCGAGCGACGAAGAGGCCGAGGCCATGCCGGGCGGCGGCATCGATCACTACTTCTTCGGCGCCCTGGCGAACCAGGCCTTCATGGGCGCGCGGGCGCGCTCGCCGCTGCGCGCCAGCGAGCTGGTCGGCAAGATCCAGGGGGTCAACGCCCAGCTCCAAGGGGCGATCGCCTTCGTCTCCCAGGCCTCGCTTTTCTCCAGCGGGTTCGGCGAGGGCCGCAACATCGACGTCGAGATCACCGGGCCGGACCTCTCGCGGCTCATCGCCCTGGGCGGCGAAGTGATGGGCGGCGTGCAGCGGATCCTGCCAGGCGCCCAGGCGATCCCCTTCCCCGGCCTCGATCTCGGCAATCCCGAGCTCCGGGTGCACACCGACCGGCGGCGCGCGGCGGAGCTCGGGGTGAGCAACCGCGACCTCGGGTTCACGGTCAGCGCCCTCGTCGACGGCGCCAAGGCGAGCGACTACCAGCACGACGGCCGCGAGATCGACCTCGTGGTCCGCACGGAGGAGAGCTTCGCCCACAGCACCCACCTGCTCGAGCAGATGCCGATCGCGACACCCGGCGGCCAGGTCGTGACCCTCGGCTCCGTGGCGGATGTCGAGCTGGTCAACGGGCCGGTGCAGATCAACCACCGGGAGCGCGAGCGCACCATCACCATCCAGGTCACCCCGCCGCCGGAGCTGCCGCTGCAGGAGGCGATGGAGCGCATCGACGTGGAGATCCTGCAGCCGATGCGCGACGGCGACCGGGTCGGCGGCCTCTACCGCGTCACCTACTCGGGCAGCGCCGACAAGCTGACCCAGACCCGCCGCGCGCTGCAGTTCAACCTATTGCTCGCCGTGCTCATCACCTACCTCCTGATGGCGGCGCTCTTCGAGAGCTTCCTCTATCCGTTCGTCATCCTCTTCAGCGTGCCGCTGGCGGCGCTGGGCGGTTTCCTGGGCCTCGGGGTGCTCAACCTCTTCACCTACCAGGCGCTCGACGTGCTCACCATGCTCGGCTTCGTCATCCTCGTCGGCACGGTCGTCAACAACGCCATCCTCATCGTCCACCAGGCGCTCAACCTGATGCGCGACGAGGGCCTGCAGCCGACCGCCGCCATCAAGGAGTCGACGCGCACCCGCGTCCGGCCCATCTTCATGAGCGTCTCGACCAGCCTCTGCGGCATGC
>JAOTWP010000217.1 GCA_029862975.1 Acidobacteriota bacterium
AAGGTCGCCAGCGCTTCTACCGACGAGGGCCGTCACCCAGGGAACCAGACGGTCTCGAAGGCGCGACGGATGCGGTCATTGACAGAAACTGGCAGTACGTAGCTGAAACTCTGTCAGCAGGCTGGAGGCCGGCGCCTTGTTGTTCGCTGCTGCCGCCTGCGAAGGCTTCTTGTGCCCGAGTGTGCCCCGAAGACTCCGCCACTTGCCTGGGAGGCGAGCCTTCCCCTCTTTCTGCGTCAGCACCCAGCTCGAGGCACCCGCGGGGAGATCACCTCTGGTGATGGGACCGCTCCCAACGCAATCGATGGTGGCGGCGGAGCAGGTCCTCCCGCGAACGGTGATCTCTGGACTTGCGGAGCCGCGACGGCGTCTCGAACAAAGCGTCCTCGCCTCCGAAGTAGGACTTCCAGTCGGACCAACCGCTATTCACCATGTCCGTTGGGTCGTGAGCGTCCTCGTCGAGTTCCCGCAACTTGTCCGGGTCGAATAGCCAAGGGCTCTTGGACATTGTCCTGATCTCCTGGTGGTCGGTGGATGGAATCGAGCGGCCTGGGTCTCCTTGCCTCGGAGCTGCAGCAAGAAGCCTGCCACCGCGCCGGACCGTCGGCGAGGTGACCTGACCCCTGAAAGTACGGCGGGATGGAGCGCGTCCGGGGCGGCGAACCGATAAGGTGGCCGCTCAACTGGCCGCTCAACTGGCCGTTCAACTGGCCGCTCAACTACGGGAAGGAGGCGGCACACGATGAGGAACGTGACGAGGAGCTCCCCGGTCGCTGGAGCGAAGGCGCCGGCCGCCGGGGGCCGGGTTTTCGCCGTCCTGGTCTTCGCGGTTCTGGTCTTCGCGGCTCTGGCGCTCGCCGCGGCTCCGGCGGGCCGGGCGAGCGAGGAGGCGGCGCCGGCGAGCCCCGAGGCGCGGCTCGCGGCGCTCGGCCTCGAGCTGCCCGAGCTGCCGGCCCCGGTGGCCAACTACGTGCGTGCCGTGCGCACCGGCAATCTCGTCTTCCTGGCCGGCCACGGGCCGGCGAAGCGCGAGGGGGGCTACGTCACCGGCAAGCTGGGCGCCGACCTCGACGTCGAGCAGGGCTACGCCGCGGCGCGCGCCACCGGCCTGGCGCTGCTCGCCTCACTGCGGGCAGAGATCGGCTCGCTCGACCGCGTGCGGCGCATCGTCAAGGTGCTCGGCATGGTCAATTCGGCGCCGGAGTTCACCGACCAGCACAAGGTGATGAACGGCTTCTCCGACCTCATGGTCGAGGTCTTCGGCGAGCGCGGCAAGCACGCCCGCTCCGCCGTGGGCATGGTCTCGCTGCCCATCGGGCTGGCGGTCGAGATCGAGATGATCGTCGAGGTCGAGCCGCGGGACGCCCCGTAGGCCGCCGGGACGCCGGGTGCCACCCCGCTGTCGAGGTCGCGCCTGAAGGCCGCCATCTGCCGGATGGCACCCCTACCTCAGGCTCTTGCTCAGTCTCTCGTAGACGTCGCGACGATGGCCGAGGGCGATGACGAGGATCTCGATGCGGCTCTCGACGATGCGGTAGACGATCCGAAAATCTCCGGTTCGCCAGGAGCGCAGGCCCTTCAGGGTCAGCTGGAGAGGCTTGCCGCGCTCGGGCTCCTCGGCGAGCTTGCCGACGGCGGCCAGGACGCGGCGGCGGACCGCGGGGTCGAGCTTGCGGGCGGCTCGAGCGGCGCTAGCCGTGTACCGGAGCGTCCAGGTCATCCCAGACCTCTTCGTGGCTCAGCGTCTCGCCCGCCGCGGCCTCGGCGAGACCCCTCTCGATCGACCGCGAGAGCTCTCGATCGGCCAGGATCTCCAGCGTTTCGAGCAGCCCTTCGTACTCGCTCACGGCCAGCAGCACGCCGGCCGGACGCCCGGAGCGGGTGATCACGACCTCCTCGCCGACCTCCTCGACTTCGGCGAGCAGTTTCGCGAGATGGGTCTTGGCCTTGGACAGTGGGATGGTGGACAACGGAGACCTCCTTCAAGGGACCATATTATAGGCCCGAATCATGGTCCACGTCCACGTCACGCCCTCACCGTCCGAGAATCCACTCGCCTCGTGCTGCCGGACGAGGCGCCGGCGGCGGTTGCCTGCCGCGTCTTGGGTGACGGCCGCGAGGTTCTCAGATGCGATCTTTCTGCTCTGGTGAGCGCAAGATCCGAGCCATCCTCGGTGCCAGTCCACCCACGGAGTGGATGACCCGGCGGGAGAAGCGGACCTGGTAGGAGGAGAAGAGCAGTGGGGTTGGGGGCCTCGCTGCTAGGATGGAACGGCACGACGACCTTGCCGCCGACGCCGGAGGTCGGGTCCTCGTGGAGACGATTCCGGATCGCCGAGCCACTCGGTGGGGTGAGGTCTGGGAGGTTTGAGGCCTGGGAGGTTTGGGGCCTGGAAGGTCTGAGGCCTGGGAGGGTCGAGATGTCCATGGAGCGAACAACGAGCTTCTTCTCTTTCGGACGGCGCGCGAGTGACGTCGTCGGCTCGTGCCTGTTGGCACTGACGCTGGCCTGCGGCGGCGGCACGGTGCCCGAGGCGAGCGAGAGATCCGCGACCGTCGAGCCTGACGCGGAAGGCGCCGCGGTCGAGGATCTGCCGGAGCGCGACGTGACCGGCATCGACGTCTGCGCAACGATCCCCGCGGAAGCTCTGGCGCAGGCGATGGGGCTCCCGGTCGTCGAGCCGGCGGTCCGGATGCCCGAGGATCCGGCGCCGAACTGCACCTACCGCCTTCGCGGCTCGAGCGGCAGTGGAGAACGGGTGGACATCTACCTCAAAGACCCGTTCGATTACGACTGGGCACGCCAGACGGCGGAGAGCTTCGGTCGCGAGGTCCGGGAGATCGACGATCTGGGGGTGAGCGCCTACGCCAAGGAGACACCGGATTACTGGCCGGAAGTCTGGGCGCGGCGAGCCGACGGGCTGGTGGTCCATGTCATCGCCTGGGAGGAGCAGGCCTCGTTGACGGCGGCACGGGTAGCTCTCGAGCGGGTGCCGTAGGGTCGATCCAGGACGCGGCGTCGTTCCCGCGACGACGGACCCGGCGACCGCCCCGGGGGCGGGGAACCGAAGGTCTGCCCGGATCCGCGGGCGATGCCGGGCACCGTCGACCGGCGGCGCCTCAGGAGCCGCTCGTCTCGTCTCGCAGGGCCAGCAGAACCGGCAGGAGCAGTCGGTCCTTGGCTCGGTTCGCGCCGGCCTTGATCTCGATCAGGGTCGCGAGATCGACGACCCGAACCCGCAGCGTCTCGTCGCCGAGGGTCTCGGAGTGGGCGAGGAGCTCGTCGTAGGTGCGGCCGTCGTGGAGCGCTCCGATCAGGTCGATCGGGCCCAGGTCGGTGAGCAGCTGGAGCTGGCCGCCCGCGGCGAGATGCTCGCTCGTCGGTCGGAGCTCGCGGCCGGCCGGGTCCCGCACGACCGCGTCGAGCTCGACGAGGAGCGTCAGCAAGCGCTCGAGGTTGCCGGCGGTCCGCCGGGGAACGACGTCGAGGTCGAAGGTCGTGGTGGGCGCTCCATGGAGAACCGCCGCCGCCCCGCCGATCACGATGAACTCGACGCCGGCCTGGACCAGCGCCGCGATGAGGGCGTCGAGAGCGGCCTGCCTAGGCCGGCCCACCGCGGATCCGGGAGAGGGCGCCCGCCGCGTTGCTGGCCGCTCGCAGCCGTTCACGGTGGGAGAGGCCGAGCATCCAGCGCAGGAGGCTCCGATCCACCTCGGCGGAGGCCTCCACCACCAGCGGATCGAGCCGCACCGTGCTCCCTTTGACGCGCTGGAACGGAGCCTGCGAGTCGCTCGCGGCAGACGATCCCATGGCGGGAATGCTACCACTGGCCGGGGCTGGACGCTCGACGCCACGCACGTCGCGTCTGCCCCGATCGAGACCCCCGCCTGATGCACGATCGCGTGGACACGCTCTCGTTCTCCGCCGTCTACAGCTTCTGATTCGTCGCGATTCGCAGCCGGCTGGGCGGAAAAGTCCGCGGCGAGGTCGAGCTGGAGCCCGCGGAAGGTCGCGCCGAGCCCAGCGGAGAAGTGCAGCTCATCCTCGCCGGGCGGTAGGACGATGATCGCTCTCCGGGCCGGCGTCTGGCTGGACCCAGCCCACCGGATCCACGACGACAGTCACTACGTGACCCGGGCCGGCTCGGCCCGAACAAAGACGTACTCGGCTCCCAGGTGGAGCTCGTCTCCGTCCTCCAGCTGGTTCTGGAATCCCGTGGCGTTGAAGAAGCCGAGGAGACTGGAGTAGCCGATGCGATCCCATTCGAATGCCAGGGTAAGGCGCTCACGTGGGGCTCGGTAGGCGAGGCCCAGGCCGTAGACATCCGGGAAGGTCATCGGAGGGGGAAAAGAGGGACAGGTACAAGTCTGTGGGTTGTCTATGGACTTGCTTTGTACCTGTCCCTCTCTTGCCTTTGTACCTGTCCCTCTTTTGCCTTGTACCTGTCCCTCTTTTGCCGGGGGCAACGCCCGAATCCGGGTTGAGGAAGCCCGGCGACGCCTGATCGACTCGCCGGATCCCACCGTTGCGGTCTGGGAACGCCGACCTCACGCCCGAGCGGGGGAGATC
>JAOTWP010000218.1 GCA_029862975.1 Acidobacteriota bacterium
TCGGGATCCGGAAGACGCTGTTCTTGGCCAGCATCCTGGCCTGCCCGGGCAGGGTGACGAAGAGCACCGGGATGTCGAACAGGCTCTGGTGGTTCGCCATGTACACCACCGGCCGCGAGCCGTCGAGAGGCGTTGCGAAGCTGCGCCGCAGGCGCAGTCCGCTGGTCACGACGATGCCGCGGCTCCACAGCCGCCCGATCCGGAAGGTCGAGTTGCCGGATCGATCCACGATCCCGGCCGCCAGCGCCAGGATGGCGAAGAACAGCGATCCCAGCAGGAGGTAGGCGTTGCCGACGACCGTGGCGAGCACCACGCCCAGCGCCCCGCCTCGAGCGCCGGCGGCGCGGCTCTCGCTCGCGGGCCGGTCGGTCATCGCTTGGGTCATCGCTTGGTAGACTCTCCGCTCATGTCTCCGTCGCGCGCCGGGGCGCGGTCCCCTCTGCTTCGTTCGGTCCTGCGGGCCAGCCTCTTCGCCGGAGCGCTGTTCGACCTGCTGCTGGCGCTCCTGCTGCTGGCGCCGGCGCTCGAGCCCGCCGGCTCGACCCTCGCCGCCGTCGCGGCCGGGAACCCATTGTACCTGTGGCCCGCCGTGCCGCCGCTGGTCGCCCGGGGAGTCGTGCAGGGCCTCGCGTGCTACGACCGGCAGCGCTACGACGACACCATCGTGCTGACGGGCGCCACCCTTCTCGTCACCGCCATCCTGGCCTGGCAGACCGGGAGCGAGGCGGCCGCGGTGGTCTCGGGGCTCCTCGGCGCGGCCCAGCTGAGCTCCTGGAAGGCGACCCGGGCTTGAGACTCGCCGACCGGACGCTCGCCGCCGCCCGCGTCGTCGGCGAGATGGGGATCTTGAGCGCCCAGGCGTTCTCCGCCCTCGTCCGCCCGCGCTTCGAGGTCGCGGCCTGGGTCCGGGAGATGGAGCAGATCGGCGTGCGCTCGCTGGGGGTGGCGGCGATCACCACGATCTTCACCGGGATGGTGCTCGCGCTGCAGACCGCCTACAGCCTGCCGTCGCTCGGCGTGAAGTACTACATCGGCACCGTCGTGTCGAAATCGCTCGTCCGCGAGCTCGGGCCGGTCTTGACGGCGCTCATCGTCGGCGGCCGGATCGGCTCCGGGATGACGGCCGAGCTCGGCACGATGCAGGTCACCGAGCAGATCGCGGCCTTGCGCTCCATGGCCGCCGATCCGGTCAAGAAGCTCGTCGTCCCGAAGCTCGTCGCGAGCCTCGTGATGCTGCCCGTTCTGACGATCCTGGGCGACCTCCTGGGGATTCTCGGCGGCCTCGTCATCGCCGTCGTTCAGCTGCAGCTGACGGCCGGGTTCTTCATCAACGACGTCCTCGGCTCGCTCACGATCTCCGACGTCACGAGCGGCATCGGCAAGTCCTTCTTCTTCGCCTACTTCATCACCATCATCGGCTGCTACAATGGCCTCACCGCGCGCGGGGGGGCCGACGGGGTCGGTCGCGCCACGACCGACACCGTGGTCATGGCCTCGATCTTCGTTCTGGTGGCCGACTTCTTCCTCACCAAGCTCTTCTACACACTCTTCTAGGCCGTGGCCAGCGCAAGCCCATCTCCGCCGATCTTCAGGATTCGTGACCTCACCAAGAGCTACGGACCCAAGCGGGTGCTCGACGCCGTCTCCTTCGACGTCTTCGCGGGCGAGAGCCTGATCATCCTGGGCCGCTCGGGGTCGGGCAAGAGCGTTCTCCTGCGCCAGCTCAACGGCCTCGAGAAGCCCGACGCCGGGACCGTGGAGTTCGACGGCATGGAGATCTCGAGCCTCGACGAGCGCCAGCTGGCCCCCGTCCGGCGCCGCGTCGCCATGCTGTTTCAGGGCGGCGCGCTCTTCGATTCCCTCACGATCGGGGAGAACGTGGCCTTCCCGCTGGCGGAGCACACCGACCTGAGCGCCGACGAGATCCGCGAGCTGGCCGCCCGCAAGCTCCAACTGGTCGGCCTCGACGGGGTGGGGGACAAGATGCCGTCGGCGCTGTCGGGAGGCATGCGCAAGCGCGCCGCTCTCGCCCGTTCCCTGGCGCTCGATCCCGAGGTCGTGCTCTTCGACGAGCCGACGACGGGGCTCGACCCCGTGACCTCGGCCTCGATCGCCCACCTCATCCGCACGACCCAGAAACGGATGTCCACGACCTCGGTCGTCGTCACCCACGATCTGCCGATGGCGCGGGCGGTGGGAGACCGGGTCGCCTTCCTCGCCGCGGGCCGCTTCCGCTTCCTGGGCACCTGGGACGAGGCGGAGCGGACGAGGGACGATACCTTCAGGCACTTTCTCGAAGGCCGCTTCGAGGAGGGCGAGGAGAGCGCCGTTGCGTGAGATCAAGGTCGGACTGCTGATCATGGCGGCCCTCGCCGCGTTCGCCGTCGGCATCTTCATGATCGGCGAGAGCAGCAACCTGTTCGCCCGCAAGAACCGGTACTTCATCCGCTTCGAGACCGTCGCCGGGCTGGCCGAGGGCAACCCGGTGCAGCTCAACGGCGTCACCGTGGGCCACGTCGTCGGCATCGACCTGCCCGAGGCGGTCGACGAGCGCCTCCTCACGGTCCACGTCGCGATCGATCATCGCTACGCCGACCGCGTGCGGACCGACGCGGAAGCGCGGATCAAGACCCTCGGCCTGCTCGGAGACAAGTTCATCCAGCTCACTTCCGGAACGCCCGCCGCGCCGGGCATCCCGGACGGCGGCGAGATCCCGGCCGGCGCCGCGACCGACGTCGACGAGCTCATCGCCTCGGGCGAGAACGCGGTCGACAACTTCGTCGCCATCTCGGTGTCGCTGCGCAACATCCTGGCGCGAATGGAGTCGGGCGAGGGCATCCTCGGGCAGCTGACCTCCGACAGCGAGTCGGGGACGATCACCCGCGACAAGCTGATCAACATCCTCGCGTCCGTCGAGCGCCTGTCGCAGCGGGCCGAGCGCGGCGAAGGCTCGCTCGGCCGGCTGCTCAACGACGACACCCTCGCGCGCCGGCTCGAGGCGACGATCGGCCGCCTGGAGGCGAACCTCGCGCTGCTCGAGGGCGGTGACGGCCTCCTGCCCTCGCTGCTCAACGATCCGGAGGCCAGGGACCGCTTCCACGAGGCCGTCGACAACCTCTCCACGGCCTCCGCCCGGCTCGCCGAGCTGGCGCGCGAGATGCGCGAGGGCGGCGGGCTCCTGCCGCGCCTCGTCGGCGACGAGGAATACGGCCGCAAGATCAGCGGCGAGCTCGAGAAGCTGCTCGCCGGCCTCGCGACCATCTCCGAGCGCGTGGAGAGCGGCGAGGGAACGGCCGGCCGGCTGGTCAACGATCCGGCGATCTACGAGGCGATGCAGGACATCGTCGTCGGCATCGAGGAGTCCAGGATGCTGCGCTGGCTGATCCGCAACCGGCAGAAGAAGGGCATCAAGAAACGCTACAAGGAGGCGCAGCAGGTCGAAGCCGCACAGCTCGAAGCCGCACAGCTCGAAGCCGCACAGCCCGACACCGCACAGCCCGAAACCGCACAGCCCGAAACCGCAGAGCCCGGGGCCGGCCAGCCCGAGCCCGGGCAGCCGTAGCCTGGCCGATCTCATGAGCTCCCATGCGCTGATCACGGGTGGCGCGGGCTTCATCGGCTCGCACCTGACCCGCCGCCTCCTGGAGCGCGGCGACGCGGTGACCGTGCTCGACGATTTCAACGATTACTACGACCCGGGCCGCAAGCGCGCCAACGTCGCGCCGTATCTGGGCCGCGACGGCTTCCGGCTCGTCGAGGGCGACATCCGCGACGCGGCGCGGGTCGACGGGCTCTTCCGGGAAGGGCGGTTCGACTGCGTCATCCACCTCGCCGCGCGCGCCGGGGTGCGCCCCAGCCTGGCCGAGCCGATCCTCTACGAGGACGTCAACTGCATCGGCACGCTGCGGCTGCTCGAAGCCGCCCGCCGGCACGGCCCGGAGGTCTTCGTGTTCGGCTCGTCGTCCTCGGTCTACGGCATCAACGAGAAGCTGCCCTTCAGCGAGGAGGATCCGGTGGATCGGCCGATCAGCCCGTACGCGACGACCAAGCGGGCCGGCGAGCTGCTGTGCTACAACTACCACCACCTCTACGGCTTGAAGACCTCCTGCCTGCGCTTCTTCACGGTCTACGGCCCGGCGCAGCGGCCGGAGATGGCCATCCACAAGTTCACCCGCCTTCTCGCCCGCGGCGAGCCGATCCCGATCTACGGCGACGGCTCGAGCCGGCGCGACTACACGTACGTCGACGACATCATCGACGGGGTGGTCGCGGCCCTCGACGCCGAGTTCGGCTTCGAGGTCCTCAATCTCGGGGGCGCCGACACGACCTCGCTCGCGGACCTCGTCCGCTGGATCGCCGCCGAGCTTGATGTGGAGCCGGGCATGCAGTATCTTGCCGACCAGCCGGGCGACGTGCCCATCACGTACGCGGACGTCGCCAAGGCACGGCGCCTGATCGGCTACGAGCCGCGGGTGCCGATGCGCAAGGGCCTCGCCCGCTT
>JAOTWP010000219.1 GCA_029862975.1 Acidobacteriota bacterium
GACCCCCGCACCCACACGAGCATGGCCAGCCAGCCCGCCTCTCCGCCGCCGCTGTCCCAGGAGCTGATGCGCAAGGTGCGGCGCATCGAGATCTCCACCCGGCGCCTCGTCGACGAGGGCGTGGCGGGGGAGTACCACTCGGTGTTCAAGGGGCGCGGCCTCGAGTTCGCCGAGGTGCGGCCCTATCAGCCCGGCGACGACGTGCGCTCGATCGACTGGAACGTGACGGCGCGGATGGGCACGCCGTACGTCAAGCAGTACGTCGAATCGCGCGACCTGACCGTCTTCCTCGTCGTCGACGTCTCGGGCAGCCAGAACTTCGGCTCGCGCGCCATCCTCAAGCGCGAGCAGGCGGCCGAGATCGTCGCTCTCTTGAGCTTCGCCGCCCTGCGCAACCAGGACCGGGTGGGCGCCGCCCTCGTCAGCGACCGGCTGGAGCTCTTCCTCGCGCCGCGGCGCAGCCGCACCCACGTCCTGCGGGTGGTGCGCGAGGTGCTGACCCGCCAGGGCCACGGGCGGACGGACCTCGACGCGGCCCTGCCCGCCGTGCTGCGCAATCTCAAGCAGCGCTCGGTGCTGTTTCTCATCTCCGATTTCGTCGAGACGCCGTTCGACGAGGCATTGAAGGCCGCCGCGGGGCGGCACGACCTGGTGACGATCCAGATCTCGGATCCGCGCGACCTGACCCTGCCGGCCGTCGGCCCGATTCCCGTTCGCGACGCGGAGACCGGGGAGCTCGCCGTCGTCTCCGGCCGCCGCTGGGCGGACGCCTTCGGCCGCCGGCGCGCCGCCCGGCACGACGAGCTCCTGCGCTGGACGCGGCGGCTGAGCATCGACCACCTCGAGCTGCGCACCGACCGGCCCTACATCGGGCCGCTCGTCCAGTTCTTCGAGCGGCGGCGCAAGAGGCTCCAACGGTGAGCCGGCGCCGGGGCCGCGGGCGCCGCGGCGCGGGGCTGTCCGTGCCGGGAATGGTGCCGGGAATGGTGCTGGGAACGGCGCTCGGAATGGCCCTGGCAACGACGCTGGGAGCGGGCCTCGTCGCCTTGCCCGCGGCCGCCGCGCAGCCCGACGCCCCGCCCGCGGCGGCCACGCTCACGGTCGAGCTCGCGCCGCGCGAGATCACCGTCGGCGACCGCGTGGAGGCCGTGCTCACCCTGCGCGGCGCGGCGGCGACGCTGCCCGCCTTCCCGGTCTGGGAGGAGCACTGGGGCGACGCGGAGATCCTCGCCGCCGCGCCGCCCGTCGACGAGGGCGGCGGCGTCTGGCGGCAGCGGCTGGCGCTCACCGTCTTCGTGACCGGGCTCGCGACCCTGCCCGCCGTCGACGTCAGCCTGCCGGCGGCCGCGGCGACCGCGACGTCGGAGCCGCAGGTGATCACCGTCCGCTCGGTCCTGCCCGCCGACGACGCCGAGGCCGCGCCGCAGGCCCCGGAGCCGGTGCGGGCGCTGCCCGCGGGCGGCCTCTTCTGGTGGTCCGCGGGACTGCTCGGGCTCGGCTGCGCGGCGCTGGCCGCCTTCGTGCTGCGCCGGGCGCGCGCCGTCCAGGGGGCCGTCGCGGCCCTGGCGCTGGGCCCGTTCGAGGCGCTCGAGGCGGCGCTCGCGAGGCTGCGGCGGGAGAACGAGGTCGAGCGGCTGGTCACGGGGATGAGCCTGGAGCTGCGGCGCTACCTGGGGCGGGCGATCGGCTTTCGCGCCGCGGAGGCGACGACGACCGAGGTCCAGCGCGGGCTGCGGGACAAGAGCCTGCCGGCCGACCTCGTCCGCGACACCCTGGGGCTGCTGCGCGAGGCCGACCGCGTCAAGTTCGCCCGCGGCCGGGCCGACCGCGACTGGGCCGGCCGCCGGCTCGAAGACGTCGCCGCCCTGGCGCGCCGCGTCGAGGAGTGGCTCGAGCCCGAGAGCGGCGTGGAGGCGGCGCCGTGAGCTTCCTGCCGCACTTCCACGACCCGGCCTGGCTGGCCCTCCTCGCGCTGCTGCCGGCCCTCGTCTGGTGGCGCTGGCGCCGGGGCAGCGGCGCCCTCGCCGTCAGCCGCCTGCCCGCGGCCGGCGGCGCCTGGCGGCTGCAGCTGCCCTTCGCGCTGCGCCTGCTGGCGCTGGCGCTCTTGATCTGCGCCCTGGCCCGCCCCCAGCGCGGCTACAGCTGGGAGGAGAGCCTCACCGAGGGCATCGACATCCAGATCGTCCTCGACATCTCCGGCAGCATGGGGGCCGAGGACTTCCAGCCCCAAAACCGGCTCGAGGTCGCCAAGCGCGTCGTCGACGAGTTCATCGACCTGCGGCCGGCGGACCGCCTGGGCTTGACGGTCTTCTCCGGCGCCGCCATGACCCGCTCGCCGCTGACCACGGACCAGCAGATGCTGCACTTCCTCGTCGATGCAGTGGACCTCAACACGCTGCCGGACGGCACCGCCATCGGTCTGGCCCTGGCCAGCGCGGCGGCGCGGCTCAAGGACTCGACGGCCGAGAGCAAGGTCATCGTCCTCGTCACCGACGGCGTCAACAACGCCGGCGCCATCGACCCGGCCTCGGCCGCCGCCATCGCCCAGGGCCTCGGCATCAAGGTCTACACGGTGGGCGTCGGCACCGCCGGCCGGGTCCCCGTGCCCCTCCAGATGCAGGATCCGCGCACCGGGCGCCGGGAGCTGCGGCGGGTGATGATGGACGTCGAGGTCGACGACAAGCTGCTCGGCGACATCGCCGCGCGCACCGGGGGCCGGTTCTTCAAGGCGGGCGACGAGCGGGCCCTGCGCGAGGTCTTCGCCGAGATCGACCAGCTCGAGAAGACGCCGATCGCCACCAAGACCTACGTGCGCTACGAGGAGGTCTTCCAGCCCCTCGCGTGGGCCGCCCTCGCGCTTCTCCTGCTGCCGCTGGCCACGGCGGCGCTCGACGTCACGGTGGAGCCATGACCCCGGCCGCCGTCATGCCGCTCGCCGTCGCCGGGCTGGCGATCGAGGGAGCCGCCGTGACCCTGGGCCGCGCCGAGCTGGCGTGGGTCCTGCTCGCGGCGCCCTGCGCCGCGATCGTGGCCGCCTGGGCGTGGCGCCGGCGGCTGGCGGCGATCGCGGCCTGGGCGGCGCGCAGCCTGTGGCGCCGCCTGACCCTCGACGTCGGCCCCCGGCGGCTCGCCGTCTCGGTCGCGGCGCTGGCGCTCGCCGTCCTCGCCGCCGGCGCGGCCTTGACGGAGCCGCGCTGGGGCACCGTCGAGGAGACGGTCGAGCGGGAGGGCGTCGACATCGTCTTCGTCCTCGACTCGTCGCTGTCGATGGCGGCCGACGACGTCAAGCCGGACCGGATGACCGTGGCCCAGAGCCTCGTCCGCGAGCTGGCCCACCGCCTGCCGGGCCACCGCGTGGCGCTCGTCCAGGCCGAGGGCGAGGGCGTCGTGCTCGCGCCCCTCACCGTCGACTCCGCGGTCATCGACCTGCTGCTCGACACGGTCCTGCCCGCCAGCCTGCCGACCCCCGGCACCCTCGTGCGGCCGGCGCTCGAGCGCGCCGTCGCCCTCTTTCCCGAGGCGGACCGCAAGCACCGGGCGATCGTCCTCGTGTCCGACGGCGAGGATCAGAGCGGCCGGGAGAAGGACCTCACGGCCCTCGTCGCGGAGTCCGGAGCCGTCGTCCACGCGATCGGCGTCGGCTCGCCGCAGGGCTCTCCCATCCGGCTGCCCGGATCCGACGCCTACAAGCAGGACAAGGAGGGGCGGGTGGTCGTGAGCAAGCTGAACGAGGCGCTGCTCGCGCAGCTCGCCGCCGAGACCGGCGGCATCTACGTCCGCGCCGCGAGCCCGGGCGTCGATCTCGCGCCGATCCTCGACGCCATCGACGCGATGGAGGCGCGGTCGATCGACGGCCAGGTGGTCGCCACGCTGGCGCAGCGGTTCCAATGGCCGCTGGCCGCGGCCGTGCTCGCCCTGCTGCTGCACCTCACGGCCGCCCCCATGCGCGCCGCGCGGGAGGGCGGGCCGTGAAGGGCCTGCTCGCCGGCCTCATGATCGTCGGCGCCGGCGCCGGCTCGTGGCTCGAGCTCCCCGCCAAGGTCGAGCGCTGGCTCTTCAACCCCCGCGAGCGCACGGAGCGAGCCCTCGACGCCCTCGCCGAGGACGACCCGGCGGCCGCCGCCGAGGCCCTCGACACGGCGGCCCGGATCGCGCCGGGCGATCCGCTGGCGCGCTTCAACGCCGGCACCGGGAGGCTCCTGGCGGAGCGCCGCGACGCCGCCGAAGAGCTGAGCGCGGCGGCCGAGCTGGCGCCGCCCGAGCTGCTGCCCAGAGCGCTCTACAACCTCGGCAACGCGCAGCTCGGCGCCGGCGACGCGGCGGCCGCCGTGGACTCGTTCAAGAGCTCGCTGCGCCTCGCCCCCGGGCAGGTCGACGCCAAGTACAACCTCGAGCTGGCGTTGCGCGCCCTCGAGCAGCAGCAGAGCTCGCGCGGGCAGGACCAGGAGACGCCCGGCGGCGAGAATCAGGGCGAGCAGGA
>JAOTWP010000080.1 GCA_029862975.1 Acidobacteriota bacterium
AGCGAAGCGCCGGCCAGCAGGAGCAGCGGCAGCAGCGCCCCGGAGGCCGAGCTGCCCCTTCGTTCCTGTCCGCCCGTCGCTTGCACCACGCCAAGAGAAGTGTACCCCCGCACCGGGTGCCGAGAAGCGGCTCGGTCGTGTCGGTCCACTCGAAAAGACAAAGAATCCAGGTAAGGAGGAAGGAACCTCGGCGGCGGATAGCCGGCCGCTCTACCTGGAGTCTTTTCCGTGCCGGATCCCGGAAGTGCCGAGAAGCGGCACGATTGTGGCTTGTCCACTCGAAAAGACAAGAGAATCGGGTAAGCAGGAACAAGCCTCGGCGACGGATCGCCAGGCGCCCTACTTCTTTCCGTGCCGGATCCCGGAGGTGCCGAGAAGCGGCACGATTGTGGCTTGTCCACTCGAAAAGACGAGAGGATCAGGTAAGGAGGGAACAAACCTCGGCGACGGATCGCCAGGTGCCCTACCTGGAGTCTTTTCCGTCGCCCCGCATCGGTGCTTCCCACGACTTGCAGAGCCGACCGACTTGGAGCACGGGCCTTGGCCTGCACATCGGGGAAGGGGACCCGCGCACCACCCGTTGAGGTGGCGACGGGGTAAAGTGGCGCTGACTACCCTTGCACTCGCGGCAAGGGGACCTCGCAACGGCCCTGGGAGCCGGTATTCCGTCGATGAAGATCCGAGGCTGGATGATGGAGCAGGTCGCCGCGCCGATGCGGCTCGCGGAGTACGCGGGGACGCCGGGCGCCGGCGAGGTGCTCGTGCGGGTCGCCGGCTGCGGGGTCTGCCACACCGATCTCGGCTTCTTCTTCGACGGCGTGCCGACCCGCCACGCGCTGCCCCTCGTTCTCGGCCACGAGGTGTCCGGGACCGTCGTCGAGGCGGGCGCCGGCGCCGAGGACTGGGTGGGGCGCGACGTCGTCGTGCCGGCCGTCATTCCCTGCGGTGCGTGCCCGGCCTGCGAGAGCGGCCGGGGAGCGATCTGTCCGCGCCAGATCTTCCCCGGCAACGACGTCCACGGGGGGTTCGCCTCGCACGTCGTCGTGCCGGCGGTCGGCCTGTGCGCGGTCCCGGACCTCGCGGACCCGGTGCGCAACCCGCACGGCCTGTCCCTGGCGCTCTTGTCCGTCATCGCCGACGCCGTGTCGACCCCCTTCCAGGCGATCGCCCGCTCGCAGCTCGGACCGGGCGACCTGGCGGTCTTCGTCGGGGTCGGCGGGGTCGGCGGCTTCGGCGTCCAGATCGCCCGGGCACGCGGCGCCGCGGTGGCCGGCATCGACGTCGACGCGGCCCGCCTGGCGGCGCTCGCGCCCCATGGGCTCGAGCTGGCCCTCGACGCCGCCGCCCTGGACTTCAAGCAGATCCGCGCCGCGGTGGGCGGGTTCGCCGCGGAGCGCGACGTGGCGACCTGGCGCTGGCGCATCTTCGAGTGCTCCGGCACGCCCGCCGGCCAGGCCACGGCGTTCGGCCTCCTGCGTCACGGCGCCTACCTCGGGGTGGTCGGCTACACTCCGCGCAAGGTGGAGCTGCGGCTCTCGAATCTCATGGCGCTCGACGCCACCGCCCAGGGCAACTGGGGCTGCCTGCCCGCCCACTACCCGGCAATCGTCGAACTCGTGCTGCGCGGCGACGTCGTGCTCGGGCCGTTCGTCGAGACCCGGCCGCTGGCCACGATCAACGAGACCTTCCACGAGCTGCACGCCGGCGGCCTCGGGCGCCGCCCCGTCCTCGTCCCGGAGAGCCCCGCATGAAGTTCAAGGACCACGACCTGACCCCCGCGACGGCTGCGCCCGGCGTGCGTTACGAGGAGCGGGGCCTGCGCCGTCCGGACGGCGACGAGGTGCCGGGGCTCCACACGGTGTGGATCACGCTCGACAACCCGCGCCAGTACAACTCCTACACGACGGAGATGGTGAAGGGGGTCATCCTGGGGATGCGCCGCGCGTCGAACGACCGCGGCGCCGTCGCCGTCGTGTTCACGGGCCAGGGCGAGCGGGCGTTCTGCACCGGCGGCAACACCGCGGAGTACGCCGAGTACTACGCCGGACGGCCCGAGGAGTACCGCCAGTACATGCGGCTCTTCAACGACATGGTGAGCGCGATCCTGCACTGCGACAAGCCCGTCGTGTGCCGGGTCAACGGCATGCGGATCGCCGGCGGCCAGGAGATCGGCATGGCCTGCGATTTCTCGATCGCCCAGGACCTCGCCACCTTCGGCCAGGCGGGGCCGCGCCATGGCTCGGCCCCGGACGGCGGCAGCACCGACTTCCTGCCGCTCTTCACGGGCATCGAGCCGGCCATGGAGACCTGTGCCCTGTGCGAGCCCTGGAGCGCCCACAAGGCGTACCGCCTGGGACTCCTGAGCCGGATCGTGCCGGCCCTGAGGGTCGGCGGCGAGCTCGTCCCCAACCCGCTCGTCGAGACCCGCCGCTGGCTGGACGGCTTCGGGCGCGTCGTCCTCGGCGAGTACCTCGAGGGCGAGGAGCTGGCCGCCGCCAAGGCCACCCTGGCGGCGGGGACGATCGATCTCGAGCCGCTCGACCGCGAGGTCGAGGCGCTGGTCTTCAAGCTCGCCAACACCATGCCGGGCTGCCTGACCAAGACCGTGGAGAGCGTCCGCAAGCACAAGCTCGAGCACTGGGACCGCAACCGCGAGAGCAACCGCGCCTGGCTCGCCCTCAACATGATGACGGAGGGGCGCGCCGGCTTCCGCGCCTTCCACGAGGGCAGCAAGAAGCGGCGCGAGGTCGACTTCCTCGCCCTGCGGCGCGAGCTCGCCGGCGGCCGGGAGTGGAACCGCGAGCTCCTCGAGGAGCTGCTGGCCGCCGTCCGGGACGAGGGGGGGCGCGGCCGGTGACCGGGGAGCTCGAGCTGGTCGTCGCCGAGGCGGAGGAGCTCTTTCGCGACCTGCGGCTGGGCGCCGTCCGGCGCTGGAAGGAGGAGACCGGCGGCCTCGCGGTCGGGTACATGCCGATCTACGTCCCGCTGGAGCTCTTCCACGCCCAGGGCGTGATGCCGGTCGGGATCTTCGGCGGTGGCGACCAGCTGGAGATCATCCGCGGCGACGCCTACTACCAGTCCTACATCTGCCACATTCCCCGCTCCACGATCGAGCTGGGGCTCAACGGCGCCTTCGACTGCCTCGACGGGATGGTCTTCCCGGCGATCTGCGACGTCGTCCGCAACCTCTCCGGAATGTGGAAGCTGCAGTTCCCGGACCGCCTCGTGCGCTACCTCGACGTGCCCCAGAACTTCGACCCGGAAGTGGGGGGCCGGTTTTACCGCGCGGAGCTCGAGTCGCTGGCGGCGGAGCTCGCGGCCCGCGGCGCGGCCTCCTACGACGCCAGCCGCCTGCGCGAGTCGATCGCCGTCTACAACGAGCTGCGTGGCCGGGTGCGGGACCTCTACGACCTGCGCCGGCGCGAGCCCTGGAAGGTGCCGACGCACGAGCTCTACGTGCTCCTGCGGGCGTCGGTCGTGCAGCCGGTCGAGGCCAGCATCCGGCTTCTCGACCGCTACCGGGAGGCCGCGCTGGCCGCCGACGAGCGGCGGCCGATGGACCAGGCGCGGGTGCTGGTGACGGGCTCTTTTTGCGAGCAGCCGCCGCTCGGCCTGATCAGGACCCTGGAGCGCTCCGGCTGCTACGTCGTCGACGACGACTTCGTGCAGATCCACCGCTGGATGGAGTGCGACCTGCCGACCGGCGGCGATCCGCTGGCGAGCCTCGTCGACGCGTTCCTCGCGGACTCGGTAGCGAGCCCCGTGCGCTACATCGGCGAGGAGACCAAGGGCCGGGCCCTGCTCGAACGGGTGGAGAGGAGCGGCGCCGAGGGGGTTCTCTTCTGCGCTCCGAGCTTCTGCGATCCGGCCCTGCTCGACCAGCCGATGATCGTCGCCGCCGTGGAGGCCGCCGGGATCCCGTGGACGGCGTTCAAGTACGCGGAGAACAACGGCCAGTTCCAGGTGATCCGCGAGCAGGCGGGGACCTTCTCGGACTCGATCAAGCTGTGGAGCGACTGACGATGACGACACCCGCCGAAGCCGTCCCCGAGGTCCGCAAGGACGGAAGCCAGCACAAGCAGAAGCAGATGATCGCCGACCATTTCTCGCGTCTCGCCCGGGCGCCGCGGACGGGCGACAAGTGCGTCTACACCTTCGTCCCCGGCAACCTGACGGAGCTGCTGCTGAGCTTCGATCTGCTGCCGGTGCTGCCCGAGATCAACGCCTTGCAGTCCGGGATGCGGGGCAAGTCCCGCGAGTACATCTCGCTCGCGGAGAAGCAGGGTCATTCCGAGGACGTCTGCACCTACGTCAAGTGCGACCTCGGGATGATGAAGTCCGGCAACGTCGGCCCGACGGGGGAGAAGATCCCCGACCCCGACCTGCTCCTGCTCTCCTACACCGGCTGCTTCACGTTCATGAAGTGGTTCGAGATCCTGCGCCAGGAGTACGGTGCCCCGGTCGCCATGCTGCACGTGCCCTACCAGGGCGACGGCGAGATCACCGCGGCGATGCGCGACTACGTCGTGGAGCAGCTGCGGCGCAACGTGATTCCGGCGCTCGAGCGGGTCTCCGGCAAGTCCTACGACGAGGATCGCCTGAGCGAGCTGCTGGCGCGGTCCGCGCGGGCGGAGGACGATCTCGTGTGGGTGCTCGAGTCGGCCAAGAACCGCCCCTCGCCGATCGACGCCTACTTCGGGGGGGTCTACTACATCGGTCCCATCTTCACGGCCTTCCGCGGCACCGACGAGGCGATCGACTACTACCGCGAGCTGCGGGCCGAGGTCGAGCAGCGCCTGGCCGACGGCCGCGGCCCGCTCGCTCCCGACGGCGAGATCGAAGAGCGCTTTCGCCTCGTCGTCGAGGGGCCGCCGAACTGGACGAGCTTCCGCGAGTTCTGGCGCATGTTCGCCGACGAAGGGGCGGTGGTCGTCGCTTCGAGCTACACCAAGGTCGGCGGCGTCTACGACACGGGCTTCCGCCACGATCCGGCGCGCCCTCTCGAGAGCCTGGCGGACTACTGCATGGGCTGCTACACCAACCTCAATCTGCCGCGGCGGGTGGAGCTGCTGTCGCGCTACGTCGTCGACTACGGCGCCGACGGCCTGCTCGTCAACTCGGTGAAGAGCTGCAACTCCTTCAGCGCCGGACAGTTGATGATCCTGCGCGAGGTGGAGAACCGGACCGGGGCGCCGGGCGGCTTCATCGAGAGCGATCTCGTCGACCCGCGCTACTTCGCGGCCTCGAACATCAAGAACCGGCTCGAGTCGTACCTCCAGATGATCGACCAGAAGCGCCAGGCAGGAGGCACCGCGTGAAGTACACGGTGGGGATCGATCTCGGCTCGACGACGACGAAGGCCGTCGTGCTCGGCGACGGCGGGGAGATTCTCGGGCGCGGCATCACGAACAGCCGCAGCAACTACGCCGTGGCCTGCGAGGTGGCCCTCGTCGAGGCCCTGATCGCCGCCCGCTTCGGGCTCGTGGAGCGGGCGATGGCCGGGCTCGAGGCCGACGAGAGCATCCGGCGCGCCTGGCTGGAGCAGCTCCAGGAGGGGCTGCGCCTGGGCCAGTACCGCGCCCAGCTCGACTCGCTGGGGGCCGTCCTCGCGCGCGAGGCGCGGGGCAGCGGTCTCGAGGCCGGGGTCCGCGAGATCATGGACGCCCTGGGCGCCGAGGCGCCGCAGCTCTACGGCCCCGGGACGGCGCGCCAGAGCGACTTCTTCCGCGACCTCTCGGGCAGCCGCTACCGGCACTTCGCGAGCATCGCCGCCAGCGGCGCGCCGGGGCTCTTCGATCCCCTCGTCGGCCTCTTCGACAAGTCGATCCTCGAGGTCGAGAACTCGCCGGCGGCGGGCGAGTTCTCGAGCCTGGTGCGCGCAGCGCTGGCCGGCTTGGACGGCGTGCCGGGCGCTCTGCGCGGCGCCGTGGAGGAGGCCGCCGCGGTCCCCCTGGAGCTGGCCGTGAGCGTCGGCACCGGCTACGGCCGCGCGACGCTGCCGTTCCCCAAGGAGCAGATCCGCTCGGAGATCCTCTGCCACGGCCTGGGAGCGCACGCCATGTTCCCGCGCACCCGGACGGTGCTCGACATCGGAGGCCAGGACACGAAGGCGATCCAGGTGGACCCGCAGGGGATCGTGACCTCGTTCCAGATGAACGACCGCTGCGCCGCCGGGTGCGGGCGCTACCTCGGCTACATCGCGGACGAGATGAACCTCGGCCTGCACGAGCTCGGCCCGCTGGCCCAGCAGGCGACCCGCACAGTGCGCATCAACTCGACCTGTACGGTCTTCGCCGGCGCCGAGCTAAGGGAGCGGCTCTCGCTGGGGGAGCGGCGCGAGGACATCCTGGCGGGCCTGCACCGGGCCGTCGTCCTGCGCGCCATGGCTCTTCTCGCCCGCTCCGGAGGAGTGGCCGACGAGTTCACCTTCACGGGCGGGGTGGCGAAGAACCCGGCCGCCGTCGAGGCCCTGCGGCAGCTGACGGCGGAGAACTACGACGGGCCGACCCTGAACATCTCGCCGGACTCGATCTACACGGGCGCTCTCGGGGCCGCGCTCTTCGCGCGGCGCGACTGGCAGCGCTCGCTGAACTAGGGGCGGCGCCATGGGCTCGCAGACACGGGAGAAGCTCACGGTGGCCGGCATCGACGTCGGCTCCTCGGCGGTCAAGGTCGTGCTGTTCGAGGACCGCCCGGGGGCGCCGGGCGCGATGTTGCTGGGCCGCTCGGAGCGCATCCGGCGGCGCGATCCGCAGGACGTGGCGCGCACGCTCTTCGACGCCTGCATCGCCGAGACCGGACTCACGGCGGCGGATCTCGCCTACGTGGCGACCACGGGCGAGGGCGAGAACGTCGGTTTCCGGACCGGCCACTTCTACGGCATGACGACCCACGCCCGCGGCGGCCTCTTTCTCGATCCGGGGGCCCGCACCGTGCTCGACATCGGCGCGCTGCACACCCGCGCCGTGTGCATGGACGGCCGCGGCAAGGTGTCGAGCTACCGGATGACGAGCCAGTGCGCCTCGGGCTCGGGCCAGTTCCTCGAGAACATCTGCCGCTATCTGGGGACGACCATCGCCGACGTCGGCCCGCTGTCGCTCGAGGCCGACGCCCCGGAGCCCTGCTCTTCGATCTGCGCGGTGCTCGCGGAGACCGACGTCATCAACATGGTGTCGCGCGGCATCACGACGGCGAACATCATCAAGGGGATCCACAAGTCGATGGCCGGCCGCTACCTACGGCTCTTGACCTCGGCCGGCGCGGAGGGCCGGGTCCTGGTGACCGGCGGCCTCGCCGCCGACGTCGGGCTGCTGGCGGCGCTGCGCGAGGGCGACCCCGGCAAGGCGGCGCGCTTCACGGTCCACTCGCACCCGGACTCGGTCTTCGCCGGCGCGCTGGGGGCGGCGATCTGGGGCGCCTTCCGGGTGCGGAAGCTGCAGTCCAAGGGCGTCGACCTCGCGCTGGGCGGGGCGGCGGCCTGAGAAGGGGGACGAGGATGGAATCGCTCGAGTTCGACCAGACGACGGTGCGCAGCCTCATGCCCGCCGACCTCGACGCCGTGATCCGGCTGGATGCGAGGATCACGGGCCGGCGGCGCGAAGAGTATTTCCGGATCAAGCTCGACCAGAATCTCGCCGAGACCGGCATCAAGGTCTCGCTCGCCGCCGAGCACGAGGGCTGCTTCTGCGGCTTCCTGCTGGCGCGGGTCTACTACGGCGAGTTCGGCCTGCTCGAGCCGGCGGCCGTCCTCGACACCCTCGGCGTCGACCCCGACTTCCAGCGCCGGGGCACGGGAGAGGCCCTGATCCGGGCGCTCCGGATGCACCTGGCCGGCCTCGGCGTCGGCCGCCTCCAGACGGAAGTCTCCTGGGACGACCCCGGGCTGCTCGGCTTCTTCCACAGTCAGGGCTTCCGCCCCGCGCAGCGCTTCTGCCTCGACCTCGAGGTCAAGCCGCTGCCCTGATGCCCCGGCGCGTGGGCCGCCCGCCAAGGCCTTCCCGGCCGGCCGTTTCGCTCCCCCGGAGGTCGGCGGCCTACCCAAAAGGGCGTTGTCCGGCCCTTCATCTGCAGGCAGCCTTTCCCCACGATGGCCAAACCAACTGAGGAAGTTCGTACGGGCTGGGCTTCGCGACTGTCTCGCGTCGCCCTGGTCGGGTTGATGCTCGAGGCGCTCACCGGGCTGGTGATCACGTTCGCCGCGTTCCACGCCGCGGTCCAGTGGACGGTTCTCGTCCATACGGTCGTGGGGCTGCTGGTGCTCGTGCCGATGACCTGGTACGTCTTCGCCCACTGGCTCGACTACAAGAGCTACAACCTCTCGGATTCGGTGCTGCTGGGCTACGTGGGCGGCGTGGCGCTGCTCGTCTGCGCGGCGTCGGGCCTGGTCGTCACCTGGCAGGGGGCCTTCGGGACCCGGATGTCTCCCGTGTGGCGCGACGTCCACCTCTACTCGACCTTCGCGGTGCTGGCGGCGGGCCTGGTCCACACGCTGCTCGTCTACCTGCGGGCCGGCAAGAAGCGGAGCGAGATCCCGATGGGCGCCCTCGTGTGGCGCATCGGCGCCGGCTGCGCGGTCGGCGCCCTCGTCATCGCGGGTCTCGCCGCCGTCTACGGCGGCGCCGAGTACGACAACGAGTTCCCGGAGGGCTACAGCTACCTCTACGGCGAGGACCGGCCGTTCGCTCCGAGCCTGGCGACGACGGTGACCGGCGGCGCCCTCGACGCCGAGTCCCTGGCCGGCTCGGAGAGCTGCGGCAGCGCCGGCTGCCACGAACAGATCGCGGCGGAGTGGCGGGTGAGTGCCCACCGCTGGTCGGCGATGGATCCCTTCTTCCAGAAGGTCCAGAGCGTGATGGCGGAGCAGAACGGACCCGAGTCG
Organism: Acidobacteriota bacterium; assembly: GCA_029862975.1. Lineage (GTDB taxonomy): Bacteria > Acidobacteriota > Thermoanaerobaculia > Multivoradales > JAHEKO01 > CALZKB01. The sequence continues at coordinate 8,879 of JAOTWP010000080.1, forward strand.
ACGCGCTACTGCGGCGGCTGCCACGATCCGATCTCGCTCTTCTCGGGTGCGAAGAACATCCTCGTCGAGGACCTGACGGGGCTGCAGGGCTACCAGGAAGGGGTCTCCTGCCTGAGCTGCCACGGGGTGCGCGAGACCGACCTGCAGGGCAACGCCAACTACGTCATGAGCCAGCCGGCGACGTATCTGTGGCAGTGGAGCGAATCCGGGGCCGCCAAGGCCGTCAGCGACTTCCTCATCCGCACCTATCCAGACGAGCACAACGAGCTGAGCAAGCGGGTCTACAAGGCCCCCGAGTACTGCGCCGCCTGCCACAAGCAGTTCATCGACGAAGAGGTCAACCGGGTGGGCTGGGTGCAGCTCCAGAACCAGTACGACAACTGGAAGGCCAGCCACTGGTTCGTCGAGGGCGATCCCACCCGCACCATCGAGTGCCGCGAGTGCCACATGCCGCTCGTCGCCTCGAGCGACCCGGCGCGCGGCGACGTCGTCGACTACAACCGCTCCGCCGACGACGGCAAGCACCGCAGCCACCGCTTCCTGGGCGCCAACAGCATGGTTCCGGAGTTCCTCGAGATCGAAGGCTGGGAAGAGCAGGTGAGGCTCACCCAGCAGTGGCTGCGGGGCGAGACCAGGATCCCGGAGATCGAGCAGAAGTGGCGCGAGGGACCGGTCATCCAGATGGCGCTCGAGGTGCCGGAGCGCGCCGCCCCGGGAGACAAGGTGCCGCTGCGGCTCGTGATGACCGCCAACAAGGTCGGCCACGACTTTCCCACGGGGCCGCTCGACATCATCCAGAGCTGGGTCGAGCTCAAGGTCTACGATCCGGCCGGGGAGGAGATCTTCACCTCCGGCGTCGTCGACGACAGCAACTTCATCGCCCCCGGGAGCTTCCTCTTCAAGGCCGAGCCCGTGGACCAGTACGGCAACCTCATCGACCGCCACAACCTGTGGGAGATGGTGGGGGTGCGCTACCGGCGCGCCATCTTCCCGGGCTACTCCGACACCGTGGAGTACGTCGTCGACTGTCCGACGGCCATCGCTCCGGGTGAGCCGCCGGCCCGTATCGAGGGCGAGGAGGAGCTGCGCGATCTCGAGTTCGAGGTCCCCGCGGCCACCGGCGAGTACCGCGTGGTCGCTCGCCTCCTGTATCGCAAGGTCGACCAGTACCTGATCAACTTCATGCTCGGCGAGGACTCCGGGATCACGGCGCCGGTCGTCGAGATGAACCGGGTAGAGGCCACGTTCGGGGTGGAGCCGGCCCGCCAGGCCGCGCGGCGCGGCGAGCCGGTCGCCGCGCCGGCCGGCTGATCCGCTAAGCTCGCCCGGCGGCCGGAACCTTTGACCGGACCTTCCGACCGCGATCGGAGCGGAGCGCAGACTTGAAGCCGTCGCAGCACTGGGGGCGCCGCCAGCGGCGCCTGAGAAGGGCCGCCTGGGCCGTCGTCGCCGTCGCCGTGGGCGCGACGGTGCTGGGGCTGTGGCTGCGCAGCCGGTCGCGGCCCGAAACGCGGCGCCCCGGCGAGGATCTGGCGGAGATCACGACCCGGCTCGCCGGCGAGCTGCCCGCCGCGGCGCCGGAGCCGCGGTTCACCGACGTCACCGCCGAGGCGGGACTCGGTTCGTTCCGCGCCTTCGCCGGCGGGCGCAGCTCGCAGCTGCCGGAGGACATGGGGGCGGGGCTGGCCTGGGGGGACTTCGACCGCGACGGAGACGACGATCTCTTCCTCGTCGGCGCCGGCGGCACGATGACCGAGCCGCCCGCGTCGTGGGCTCCCTCCGAGCTCTACGAGAACCTCGGCGACGGCACGTTCCGCCGGGAGGCGGCGTTCCCGGAGACCCGGATCCTGGGGATGAGCGCCGCCTGGGCGGACGCCGACGGCGACGGCTGGCTCGACCTCGTGCTCACGGGGGTCGACCACGTCCTGCTGTTCTGGAACCGGCAGGGGAGCTTCGAGCGCGACGACAGCCTGAGCCTGCCCGGCTATTGGGCGGGGGCGACCTGGGGCGACTTCGACAACGACCGCGACCCCGACCTCTACGTCTGCGGCTACGTGCGCTACGCGCCGGGCCGCGGCGGCTCGCAGCGGGTCTCGAGCCAGTACGACACGGCCGTTCCGTACACCTTGAACCCGGCCTCCTTCGAGCCCGAGCGCAACCTGCTGTTCGAGAACGACGGCCGCGGCTCGTTCACGGAGGTGGCGGCGCTCTACGGCGTCTCGAACCCGGGGGGGCGGAGCTTGACGGCGCTGTGGCACGACTTCGACGACGACGGCCGGCTCGATCTCTACGTCGCCAACGACATCTCGGACAACGCCCTCTACCTGAACCGCGGGTCGACGTTCGAGGACGCAGGTCTCGCGGCCTGGGTCGCGGACTACCGCGGCGCCATGGGGCTCGCGGCGGGGGACTGGAACCGCGACGGCGACGACGATCTGTTCGTGACCCACTGGATCGCCCAGGAGAACGCGCTCTACGACTCGCGGCTGCGCAGCGTGCCGGCGAGCGCGCCGCGGCCGGCAGGGGAAACGGCCGTACCGCCGCCGACTGGGGAGCCGGCGGGCCCGCCGCGGCCGCTCACGTTCTCGGACGTGGCGGCGCCCACGGGTCTCGGGCAGATCGCCCTCCAGGCCGTCGGTTGGGGCACGGAGTTCGCCGACTTCGACAGCGACGGCTGGCTGGATCTGTTCGTCGTCAACGGCAGCACGTTCGAGACCGCCGAGCAGCCGCCCCGGCTCGAGCCCCAGGCACCGTTCCTGCTGTGGAACGACGGCGGCAAGAGGTTCCACGACCTCGCCCCGCTCGCCGAGCCGCTCGCCCGGGCCCGCGTCGGCCGCGGCCTGGCGCTGTCCGACTACGACGCCGACGGGGACGTCGACATCGCGCTCATGACGCTCGACGAGGGAGTCGTCCTGCTGCGCAACGACATGCCCCAGGGGCGGTGGCTGGAGCTCGTCCTGCGCAGCCGCGGCGCCGACGGGGAGGCGGGCTCGGGGTTCGGCGACGGCGCGACGGCGACGGCCACCGTCGGCGGCCTCGCGCTGCGACGCAGCGTCGGCAGCGCCTCGTACCTCTCCCAGAGCAGCCGCACGCTGCACTTCGGGCTGGGCGAGGCCGCGGGGGTCGACGAGCTCGAGGTGCGCTGGCCGGGCGGCGAGACCCTCTCCTACGGCGGCCTCGCCGCCGACGCCCGGTGGGAGATCGTCGAGGGCGAGCCCGCCGCCCGCCGCGTCGACCGGCTCAGCCGGCGCGAACGGGTGACCGCCTTCTGGGAGCTGCAGCGCGCCGCGATGGACGCCGTCAAGATCGAGGGCGACCTGCCGAAGGCGATCGGGCTGTTCGTGCAGGCCCTCGAGCTCAATCCCGATCACGAGGACTCGCGCTACTACCTCGCCAACTGCCTGGCAGCGGTCGGGGATCCGTCGGGCGCGCTCGCCCAGCTCGAGAAGCTGACCGAGCGCAACCCCATGAGCCATCGCGGGTATCGCCGGTGGGCGCAGGTGCGGGCCATGAACGCCTCCGGCCGCGACGATCTCGAGGCCGCCGTCGAGGCGCTCGAGCGTGCCCTCGAGCTCAATCCCGAGGAGACCGGGAGCCTGATCTCCCTCGGGGAGGTCGACCTCATGCTCGGCGACGACGCCGGCGCCGAGGAGCGCCTCGAGTGGGCCTGTCGCTCCAATCCCCGGGCGGTGGGCGGCTTCTTCCTCCGCGCCTACATCAGCTGGCGGCGGGGCGACGGTGCGGAGAGCGTGCGGCTCCTCGAAGCCGCGCGCGAGGCCCGCGGCAGCGAATGGAAGCCCGAGGGTGCGGCGGCCGAGGGCGACGTCAAGGCTCGCATGCACCAGGAAGAGAGCCCCCTCGCGCGCTATTGGCAAACCTGGGACGGCACTCCCGACCCCGACACCGCCTTCGCCGCCCTCCACCGCCGCCTCGGCCCCGCCGGCTCCTGAACGGGGCGCCGCCCCCGCGGGGCGGCTGGTGCACGTCGGGCTGGCGAGATATCGGCCTTTCCGGTTTGGCTCGCTGGCGCGCTTCTTGCTATAGTACCCGCGATGAGTGTGCAGGAGATCACGCGGCGCATGGACGAGGTCACCCGCGAGGCCACGCGGTACTGGAATCGGGTTCTTGCGCCGTACACGAAGGCCGACGATCGGCGGGCGGCGTTCCAGCTGGCGAGCACGGGGGCGCTTTTCGTGGGGGTCTGGTACCTGATGTACCGGTCGCTCGCGATCTCCTACTGGCTGACCCTGGCCCTGGCGGTGCCTCAGGCCTTCCTCTTCATGCGCCTCTTCATTTTCCAGCACGACTGCGGTCACGGCTCGTTCTTCACCTCGACGAAGGCCAACGAACGGGTCGGGGCGGTGCTCGGCGTGATCTCGCTCATCCCCTACCGGTACTGGCGGCGGACCCACGCCATCCACCACGCCACGTCGGGCGACCTCGATCATCGCGAGTTCGGCGACCTGAAGACGCTGACGGTCGAGGAGTACCGGGCGCTCTCCCCCGCGGGGAGGCTGCGCTACCGGCTCTACCGCAACGTGTTCGTCCTGCTCCTGGTGGGTCCCGTCTTCCAGTTCATCCTCAAGCATCGCCTTCCGTTCGACATCCCGCGCAGTTGGAGGCGGGAGTGGGCGAGCGTCATGTGGACGAACGCCGGGCTAGCACTCGTCCTCCTCGGTGCCTGGCTGACGATCGGCATCGGGAACTTCCTGCTGGTGCAGCTGCCGATCGTGCTCGTCGGCGGGGCGATCGGGATCTGGCTCTTCTACGTGCAGCACCAGTTCGAGGACACCTACTGGCGCGAGCACGCCGAATGGGACGTCCACCGGGCCGGCATCGAGGGCAGCTCGTTCTACGACCTCGGCGCGATCCTCCATTGGCTGACCGGCAACATCGGGTTCCACCACATCCACCATCTGGCCAGCCGGATTCCCAACTACCGGCTGAAGGAGTGCTTCCGGGCGATCCCGGACCTCGAGAAGGTCACCCGGCTCACCATCGGCAGCAGCCTGCGCTGCGCCCGTCTCCACCTGTGGGACCCCGAGAGCGCCCGCCTGATCAGCTTCCGGCAGCTGCGACTGCTCGAAACCTGAGCCGCGCTCCTGCGGCGAGACCGCTTCGAGGCGCTCGCTCCGATCTGCCCGCCAAGGCGACATAGGCCGCGTCGCAGGCGGTGAGGCTCTCCCGCAACGCCCAGATCAGCGGCAGCATGGCAGCGTGGGGGTAGCGCAGCAGATCGAGCCGCTCGAGGTGACCTCGCGTCAAGGAACCGTTGACACGAATTTCGTGTGGCACTAGAATCCTGTCGTGCGCAACGTGACGATCACCCTCGACGAAGAAGTCGCTCGCTGGGCCCGCATCCGCGCGGCGCGGGACAACACCAGCGTCTCGCGCCTGCTCGGTGGGATCCTCGAAGAGCGGATGGCGGCCGAGCAGCTCTATGAGGCGGCCATGGGGCAGTTCCTGTCTCGCCCGCCGGTGAGACTGAAGACCGCAGGCTCCTATCCCCCTCGCGTAGAGCTCCATGAACGGTAGCCTTCCGGTCTTTGTCGACACCAACGTCCTGGTCTACAGCCGCGACGCCTCCGAGCCGGCGAAGCAGGCCCGGGCCGCGGCCTGGCTGGAAGAGCTCTGGCGCAGCCGCCGGGGCCGGCTGAGCTGGCAGGTCCTGCAGGAGTTCTACGTCACGGTCACCATGAAGCTCGATCCGGGCATGGACCCCGGGCGGGCGCGCGCCGAGGTGCGCGAGCTCGCGGCCTGGGAGCCGGTATCCACGAAGCAGCCGGTCGTCGAGGGCGCGTGGGCGCTCCAGGATCGCTTCGCGCTCTCCTTCTGGGACGCGTTGATCGTGAGCGCGGCCCGAGTCAGCGGCTGCCGGATGCTCCTGACCGAAGACCTCCAGAACGGTCAACGCTTCGAAGAGCTCGAAGTGGTGAATCCCTTCCAGCGCCCTCCGGAGCCCGCGAGAGGATAGCCAGCTTCGGGACAGGGCCGCGGTCTCGCCGACGGACCGCCCCGACCGGCCGCCGCTCAGTGGACCAGATGCCGGTCGAGAGCCGTCCGCACGCTCTGCCGTTCGGTGGGCGAGAGACTTCCCACGGATCGGATCACGATGCGGGAATCGAGGGTGAACAGCTTGAGCCGCCCGGCGAGCTCTCGGCCCCCGGCGTGGACGGATTCCCGTATGATTCCAGAGCAAGCCTCGCGAGAACGCCCCTTGGAGGAACCGCCCGATGCGCCGCTACCTGCTAGTCGCCGTCCTGCCCTGGGTGCTGCCCGCCTGCTCGGGCCAGAACCCGCCCGTGCCGCCCGTGCCTTTCGACTGCACCGCGCCGCCCATGGCTAGCTCGCGCGTGCTGCAGGCCCGCGACCGGGTGCCGAACTGCTACATCGGCCTGCTCGAGTACGGGGAGGACGACGGTGACTTCCGGGCGTTCGCACGCAGCATGGCGCCGGCCGGCGCCACCGATGTCGTGCCCCTGCCCCTGATCCGAGGCTTCCGCGCGACGATGCCGCGGCGGGCCGCCCGCGGGCTGGCCCGGCAAGCCGGGGTGGTGGTCTACGAGTGCGAGCGGGTGAGCATCCGCGCGCAGGCGGAGCCGCTGGCGGTCGCCTCGTGGGGGCTCGACCGGATCGACCAGCGCCAGCTGCCGCTCGACGGCGTCTACCAGCCGGACGGCACCGGGGCCGGCGTCCACGTCTACGTCGTCGACACCGGCAAGCCGATCAGCGGCTTCCAGGGCGACCTGGGCGAGTGCTACTCGGCGGTGGGCGGCAGCTGCAACGACGACCACAACCACGGCTCGCACGTCGCCGGCACGATCGGCGACGCGATCTACGGCGTGGCCAAGGGGGTGACGATCCACTCGGTCAAGGTGCTGATCAACGGCTCCGGGGCGGACGCCGACGTGATCGAGGGCATGCAGTGGTCGGTCGACCACGTGGCTGCTAACGGCTGGCCGGCGCTCGGCAACATGAGCCTCGGCGGCGACGCCTCCGACCCCTTCGACATGGCGGTCTGCGCGGCCTGGGAGGCGGGCCTCGGGTTCGCCGTGGCGGCCGGCAACGACGACGCGAACGCCTGCTTCTCGTCGCCCTCACGGGTGCGCCAGGCCCTGACGATGTGCGCCACCGAGTCCGACGACGACCGCGCCTCGTTCTCCAACACCGGCATCTGCGTCGACGCCTGCGGTCCGGGGGTCAACATCAGCTCCCGCAGCCGGACGGGCCAGCAGCTCATCCTCTCCGGCACCTCGATGGCGAGCCCCCACGCCGCCGGCGTGATGGCGCTCTGCGCCGAGCGGCTCGGCACCTCGGACCCCTCGACCCTCTGGAGCTGCGTGGTCGACAACGCCACCCCCGACGTCGTGGACGACCCGGGGGCGGGAACCCCCAACCTCCTCGTCTACGCCGGGCCGCCGGGCGGCTAGGCAATCCGGAACGGGCTCGCGCGGCCGCGCCGTCACTCGCCGTCGCCGAGGATCGCCGCCAGCAGCGCCGGGTCGGCGGGCAGCAGGCCGGCGGCCGGCAGCCGGCGGGTGAGCTCGCGCCACCGGGGTCCCGCGGCGAAGACCTCGGCGAAGATCGGCAGCGCCTCCTCGAGCCGGCCGCCGCCGACGAGCGTCACCGCCTGCCAGTAGCGGACCTCGAGGCTCTCCGGATAGAGCCGCGCCGCGGCCGCGTACTCGGCGAGCGCCCCTTCGACGTCGTCCGCCGCGAAGCGCTCGTCGCCGCGGTTCATGTGGTCGTAAGCCCGCTGCACCCCGAGCAGGCGGCGCAGCTCTGCGACGGGGCGCGGATGATCCTCGATCCGCAGGTCGACCTTGCGCTCCCGCCAAGGCGCGCCCGCGGAGACGCCGGGCACGACGAGCAGCGCCGCGGACTGCTGGCCGCGCACGTCGCCGCCCTCGGCCTGGGCGGCCTCGAGGGCGGCCATCAGGCGCTCGGCGAGATCGCCCTCGGTGCTCTCGTAGGCCGCCGCCATCGCGGCCCAGACGGTGTCGCGCTCCATCATGTTGGCCTGCACGGCGTAGCCCTCGCCGGCGTGGTGCCCGGCCTCCTCGATGCACGAGTCGCCGGTGTGGACGGCCACGTTGCCGTGGCGGTCGACCATCGCGACCTGGCGCACCGCGGCCTGCTCGTCGACGGCGAGAAGAGCCGCCAGAGCCTCCGGCGCCGTCTTGCCGGCCCGCATGAGCTCCAGGCCGAGCGGGCCGTACGACACCTCGACGAACGACTGGGTCGCCACCGCCCCCACCCCCGCCTCCGCCCAGCTCACCACCGAGCCGACGGAGAACCAGTGCGACTGCACGGCCACGCCGAGATCGCCGGTGACGGGATCGCGCGCGACGATGGAATAGGTGTGGACGGGCCGCCGCGGCGACCCGCCGCCGGGCGGCGTCTCGGCGGCGAAGGAGACGGCTGACTGGGTGGTGAGGGCGAGGGTGATTGCGGGGAGGACGAAAGACAAAAGAATTCGGGTAAGGGAAAGAACAGGCGGCGACGCGGGCGCGGCCAGGAAGCTACGCTTTGCGGCCGGTGCCACGGTCGGCGCCACGGCCGGTGCAGAGGCCGGCGCCAAAGCCGGCGCAGGGGCCAGCGCCAGAGCCGGCGCAGAGGCCAGCGCCAGAGCCGGCGCAGAGGCCAGCGCCAGAGCCGGCGCAGGGGCCGGCGCCAGAGCCGGCGCAGGGGCCGGCGCGGCGCCCGGCGGGCAGGCGGCCGAGCGGCTCGCGGTGCCGAGCCGCCCGCGGTCGGGCAGAACTAGCGGGGCACGCGCCCCCTCGCTGGTCGAGTCGAACACCTGGCTGCGCATGAGGCCTCCTTACCTGGATTCTCTTGTCTTGTTCGTCTTGGTCCGATCGACGGTGCCTCTCCGGGAGCCTGGGCCTCGAGCCTCGCGCGCGACCGCGCTCCCGGCCGACCTCCCGATCGCTCCCGCTGGGACTCCCGAAGAGCGCCGCCTCGCACGTCCCCAATCGCCGACTCCACCCCCCCCCGCACGAGGCCTCCTTACCTGGAATCTTTTGTCTTTGTCTTTGTCTTTGTCTTTGGTCCTTGTCTTTGTTCTTGTCTTTGGTCTTTGCCTTGGGTTTTGTTCTGGTCTTTGACGCTTCTGTCGTTCGCTCTGGCCCGCGCTCCTGGCCCGCCGAGCTTGTCAGAATCGCCTTCGGCCGCATACTCTTGGCGGGCTTTCGGGCCGTCTCCGGTCCGGGGGAGGCTCCGAATGCGCATCGCCATGCTCAAGCCGCCGATCGGCGGCATCCTCGGTCTCGAGATGCTCACCTTCGTGGAGCCGCTCGGCTTCCTGTGCATCGCCGGCGGCCTGGAGGAGGCGGGCCACGAGTGCCGGATCGTCGATCTGCGCATCGACGGCGAGGAGCCGGGGATCGCGCTGACGACCGCCTTCGCGCCCGACGTCGTCGGCCTGCAGTGCAACTTCACGACGGAGCGCTTCCGCACCCTGAAGCTCGCGCGGCGCATCCGCCGCGAGCTGCCGGAGGCGTTCGTCGTCGTCGGCGGCCACGACGCCTCTCGGGAGCCCGAGTGGTTCGAGCGCGAGGAGTTCGACGCCATCGCCATCGGCGACGGCGAGGAGGTGATGCTGCCGCTGGTCGCGGCCCTCGACCGGGGCGGCGACCCCGGCGACGTCAACGGCCTGCGGCTGCGCCGCGGCGCGAGCTGGCTCGTGACGGGGCCGGCCCCGGCGCGGCGCGACCTCGACGAGCTGCCGATGCCGGCCCGCCACCTGATCGCGCACTACGCGCCGCACTACTACATCAACTTCCGCAAGCCGCTGGCGTTGATGGAGACGGCCCGCGGCTGCCCCTTCAAGTGCAACTTCTGCTCGGTGTGGAAGTTCCACGAGAGCACCTTCCGCGAGAAGTCGGCGGCCCGCGTGGTCGCGGAGCTCGCGCAGATCGAGGCCGACAACATCTTCATCACCGACGACATCTTCTGGCTCGACCGCAAGCGCGGCGAGGAGCTGGCGGCGGCGATC
>JAOTWP010000220.1 GCA_029862975.1 Acidobacteriota bacterium
GTCCGGCTAGCCCGGCAGGGGAGGCTAGAACTCGAAGGCGATCCCGAACGACGGCGTGAGGCCCAGCCACTTCTCCGGGTCGGGGAGGATCGTGCCGTCGACCTCGTCGATCTCGTAGTCGAAGCCGGCGATGTTGCCGCGGTCGTAGACGTTCTGGACGTCGAAGAAGAGCTCGAGGTCGCCGGCCGCCAGCCGCCACTGCCGGCGGGCCCGCAGGTCGAGGCGGTGATAGGCCGGCAGGCGCTCGCTGTACGGCTCGCCGAGGACGGGCTCGAACCGGCTCTCCCCCTCCTCGTCCACGTTCTCGCGCAGCGTCAGCGGGGTCGTCGGCCAGCCGGTGTGGTAGCGCCAGGCGAGGTTGAGGGTCCAGGCCTCGCTCAGCCGCAGGTCGAAGTCGACGGTCAGCGCGTGGGTCTGGTCGAAGTAGCGCGGCACGAAGCGGCCGTCGATCTCGTCCTCGGTCGTCGCGTAGGCGTAGTTGGCCCACCAGCCTACCCGGCTGCCGAGCCGGGAGCGCACGAAGATCTCGAGGCCCCGGGCGACGCTGCGCTCGGGCGCGACCCGGACCCGCTCGGGCTCGAGCTCCGGGAAGGCGTTGATCCGCTCGTAGAGGTTCTCGAAGCGGGGGATCGGGTTGAAGACCTCGCGGCGGTAGACCTCGACCCGCAGGGCGACGTCGGAGCCGCGCCCGCGCGGCGCGAAGAGATGCTCGAATCCGAGCACCCGGTGCTCGGAGCGCTCGACCGGGGAGAAGCGGGTCTCGCCGTCCTCGACGGGCAGCTCGTAGGGCCGCTGGCTTTGATGGAACCGGCCCCACGCCGCCCGCAGCACGCTGCGCGGGCCGAGCGACCAGGCGAGGTTGGCGCGCGGGCTCCAGAGGCTCTCCGAGGTCTGGGTGTGCTCGTCGTACCGCAGTCCGAGCTCGACGGCCACCTCGTCGCCCAGCCGCATGCGGTCGGCCGCGTAGAGACTGTGGTGGTCTTCCTTCAAGGTGCGCTGGAACAGCGTGCTGCCGGCCCCCGGGCGGAACCGCAGCGCGGCCAGCGGATTGTCGAAGGCGAAGACGGATCGGTAGTCGTACGCGGTGTCGAAGCGGCGCGTGGCCAGGCCCCACTTGAAGAAATTGCGCGGGTTGACCTGCAGGCTCCAGTCCTGGCGGAGGGCGAGGACGTCCAGCCGGCGGAGGTCGCGAACCTCGAAATCGACGTCCTCCTCGATCTCGTTGCCCCGCCGGTCGCGGTCGATGCGCGTGACCGACGCCGCGGTCTCGACGAGGACCCGCGAGCCCAGGACGGCCTGGTGGGTGAGCCACAGGTAGGAGCTGCCGTATTCGGTCGCGAGGCTCTTGCTCGCCTCGCCTGCCCCCTCGACGAAGGAGAGCTCGTCCACGGATCGCAGGACGTTGGCCCGCAGGCTGTCGCCGCCCGCGAGCTGGTAGTCGACCTTGCCGAAGACGTCCCAGTAGCGCGGGTTCTCGTTGCGCTGGACGAGCAGGTCGACGAGGTCGAGCGAGCCGCGCCGCCCCTCGAGGAGCCAGCTTCCCCGGCCCCGAGCCATCGTGCCGGCGCCCCCCGCCTGCTGGGTGAGGACGCTGGCGGCGATCCGGATGCGGCGCGGCCCGAAGGGCCGCACCGTGGTCATGTCGAGGACCCCGCTCATCCGATCGCCGTGCTCCACCGAGAAGCCGCCGGTCGACAGCTCGACCTTCTCCAGGGTCGAGGGGGCGACGATGCTCACGGCGTTGTCGAAGTCCTTGACGTGGTAGGTCTCGTAGAGCTCCTGGCCGTCGAGCAGGATCTGGGTCTCGTTGCGGCGGGCGCCGCGGAGGTGAAACTCCGCGCTGACGTCGTTGGCCGCGACGCCGGGCAAGAGGCTCAGAGCGCGGAAGAAGTCGTCTCCGAGCTGCGGCAGAGCCAGGATGTCGCTGCGGCTGAGCGCGAGGGGCGCCGCCGGCGCCTCGTGCAGCAGCGAGACCCGGCTGGGCGTGACGACGAGGTCCTCCGCCAGGACGGGCGCCGGATCGAGAACGAAGGAGACCGCGGCCGGCTCTCCGCGGCCGCTCGCGATCCCCGCGAGCCGCGCGACGACGAAGCCCGGCCGCCGCGCCTCGAGGGTGAAGGGGCCGGCGCCCGGCGCCACGAGGCGGAAGCTGCCGTCGCCGCCGCTGACGGCGCGCCCCGCCGCTTCGAGCAGCCGGATCTCGACGCCGGCGACGGGCGCCAGGCCTTGGCGGTTGCGAACGGTGCCGGCGATGACGGTCCGCTGCGCCGGCGCGGGGCGCGGGCTCTTGACCACCACCAGCGTGCCCCCCGCGCCCTCTCGAGCCTCGAGGCCGTGGGGCGCGAGCAGCTCCGCGAGGATGGCCCGCGGCTCGGTGGCGCCGGGCTCGGCCGCGACGAGCATGCCCGCGTCCACGGTGCGGGTCGTGAAGACGAGCCGGAGGCCGCCGGCGCGCAGCTCCTGGAGGACGTCGGCGAGCGGCCGGCCGGCGTAGCCGGCGCCGGCGGCCGCTGCCGGGCCGGTACCCGCCAGCAGGCAGCACAGAAGCGCGGCGACGGTGAGCTGCTTCATCCTCCTCGGCCTGGCGATCCCCCACCGCCTCGCGAGCGGCGCCGGGCGCGAGGGCTCGGGGCGCGCGAGGGACGGCGGGGCCTGCAACGTCAAAGGAGAGTACCAGCCCCGCCGCGGGGGGTATTCCCGGCGGGTTGGGCCGCGAGAACCGGCTATCCCGCGTCCTCGGGGCGCGGCCGGAGCACCACCTTGGTGCAGCCCTCGCGGCGGCCGGCGAAGAGCTCGTAGCCGCGGATGCCGTCGGCGAGCGGCAGGCGGTGGGAGACGAGGGCCTGGAGCTCGCGGTCGTAGCGCCGGGCCAGGGGCAGCACGCGCTCCAGGTAGTGGCGCACGGGGCAGCGGCCGGCGCGGTAGGTCAGGTTCTTGTCGTAGGCCTCGCCGGGCGAGAATGCGAAGTGCGGCTCGGTGTGGACGCCGACCGCCGCGACCGTCCCGCCGGGGCGCACGAGGTCGAAGGCCAGCCGGGCCGCCGCCGGGCTGCCCACGGCCTCGACGACGGCGTCGATCGGCGTCCCTCTCGCCAGCGCGACCGGATCGTCCCGGTCGAGGTCGATGGGGGTGGCGCCGAGCCGCGCGGCGATCGCCAGGCGCTCGGGGACCCGGTCGATCGCCCAGATCGCGGCGACGCCGAGGTCGGCGGCCGTCAGGACGGCCATGAGGCCCACCGGGCCGCAGCCGACCACCGCCAGGGTCGACTCGCGGCGCACCCCGGCCGCGTCGACGCCGAAGTAGCCGGTGGCGAGAACGTCGCCGGCGAAGAGGGCGGCCTCGCTCGAGACCCCGCGGGGCATGCGGACGAGAGTCGAGTCGGCCAGCGGCACGCGCACCAGCTCGGCCTGGCCGCCGTGGAGCCCCACTCCGTTCTCCCGCCAGCCGAAGAGCCGCCCCCGCTCGCAGCGGCTGGTGAGTCCCGCGCGGCACGGCCCGCAGTCGCCGCAGCTGGTGGTGAAGGGCGAGAGCACGGCGTCGCCCCGCTTCCAGCGCCGGACCTCCGGACCGACGGCGGCCACCTCGCCCACGAACTCGTGGCCGAGGATCGTGCCCGGGTCGAGCCCCCGCTCGCGCCCGTGGTAGACGTGGAGGTCCGAGCCGCAGACGCCGGCCAGGCGGACCCGCACGATGACGTCGCCGGGATCCTCGATCCGCGGCTCGGCAGCGTCGACGAGGCGCAGCGTCTCGACGCCCTGGAAGGTGAGGGCTAGCATCCCCCGGGCGCGCCCTCCTCCGGCGGTGGGAACCAGAAACGGAAGTAGGTCTCGCGCACCTCGTCGAAGCGCATCGGCAGCGAGCAGACCGGGCAGACGGGGCTCAGACGCCGCCCGGTGCGCGCCTCGTCGCGGGTGACGCTGACGAGGACCTGGTCGCCGCAGTGGGCGCAGTAGAACGGCGCCAGCACCGACACCACGGGCACGGATTGCAGGAACGACGGATCCAGGTCGGCCTGCCGGACGAGGGTCGGCGAGCAGTCGTGCAGCGTCAGCTCGACGCAGTGCGCGCGCAGCTGGCGCAGCCAGCGCGACCACTTGTAGCAGCCCTCGGAGTCGAGGCTGGAGACCCGGGCCAGGCGCAGGCTCACCCGCCGGCTGGCGATCCCGCTGACGTTGACCATCACGGACGCCGAGTCGAGGGCGCCGGCGAGCTCCACGATCGAAAAGTCCCTGCCGTTGGAGACCCAGCTGGCGAGGGTCCTCTTCTCGGGGGGCGTCGGGCGCTCCTCGCGCCGCCGCGTGGGCACGTTCATGCCCTTGCGCAGCTCGACGAGCGCCCGCCGGAAGATGTCCGCCGAGCCCACGCGGTGGGCGGGGTGGCGCTGCAGGGCGAAGTCGACGAGCTCGTCCACGTCCTGCGCCATCGGCAGGCCGGGGACGAGCTCGCTCAGCGGCGTGAAGTCGCC
>JAOTWP010000221.1 GCA_029862975.1 Acidobacteriota bacterium
CGGCAAGCTGATCGCCCGCGGCCGCTACGACCACGTCCGCGACTGGACCGAGACCTTCTACCGGGAGCACTCGGAGCTGTTCGCGCGCCGCGTCGCCGGCGGGCGGATCCGCGACGGCCACGGCGATCTGCACCTCGGCAACGTCTTCTTCGAGGACCCGCCGGTGGTCTTCGACTGCATCGAGTTCAGCGACCGGCTGCGCTGCTGCGACCAGGCGGCCGACGTCGCCTTTCTGGCCATGGACCTCGACTTCCACGGCCGGCCGGATCTCTCGCGGCGGTTCGTCGAGCGCTTCGTCGAGCTCGCGGGCGACGCGGAGCTGCCCGAGCTCCTGCCCTTCTACCAGTGCTACCGGGCCTACCTGCGCGGCAAGGTCGCCGCCTTCACCGCCTCGGACCCGGCCCTCGGCGGCGAGGAGCGCCGGGCGCAGCGCAACCTCGCGCGCCGCTACTTCGGGCTCGCCTACGCCTACGCGGGGGGCCGCGACCGGCCGCCGTTCGTGGTGCTCTACGGGCTCATGGGCACGGGCAAGACGGGGATCGCCCGCTTCCTGCGCGAGCGGTTCGGCTGGCACGTGCTGTCGACCGACGCCGTCCGCAAGCAGATCGCCGGCGTCGGCGAGAACACCCGCGTCTACGTCCCCTACGAGGAGGGGCTCTACTCGCCGACGATGAACGAGCGGACCTACGCCGAGGTCTGCCAGCGGGCGGAGAACCTGCTCCTCGCCGGCTTTCCGGTGGTCGTCGACGGGGCCTTCAAGCGGCGCGGCGATCGCCAGCCGGTCCTGGAGCTGGCGCGGCGCTCGGGAGCGCGGCTCGTCTTCCTCGAGGTCGTCTGCGCTCCCCCCGAGCGGGTGCGGCGGCTCGAGCGCCGGCGCCTGCACGACACCCGCTCGGACGGCCGCGTCGAGCTCATGGCGCGGCAGCTGGCGGAGTTCGAGCCGCCGGCCCCGGCGCACGCCCGGCACTTCGAGCGTCTGTCCACGGACGGCCCCCGCGACGCCACCCGGCGCCGGCTCCTCGAGCTGCTGCAGTCCCGCGGCCTGCTCGCCGCCGGCGAGGTGCCCCTCGGCAGACGGTCCTAGCCTGCCCGGTCCACGACGCCGCGGTGCTCGGGAATCGCCCTGGCGGGTAGACTCGGGAGCCCAACACCAACTTCGGGAGGTTCTGGAATGCCGCAGCGCGCCCTCGCCTTCGTCGCCCTCTCCCTACCGGCCCTCCTCGGGGCTCACGGCCAGGAGCCCGCCGCCGAGCGGCTGGCCGGCGTCGCGCTGCCGCCCGCTCTGGAGCGGGTTCTCACGGACTACGAGCGGGCCTGGAAAGGGGGCGACGAGGAGGAGCTGGCCCGGCTCTTCGTCCCCGACGGCTTCGTCCCCGGCCGGCTCGGCTGGCTGCGCGGCCGCGACGCGATCCGGGACAAGTACCGGGACGCGGGCGGCGACCTCCGGCTGCGCGCGCTCGCCTTCTCGGCCGGGGAGAACGTCGGCTTCATCATCGGAGCCTACGGCTACGGCGACGAGGCGGCGACGATGGACGAGGGCAGCTTCATCCTGGCGCTCGCCCGCGAGTCCCCCGCCGCCCCCTGGCTGATCGTCGCGGACCTCGATCGCGGCAACGAGCGCCCGGAGTGAGCCGCGGCCGCGCGGCGACGAGGCAGGCGACGGAGATACAAAAGGGACCCGATCGACTCGGGTCCCTTCATCTCTCGCTTGTGGAGAGGACGGCCTCGAGGGTGGCGTTCCGGGAGTCTTTGCGACTCGGGCCTCGGGTCCGGCCGTGACGGCCGGGTGTCCCTCTAGGAGTAGGCGGAGCGCCTCGGGGCCTCGCGGTTGGCCCTCGAGATCGCCTGCGTACCGATCGGCGTCGTCGAGGGCCGCAAATGGCCGGGCGGTGTGCTCATAGAGCCTCCTCGGTCGTTGTCTTCTCGAGTCGAAGATACTCCTCGCGGCGGCTCGGGTCAAGCCCGCGTCCCGGCGGCCCGGACGGCGCGAAAGACGCGCGCGCGCCGCTACAATGGGCGCCGAAGCCTCGGCCCGGCGCGTCGGCCGGAGCCGGCGCGCCCATTCCCCGGGAGGAGCTCGATGAACCGCCAGGATGTCCTCACCACGCTCGCCAACGCCCGCTGGCACGACCTGACGCAGCCGCTCTCGATCTTCACGCCGCCCTTTCCCGGCGAGATGCCGCTCCAGGTGCACTTCTTCAAGCGCCTCACGGGATCCTGGGGCGGCGGCCAGGGGGCCAACGGGCAGCTCATCGAGTGGAGCAACAACACGGGCACCCACCTCGTCGGGCCGCGCGCCTTCCACTCGGGGGCGGCGGCGATCGCCGACCTGCCGCTCGCCGCGCTCTTCGGTCCCGGCGTCGTGGCGGACGTCTCCGACGCCGTCGGCGACTACGGCTTCTATTCGCCGGCGATGATCCGCGACCGGGTGGCCGTGCGCGAGGGCGACATCCTCGTCGTCCACACGGGCTACCGGCGCTACGCCTGGGACCAGCCGGACGTCGCCAACCCGGCGGCCCAGGGCGGGGTCGAGAACAAGGAGTTCGGCTACTACGTGCGCCATCCGGGGCCGTCGCCCGACTTCTTCCCCTGGGCGCTCGAGATGAAGCTCAAGGTCGTCGGGGTCGACTGCGGATGCGCCGAGCACCCGATGAACACCAACGTCCGGCGCCTCCACCCGGGCGAGTTCGAGCGGGCGGCGGCGCGCGCCCGGGAGACCACCGGGAAGACCTGGGACGAGCTCTTCCCGGCGGCCGAGTACTACGCCCTGACCCACCGCGAGATGCCGCGCGCCGGGCTGCTGCTGCTCGAGGGCCTGGGCGGCGACGTCGGCGAGATCCTGAACCGCCGCGCCTGGTTCTTCGTGCCGCCGCTGCCGTTCCTGGAGGTCGAGTCCTCCTGGAGCCGGGTCGTCGCGCTCACCCCCGGCGAGGGGCAGGACGACGCCGGGCTCGAGGCCGCCCTCGGCGCGATCGAGGCGCTCGACATGACCCTGCCGTTCAGCGTCCAGACCCCGCAGTGGGCCAACTACGAGCCCCTGAGCGTCAAGTACACGAAGCGGGTCGGCGGCCAGGACCTCGGTCTCGGCCGCAACAACGCCCACTGCCGGGCGAGCTTCCATCTCGCCACCCACATGGACGGCGAGAAGCACTTCTGGGCCGCCGGCCGGACGATCGGCGAGGTGCCGCTCGACTACTGGCACGGCCCCGGCGTCATCGCCGACATCTCGGCCGAGGTCAGCGACTCGAGCGTCTACACCCCGGCGATGATCGAGGCCCAGGTCGACCTCGAGGACGGCGACATCCTGCTGATCAAGACCGGCTGGCACCGCTACGGCTGGGCGAGCCCGGACTCGGACGAGTTCCGTTACATGATCCAGCACCCGGGCCCCTCGCCGGACTTCGCCGACTGGTGCATCGCGCGCAAGATCAAGTGGCTGGGGATCGACTGCGTGGCCATGGAACACCCCATGAACACCATCCAGCGGATCTGGCACCCCGGTACCTTCGCGGTCGCCAACGCCAAGCTCCGCGAGCGCTACGGCAAGGACTGGGACGAGGTCTACCCCCAGGACAAGTACTACCAGGACATGCACCTCAACCTCTTCCCCAAGCACATCGTCCACGCCGAGAACCTCGGCGGCGCGCTAGCCGACGCCGAGAGCGGCCGCTACTACATCGCCGCCTTCATCCAGCGCGGAATGGAGCTCGCCTCCTGCTGGGGCCGCTTCGTAGCCTTCCGCGAGCGGCTCGCAGACTAGGCTCGAAGCAGGGGGCCTGGAGGACGCTAGCTCGAAGGATCGTCGACGGGCGGCGGGCTGAAGGCCGTCGCGGGGAGCTCGGGGTCGATCTCGACGGTCGCGACGGTCATGCTCTCGAGGCGGTGGCCGAACTCGAGGTCGATCTGGTGGGGGATGACGAGGCCTTCGACGTCGCGGTAGTCGTCGTAGAAGGCGCGCTGGGGGACGGGCTCGGCGGACTGGGTGTGGTCGACGACCGTGCTGTCGATGGCGACCTCGAGGAAGCTCTCGGCGTCGAGCCTCCAGGTCTCCCGCTGGCCGCCGGGGAAGGTCACCTCGAGGTCGACCGTCGGGATTTCCTCCACTTCGCCCTCTCCCGCGAGCTCTACGGAGATCCCTTTGTCCCCATAGTCGAGCAAAGGCAGCCCGAAAAGCGACTCCCGCTCCATCTGGGTCCGGTAGGGCCCCTCGCTGATCCTTTCCGGCGCGGGCTGCAGCAGCTTGTGGAGCGCCCAGACGCCCTCCCTGTCGCGGGCGCGGACGGCCGGCGCCTCGAGGAGGGCGAAGTCGAGCCGGTAGAGGTCGCCGCGCCGCCGGACGAGGGTGAAGTCCGAGCGCTGGCTGAACGCCGCGTAGGTGCCCTCGAGGCGCAGCGCCGCGAGCGCCCGCCAGCGCTCGGCGCCGCCGCGGGCCGCGACGTGGCGGGCGACGATCTCCTCGA
>JAOTWP010000222.1 GCA_029862975.1 Acidobacteriota bacterium
CGAAGACGCCGATCCCCTCAGGTACCTCCGCCGCCGGGCTCGCGCCCGCCGCCAGGGCGAGACAGAAGAAGGTCGGGAGCAGGCGCCACGACCGGGAGCGGGGACTGCGCTGCGCGGGAAGAGTCGAGGACCTCCGCACGGTCGACCTCCTTCGAGTGCCGGAGCCACTTCTGACGCGGCATGACAGCATCAGTTCGTCGAGATCGTGTCACCCGCGGTGCCTAACGACAAGGGACCGCGCTCGGTCGTACCACGGTCTGGGTCTGTCGCCAGAAAGACGAAAAGAACCAGGCAGGAGGGTCTTCACCTCGCCGATCGCTGCCGAGCCGCC
Organism: Acidobacteriota bacterium; assembly: GCA_029862975.1. GTDB lineage: Bacteria > Acidobacteriota > Thermoanaerobaculia > Multivoradales > JAHEKO01 > CALZKB01. The sequence goes on from JAOTWP010000222.1 coordinate 332, forward strand.
CTACTTGAAGTCTATTCTCTATCATCCACATACACGAACACTCGCGCAGCGCCAAGGCCGCGGCAGGGCGGCCAGGAAACGACCTGTGGATCAGTACTTCGGGAAGAGCAGCTGTCCGCTCGCGGCGAGGCTGCCGTTCGCGTAGCGCTCCCGCAGCTCGGCGTGGCGGATCTTGCCGGTCTCGGTCAGCGGCACCGTGCGCGGCTTGGCGAGGTAGAGCCGGCCGGGACCGAGGCCGAGCTCGGCGCGGATCTCCGCCACCGCCTGGACCGCCATCTCGCGGAAGTTCGGCTCCGAGCGCGCCGCGCGCGCCGCGAGCTCGACGAAGGCGTAGATCTGCTCGCCCTCGGGGCCGCCGCGGTCGATGCCCACCGCCGCCGAGCGGCGGGCGAAGGGCAGGGCGTCGAGCACCGCCTCGACCTCGGCCGGCGCGATGTTGCGGCCGGCCTGGATGATGAGGTTCTTCGACCGGCCGACGACGAAGAGATCGCCGTCGCCGTCGAGGTAGCCGAGATCGCCGGTGCGCAGGTAGCCGGCGCCCCAGAAGAGGCCCGCGGTGGCTTCCGGGTCGTCCCAGTAGCCGATCGTGTTGGCCGGGCTCCTGACGAGGATCTCCCCCGTCTCGCCGGGCGCGGCGAGCTCCCCACGGTCCGCGAGGATCGCGAGCTCGACGCCCGGGAAGCCTCTCCCCACGGAGGGGAAGCCGCGCCCGTCCACCTTGACCGGCGTCCCCGGCGGCCACATGCTGACGCCGACCGTCGCTTCGGCGAGCCCGTAGCCCGGGACCATCACGTCGGCGCGCCCGAAGCGCTCCGCGCAGGCTCGCAGCGTGGCCGCGCGGACGGGCTCGGCGGCGTTGAGCGCCACCCTGACGGTCCCGAGGTCGTAGCCGCCCGGATCGCGCACGGTTCGCAGGCAGACCCGGTAGGCGAAGTCGGGCGCCGCGGTGAAGGTGCCGCCGTGGTCCGCGATGGCGGCGAGCCAGGATCGCGGCTGGCGCAGACCGGCCGGCAGCAGGACCAGGCGCGCCCCGAGATGGAACGGGACCATCGTCATCAGCACGAGACCCATGTCGTGATGCACGGGCAGCCAGCTGACGAAGACCTCCCGCGGCGTGATCTTCATGCCCTGGACCATCTGCCGGACGTTCGCCATCACGTCGGCGTGGCGAACCTGCACGCCCTTGGGCTCGCCCGTGCTCCCCGAGGTGTACTGGATGTAGGCCACGTCGTCGAGACCGGGCGCCGGCGGCAACCGCCGGGCGGCGGCGGCAGCCAGCGCGGCGACCGAGAGCGCGCGGGGCGCCCGGTCGCGGGGCGCCCAGGCGCGGGGCGACTGGGCGCGGCGCTCGGGCTCGCCCTCCCCGGCCGTGACGACGACCTCGGCTCCGGAGCGCTGCGCCGCGGCCGCGAGCCGCCCAGCGCCGGAGCCGGGAAACAGGGGAACCGCGATGCCGCCGGCGCGCAGCGTGCCGTAGAACGCCGCGAAGAAGTCGGGACCGTTGGGCAGGGCGAGGACGACGCGGTCGCCCGGCGCCACGCCGTGGCCGACGAGCCCCGACGCGCAGCGCCCGGCGCCCGCCCACAGCTCGCCGTAGCCGTGCGGGCGGCCGGCGAAGACGAAGGCCTCGCGCTCGGGATGCTCGCGCGCGCGGCGCTCCAGGGTCGCCAGCAGGGTGCTCACCGCCGTCCGCCTCCGCAACTAGTCGCGGCTCTCGACGAGACGCCGCAGGTCGTCGACGGTCCGCAACGCTCCGGCCTCCTCCTCGCCGATCGCGATGCCCCAACGGTCCTCCAGGGCGACGACGAGGTTGAGCAGATCCGCCGAATCGGCCCCGAGGTCCTCCATCAGGCGATCCTGCGGCGCCACCTGCCGGCGCCCGAGCTGCAGGCAGACGATCTCGGCGATCTCGCGCGCGGAGACCTTCATTCGCGCCCCGCTTCCCGGCCCGGGCGCTCGGCCGCCCGCGCCAGGGTCTCGCGCGCGTCTTCGACGATGGCGAGGGCCTCGTCCCGGTCCATGTCGACGTCGAGGTAGACGACGTCCCAGCAGAGCCGGCGGCGGAAGATCCGCGTCTGCGCCGTGTACTCCGGACCGAGCGGGAAGTTGGTGACGAAGGCGTGCAGCTCCTCGATCGCCGGCTCGAGGTCGCCCGGCACGGCGCCGGCGTAGTTGAGGGCGACGGTGCTCATCCGCCTCGCCCTCTGGGCGAAGAGGGTCCGCATCGAGAAGGCGCTCCAGCGCGCGGCGAGGAACCTGTCGCCGCGCTTGACGGCCGCGTCGATCTGGCGATGGATCCGGGCGGCGAGGGTCCACGGATCCGTCGCGCCCGACAGGCCGAGGGTCAGGCGGATGATCCCGGTGTAGCTGGCGAACACCTCGGGAGGGACGGGCGGGCGCAGGTAGGGACGCAGGAGCGGGAAGGCGAAGTACCGGTACGGCAGCTCGCGGCCGCCGTAGCGGCGCCGGGCGACGGCCAGCAGCATGGCCGCGTCGAGGGCGGCGGTCAGCCCGACGCGCTCGCGGCGCGAGGCGCGCACGAGCGCCTCGGTCTCGTCCTCGGGCAGCGTCACGGACAGCGTACGGCAGCGGAAGGGTCCGCTGGCCGGCGCGGCGGCGAAGCCGCGCGTGCGGCGGCGGTAGGCCAGCTCGCCGCCGAGCTCCCGCAGCAGGAACCGGGCGCTCGCCGGCCAGCAGCGCGGCGCCCGGTAGGCGGCGGGAAAGCCGGCGTCGGGGCTCGGCGGCAGCCCGGCCGGCGCCGCGGCCGGCCCCTCTTCCCCGGCGAGCGACGCGACGATCCGCCGCACAAGCTCGAGACAGCCCTCCGCGTCGACCACGGCGTGATGCAGCGTGAGAACGAGGTCGCGCCGCGCGCCGTCCGGCGCCGGTGCGGTGACGCAGCGGGCGAGCGGTCCCCGGGCGACGTCGAACGGCGACGCCAGCTCGCTCTCGACGACCGCGCGCCAGCCGTCCTCGTCCGCTGCCATCGGGCGCACGGGAATCGCCGGCACCGAGCCGCCCTCGAACCGCGCCCGCCGCCCCCTGCCGACGATCCGCGAGCGCAGCAGGGCATGGCGCTCTCGGACGGCGTCGAGCGCCCGCCGCAGATCCCCGTCGGCCGGCGCCCGGGCCAGCCGCAGCGCCACGACCAGGTTGTACGCGAAGTGGCGGCCGGTGAGCGCCTCGGCGCGCTCGAAGGAGCCGAGCCTGCGGGAGGTGGAAGGTGGGAGCGGCATTGCGAAGGGCGGGACGGTGGCGGGCGCTGCCGCCGGGTCTCGAGCGTAACCGAGGGGGGCCCGCCCGCCACCCGCCTCGGCGGGTAGTGACGAGCTCGGGGGCGCGGTAGCATAGTACGCCCGCGGGACGTCACAACGCCGTGTCAGGGCAGACCGGCGAGGCTCGGCCCCGTACCGCGCCGCCAGCTACGAAGCGTCCGCCGAGCAAGAACGAGGAGGATCGCATGGTGACTCTCGCAGGACGTTGGACGCTGCCGGCGGCCGCCGCGGCCCTGCTCGCGGCCGGCTGCGGCGGCGACCGGGTCTTCCAGCTCGCCGGCACCGTGGAGCGCACCGCGCTCGAGGTCGCCGCTCCCGTCTCGGAGGTGATCGTCGCCGTGCCGGTCGAGCGCGGCCAGCGGGTCGCGGCCGGCGAGATCCTCGTGCAGCTAGACACCGAGGTCGCCGAGGCCGAGGCCCGGGCGCGCGAGGCCGCGCTGGCGGCCGCCCAGGCGCTGCTCGCCGAGGCCGAAGGCGAGTTCCAGCGGGTGAAGACCTTGAGCGAGCGCCGGGTGGCCAGCACGAAGGAGCTCGACCGCGCCCGGCGCGAGCGCGACGAGGCCCTGGCCACGGCCGCCGAGCGCGAGGCGCGGTTGATGCAGGCCGCCAAGCGCCTGCGCGACCTGACGATCCGGGCACCGGGCGCCGGGGTCGTCGACCAGCTCCCCTTCGAGGCGGGCGAGCGCGTTCCGGCCGGCGGCGTGGCCGCCGTCGTGCAGACCGAGGACCGGCCGTGGGTCCGGGTCTGGCTGCCGAGCCGCGCCGTCGCCGGGGTCACCGCGGCGGCGCGCGCCGAGGTCTCGGTGGAAGGCCTCGACCGCCGCCTCGCCGGCCGGCTCGAGGA
>JAOTWP010000006.1 GCA_029862975.1 Acidobacteriota bacterium
CTACGGCACGAGCGGCAACAGCTTCGTCGCGGTCGTCGAGCTGGGCGACCGCGTGCGGGCCCTCGCGGTGACCGCCGGCGGCGAGAGCGGCGATCCGAGCTCCCCGCACTTCGACGACCAGGTGCAGCGCTACGCGGAGGGCAACCTGCGGCCCGTCTACTTCTACCCCGAGGACATCTCGGCCCACGCCGAACGGGTCTACCGGCCGGGCGGCTGACGCCCTGGAGCGGATGTCGGGCCGCGCGCCGCCGACGGTTCGAGGATCCGGAACGGGGCAGCGCCCGCTCGCAGGTCCGGAGCCGCTTCTCTGTGACGACCTGTCGCTCGCGGAGTTCCTCGGGGTGATCTCGTAGGGCGGCGCCCTGAAGCGCGGCGCCGGCCGCCGGGAGCATCAGGCGCACGAAGCCGTCGACGATCTCCCAGGTCTCGTGCCGCGGTGGCGGGTCGAGCGCGGTTCAGGATTTGCACCGCATCACGCTCGCGCCACGTGCGTTGCAGCTCTGCTAGCAACCTCGCAGCCACCAGCCGAGTACCACGCCCAGGAGCACCCAGCCGGCGATCGCCAGGCCCCGCCGGGCCGGCGCCGGCACCATCTCCTTCCACAGCCCGCCCGCGAAGCGCGCCGCCAGCCGGGCCTGCGACGGGGGGGCGGGCGGCGCCGGCCGGGCCTCCTCGCCCTCGGCGGCCGGCGCGGCCGGGGCGGCTTCTACCTGCGCCGCCAGGCCCTCGAGCCCCTGCTGGGCGATGACCTTGGCGGAGCTGTCCATCAGGCGCTGGCCGACGGCCGCCATGCGGCCGCCGACCTGGGCGTCGAGGGCGTAGCGCAGGGTCGTGCCGCCGTCCGCGGCGGCCGTGAGGACGATCTCGCCCTCGCCCTTCATGAAGCCGGACGGGCCCTGGCCGTTGAGGAGCATGTGGTAGCCATCCGGCGGCCTGACGTCGGTGAGCTCGAGGGTGCCCTGGAACTTGCCCTTCACCGGGCCGATGGCCACGTTGAGGACGCCCTTGAACCTGTTGTCGTCCGTGCGCTCCAGCTTCTCGCAGCCGGGCATCGTGCGGGCCAGGATCGCGGGGTCGAGCAACGCCTCGAAGAGGCGCTCGCGGTCGACGTCGAAGTGGTGCTCGCCTTCGAGCTTCATGAATGCGTGCTCCTTGCGTCGCCCGCGGCGCCCTCCGCGGCCCGCGCCCGGCGGACGATCTCCCACAGGCGGCTCGGGTGGAGCGGGATCTGGAGGATCTCGAGGCCGGGGACCTGGAGGGCGTCCTCGAGCGCCTGGGCAAAGAGCGCGGCGACGGGGATCGCCCCGGCCTCCCCCGCCCCCTTGGATCCGAGCTCGTTGAGCGGCGAGGGGGTCTCGAGGTGCCCGACCTTGATTCGCGGCACGTCGAGCGCGGTCGGCACGAGGAAGTCCATGAACGAGGCGTTGAGCAGCTGCCCCGCGCCGTCGTAGACGAGCTCCTCGTAGAACGCGTTGCCGAGCCCCTGGGCGACGCCGCCGTGGACCTGGCCGTCGACGATCGTCGGGCTCAGGACCGTGCCGCAGTCGTGGACGACGACGTAGTCGAGCACCTCGACGAGCATCGTCTCCGGGTCGACGTCGAGGATCATCGCGTGGACGCCGCTGGCCGTGGCGCCGCGGTAGGGGCCGAAGTACTTCGTCGCCTCGAGGCCGGGCTCGGTGCCCGGCTCGACGGCGCCGCGCAGCGGGTTGGCGAGCCGCGCCAGCTCGGCGCGGCCGATGGCCCGCGCGGGGTCGGCCGCCACCCGCACCCCGTCGCCCGCCAGCTCGAGCTCCCCGACCTCGGCCTCGAGGTGCCTGGCCGCCAGCGCCAGCATGCGGCCGCGCACCTCCTTGGCGGCCGCGTGCACCGCGTTGCCGGCCACGACCGCGCCGCGGCTGGCGAAGGTGCCGCTGCCCCAGTGGAACTGGTCCGTGTCGCCCGTCGTCACCTCGACGTCGGCGACCGCGACCCCGAGCTGATCCGCCGCGATCTGCGCGAGCACCGTGTAGTGCCCCTGGCCCTGAGTGCCGATCCCGGTGGCGACCGACACCTTGCCCGTCGGCTCGACCTGCACCCGCGCCCCCTCGTAGGGGCCGATCCCCGTGCCCTCGACGTAGGCCACGATCCCGATGCCCGGGTGCCGCCCCGCGGCCCGCAGGCGGGGCTGGTCCTGCGCCAGGAACTCGTCCCAGCCGATCATCGCGCGGGCCTTCTCGAGGATCGGCTCGTAGTTGCCGCTGTCGTAGACCAGCGGCGCGGCGTCCTGGTAGATCACCTCGTTCTCGTAGGGGAAGGCGTCCGGGGCGATGAAGTTGCGGCGCCGGATCTCGATCACGTCGATCCCCAGCTCGCGGGCCGCGGCGTCGAGCAGGCGCTCGATGACGAAGACCCCGTGCTGGCGGCCGGCCCCCCGGTAGGGCGTGACGATCGTCTTGTTCGTGAAGACGGCCTGGAACTCGCTCTCGTAGGCCGGGATGTCGTACGGCCCGAGCAGGGTGCACTGGCTGTTGAGGGGCACCGTCAGCCCGTAGGGGTCGTAGGCCCCGGTGTCGTGGAGAAAGGTGTCCTTGACGCCGAGGACGCGGCCGTCCCGCGTCAAAGCGATCTCGGCGTGGTGGATCTGGCCGCGCTCCTGGGTCGTCGCCACGAAGTTCTCGGCCCGGTCCTCGATCCACTTGAGCGGCTTTCCCAACCGCATGGCGGCCCAGGGGATCAACACCTCCTCCGGGTAGAACATCATGATCTTCGGGCCGAAGCCGCCGCCGATGAAGGGCGCGACGACCCGCACCTGCGACTCCGAGAGGCCCAGCATCCCCGCCAGCCCGTTGCGGATGGGGATGGGCGCCTGGGTCGTGTCCCACACGGTCAGGCGCTCGCTCAAGCGGTCCCACTCGGCGACGACGCCGCGGTTCTCGATCGCCGCCGAGGCGCCGCGGTCGTAGTCGAAGCGGCGCGCGAGCACGACGTCGGCCCGCGCCCGGGCGGCGGCGTAGTCGCCCTTGCGCTGCGGCACGTGGGCGGCGACGTTCGACTCGAGGTCGTCGTGGACGAGGGGCGCGCCCGGCGCCAGCGCCTCCTCGAGGTCGACCACCGCCGGCAGCGGCTCGCAATCGAGGAGGACGAGGTCGGCGGCGTCTTCGGCCAGGGCGCGGCTGTCGGCCACGATCATCGCCACGGGCTCGCCGAGGTGCCGGATCTTGTCCTTGACGAGCGGCACCTGCGTGCGCTGGTGGAAGGTCGCGCCCGCGACCGGCGGCGGCGGCACGAGCAGCGGGCCGGGCTGCCAGTAGTCGCCGAGGTCGGCGGCGGTGTAGACGGCGTGGACGCCCGGCGCCTCGCGCGCCGCGGCGACGTCGACGGCCTTCACCCGCGCGTGCGCGAAGGGGCTGCGCAGGAAGGCGACGTGCAGCATGCCGGGCCGCCGCACGTCGTCCACGAAGAGCGCCCGCCCGGTCAGGAGGCGCGGATCCTCGTTGCGCCGGACGCGGGCTCCCACGAGCTTGTCGGTCATGCCTCTTTCTCCAGGTACCGGTCGGCGAAGGCGACGAGGGCCTCCTCGAAGATCGCCATCGGCGGGCGCACGAGCCCGGCGCCGACCTGCCCGACCCCCGCCTTGCGGTGCGCGATGCCGGTGTTGACCCGCGGCGTCATCCCGAGCTCGACGACCTTGCGAATGTCGATGCCGAGCGGCGAGCCGCGGAAGCCGAGGGCGGGGATGGTGAGCTGCCGGTGCTCGGCGACGGTGATCTCGTACATCTCGAGCGTCGCGGCGAGCGCGTCCTCCGGCGCCCCGCCCACGAAGTTGACGATGGCCGGGGCGGCGGCCATCGCGAAGGCGCCGATGCCGGCAGTCTCGGTGATCGTGCTGTCGCCGATGTCCGGATTGGCGTCGGCGCTCGTGAAGCCTGGGAAGTAGAGCCCGTCCGGCACCTCCGCGGGAGCGGTGAACCAGCGCTCGCCCAGGCCGCTGACCCGGATGCCGAAGTCGGTGCCGTTGCGGGCCATGGTGGTCACCACCGTGCTGCCCTCGACGCCGGAGCCGGCCTCGGCCATCAGCTTGCAGGCGGCCATCACCGGGTTCAGCACCGACAGCGCGTTGTCGCCCAGGAACGCGAGCACGTTGGCGGCCGCGGCCGCGTCGGTCGCCGTCTTCTGGACGGCGGGCGCCAGCTGGCGCAGGTAGAGCAGGGAGCCGGCCTTGTTGCGGTTGTGCCCCTCGTCGCCCATGTGCAACGCCTCGGCGATGAGCGCCCGCAGGTCGATGCCGCCGGACTCGGCGAGCGCGATCTCGAGCATCGGGGCCATCACCTCGTTCATCCAGCGCAGCTTGTCCAGCACCTCGGGCGCGAAGGCGCCGTAGCGCAGGACCTTGCCGTAGCCCTCGTTCAAGGTCGAGAAGGCGCGGCGCTCGTGGACGGCGTCCTCCACGACGTAGACCTGCATCGAGGCCGACGTCACGCCGGCCATGGGTCCCACCGCCCCGTGGTGGTGGCAGGGCGAAAAGGCGATCTCGCCGCACTCGACGAGATGGATCGCGTCCTCCCGCGACTCGGCGAGGCCCTCGAAGAGCAGCGCTCCGATGACGGCGCCGCGCAGCGGCCCGGACATGCGCCCCCAGGCGATCGGCGGGCCGGCGTGGAGGATGCGCTTGGCGTCGAGCCCCGGCACGACGTCGCCGGCGCGCGCCACCGTCTTGAGCACCGGGTGCGCCGCCATCATCCGCTCGACCGCCGTCTGATTCGCCTGCTCCACGTTCATCCGCCGCCCTCCACCGCCGCCGCCCGCGCCGCGCCGTCGAGCCGGGCGAGAATCGCGGCCAGCCTCTCGTTGCCCCCCGCGGGCGGCCGCCAGTCGACGTGCACCGACTCTACTCCCTGGTCGACCAGGCTCTTGTGGAAGAGCTCGAGGCCGACGTTGACCGCCACGAGCGGCGCCTCGAGGGCGGCGGCGGCGGGATCGGCGGCGGCGGCGGCGGGATCGGCGGCGGCGCCGACGCGCTCGAGGATCCGGTCGACCGCCGCGCCGAGCTCGGTGTAGACCCGGGCGCCGGCGGCTTCGAGCCGCGCCTTCTGCTCCGCGAGGTCCTGCGGATCCTCGTCGGTCCCCACGAGGGCAACCGCGATCTCGAGGTCGCGGGCGGCGCCCGCCAGGGCCCGCTCCACGGCCGGCGCCAGGACGGCGGCGGGGTCGGGGTGGGCGCCGTCGCCCAGCACGACGTCGAGCAGGATCGAGCCGACCCCGGGATCGCGCGCCGCGCGGGCGAGATGCTCGACGACGAGCTCGGGGTCGAGCATCGGGTGCGGCCGGCCGACGGTGAGCTCGTCGGCGCCGAGGTCGAGCACCGCGTGCGCTCCCGTGCTCTGCGCCGCGGCGAGCTTCTGCGCCCGATGGCCCGCCAGGTTGGAGGCCATCGCCGGCACCACGGCCTCGAGGCGCGAGAGCGCCTCGCTGGCGAGCGTGCCGCCCGAGAAGAGACCGCGCAGCAGGCCCCGGGCCGGCGGCCGGCGTGGCGCCGCACCCGCCGCTTCCGGCGCGGCCGCCAGGCCGGCGGCCAGGCGGGCGGCGTCCTCGAGGTCGGCGGCGAAGTGCAGGTTCGCCACCCGCCGGCCGGGCGGCGCCCAGCCCTGGAACTGCACGACGACGGGCTTGCCGAGCGCGTGCGTCCGCGCCAGGAGATCCGCGGCCACCCTCGGGTGCGGCGGCTTCGAGACGACGACGACGACCCGGGTGCCGGCGTCGACGCCCAGCAGTCCGAGCGCGCGGAGGGCCGTCGCCCCGCCGACCTCGGCCGAGAGGTCGCGGCCGCCCGTCCCGATCGCCTGCGAGATGCCGGAGCCGAGCGCGTGCAGGCGCGAGGCGATCGCCTGCAGCCCGGTGCCCGACGCCCCGACGAGGCCGACCGGACCGCTCCGCACCCGGTTGGCGAACCCCAGCCCGGCGCCCGCGACGATCGAGGTGCCGCAGTCCGGCCCGAGCACGAGCAGGCCGCGCGCGGCCGCCGTCCGCTTGAGCTCCACCTCGTCCTCGAGGGAGACGTTGTCGCTGTAGAGGAAGACGTTGCGGCCGGCCCCCAGGACCTGGCGCGCCACCTCGGCGGCGTAGCGCCCGGGCACGGAGACGAGGACCCAGCGGGCGGCGGGCAGCCGCGCCAGCCCGGCGCGCAAGCTGCGCGGGCGGTACGCGGCGCCGGCGCCGGTCGGGCGCGCGGCGACCAGCGCCTCGAAGCGCGCGAGAGCCGTCTCCGCGATCCGGGTGTTCGACGCGCTCACCGCGATCAGCAGGTCGTCGCCGCGGGCCCCCGCCAGCGGGCTCGCCAGCAGGCCGCCCGCGACGAGCAGCTCCTGGTTGGCGGGGGTCGCCATCACCACGCCCGCCTCGTGCACGCCGTCGATCGCCGCCAGCCCGCGCTGCAGCTGCATGAGCACGACCGAGTCGAAGTAGCGGCCGCGCTCGAGGCGGTGGCGCAGGACGCTCACGCCGCCAGCACCCTCTCCAGGGTCCGCGCCCAGGCCAGGACCTCCTCGTCGGCGCCCCAGCGCCCGGCCAGCTGCAGGCCGAGCGGCAGCTCGCCCGGGCCGCACGGCAGGGGCAGGCTCGCGGCGGGCAGCCCGGCGTAGGTCCACGGGAGGTTCATCACCGGATCGCCGGTGGAGTCGAGCCCGAGCGGCGCCTCCCCGGGCGCGGCCGGCGAGAGCCAGAGGTCCACGCCGTGGGCGTCCATGGCCGCCGTCAGCTCCTGCCGCAGCCGCTCGCGGCCGGCCCGGGCGGCGGCGAGATCGGGCGCCGAGACGGCGCGCCCGGTCGCGATCAGCTGGCGGGTCGTCGCGTGATAGGTGTCGCCCCAGGCGGCGTACCAGCGCTCGTGGACGGCCGCCGCCTCGGCCGCCACGAGCAGCCGATGGCGCGCTTCGATGGCGTCGAAGTCCGCCATCACCGGGACGCCGAGCACCGCGATGCCGCGGCCGACGAGGTGCTCGCAGGCGCGGCGCAAGCGCTCGCGGGCGGGGCGCTCGGCGCGGCCGAGGTAGGGGCTCTCGGGTACCGCGAGGCGCGGCGCGGCGGCCGGCGAGACGGTCTTCCAGCCGGCGCAGAACGCGGCCGCCGCGAGCTCGGCGCTCGCCGCGTCGGCCGTGAAGCAGCCCACGTGGTCCACGGACGGCGCCAGCGGGACGACGCCGCGGCGCGAGCTGCGTCCGTAGGTCGGCTTGAAGCCGAAGACGCCGCAGTACGACGCCGGGCGGCAGATCGAGCCGATCGTCTGGGTGCCCAGGGCGAGCGGCGCGAGCCCCGCGGCCACCGCCGCCGCCGAGCCGCTCGACGAGCCGCCGGGGGTGCGCTCGCGGTCGCGGGGATTGCGGGTGGCGCCGGGGGCGAAGTAGGCGAACTCGGTGGTGACCGTCTTGCCCAGCACCAGCGCGCCGGCCTGCCTGAGCGCCGTCACGACGGCCGCCTCGGGGCCGGCGAGCTCGGCCGGCGGCACGGCGCTGCCCGCGGTCGTCGCGAAGCCGTCGACGTGGAAGATGTCCTTCACGCCGACGGGCACGCCGAAGAGAGGCGGCCGCGCGGCCGGCTCCGGGAAGCGGGCGACGAGCGCCGCGGCCTCGCGCTCGAGGCGGCGGAAGCGGTCGGGCTCCGGGTAGAACGCCGCGAGCGCGGGCTCGGTGGCCGCGAAGCGTTCTTCGAGCCGGGCGAGGAGCTCGCCCGGTGCCAGCGCCCCGCCGCGCAGCGCCTCGGCGAGCTCGGTCAGCGATCGCGGCGCGGGCTCGATCGCCTAGCCCTCGCGCGACAGCTTCGCCGCGGCCAGCCGCACGGCGTCGACGATGTGCTGATACCCCGTGCAGCGGCACAGGTTGCCGGAGATCGCCGCCCGGATCTCGTGCTCGGAGGGATCGGGATGGCGCTCCAGGAACGGCACGAGGGTCATGAGGAAGCCCGGCGTGCAGAAGCCGCACTGCAGGCCGTGCGCCTCCCAGAAGGCCTCCTGCAGGGGATGGAGCGCGCCGTCCTCGGCGGCCAATCCCTCGACCGTCTCGATCTCGTGGCCGTCGGCCTGCACCGCGAGCAGCAGGCAGGAGCGCACGGCCTCGCCGTCGAGCAGGATGGTGCAGGCGCCGCAGACCCCGTGCTCGCAGCCCACGTGCGTCCCCGTCAGCTCGAGGTCGTGGCGCAGGAAGTCGGAGAGCAGCGTGCGAGCCTCGGTCGCCGCCCGGCGCTCGCTGCCGTTGACCTTGACCCGCACCTCGTGCAGGACGCTCATCGGGATCCCTCCGCCGCCGCCCGCTCGACCGCCTTCGCCAGCGCCCGCCGCGTCAGCACGCGCACGAGGTGGCGGGTGAACTCGGGGGTGGCATGAATGGTCCCGGCGGGCTCGATCTCGTGCGCGGCGACGTGCTCGGCCACCGCCGCGAAGAGCGCCGCGGAGGGGCGCTCGCCGGCCAGCATGGCCGCCGCCGCCGCCGCGTCCACCGGCTTGTCGCCCACGCTCAGGTAGACGAGCCGGCCGCTCGCGATGGCGCCGCCCGCGGCGAGCCGCACCGAGGCCGCCACCCCGGCCAGGGCGTAATCGCCGTGCCGGCGGGCGATCTCCTGGAACGAGGTCCCCCTCCCCGCGCCGACCGCCGGCAGCTCGACCTCGACGAGGATCTCGTCGGGCTCGAGCGCCGTCTCGAAGAGGCCGCGGAAGAACTCCCCGGCCGCCACCCAGCGCTCGCCGCCGCGCTTGGCCAGCTTGAAGCGCGCCCCGTCCGCCAGGCAGACGGCGGGCGCCTCGGCCGCCGGATCGGCGTGCGCAAGCGTCCCCCCGAAGGTGCTGCGGTTGCGGATCTGGGGATGCGCCACCCACGGGATCGCCTCGGCCAGGAGCGGCGAGTAGTCGGGGAGCTCGGCGTAGCGCTCGAGCCGGCTCATCCGCGTGAGCGCTCCGACCCGCAGGGTCCCGTCCTCGCCCGGGCGCACGAAGTCGAGCTCGGCGACGCCGTTCAGGTCGATCAGCATCGCCGGCTGCGCCAGCCGGAAGTTCATCACCGGGATGAGGCTCTGGCCGCCGGCCAGGAGCTTGGCGTCGTCGCCGTGCTCGCCCGCCAGCTCGAGGGCCGCCGCGAGCGAGTCCGGAGCTCGGTATTCGAACGGTGCCGGCTTCAAGGCGGAAATACTACTACGGCTCTCCCGGGCTCGTCAGCGGCGCGGCCGGCGCCCACCGCGGCGGCCGGCGCGTCCATTCCGAGCCCGACCGGAGCCGCCGTCGCCAGCCTCGCTCTCGGCTGAATCCATAAGGCACACATTGTGCTAGAATCGGTCCGTGAAGCACTTCTCCTGGAGCCCGGAAAAGAACGAACAGCTCCTCCGGGAGCGCGGCATCACGTTCGAGGAGATCGTGTTTCACATCGAGCGGGGCGACGTTCTCGACCTTCTCGAACACCCGGACCGGAAACGGTATCCGGGGCAGCGCGTCTTCATCGTCGAGGTAGAAGCGTACGCGTACGTCGTTCCGTTCGTCGAAGCGGAGTCCGAAGTGTTCTTGAAGACCATCATCCCGAGCCGCAAGATGACGAGGAAGTACCTGGGGGACTAGTCATGGCCGAGCTGGACAAGGAAGAGCGCGAAGTGCTGGCAGCGGTCGAGGCCGCAGAGTGGAGGTCCGTTCGCGACAAGGAGAGGGAGATGGCTCGCTACGGCGAGTATGCGAAGGCCACGTTTCGCAAAGACCGGCGCATCAACATCCGGATCTCGACCAAGGATCTCGAGGCGTTGCAGAAGAGGGCCCTGCAGGAGGGCATTCCGTACCAGACTCTCGTTGCCAGCGTGCTGCACAAGTACGTGTCGGGACGTCTCGCAGAGCGCGAAGCCTGATCGATCCGTCCCCCTCGATCTCCTCGCTATCTCGCCGCGCAGCAGGCCTCCGCCATCCTGCGCATTGCCGCGGCGCGGGAAGTGGCGGTCTTCGATTCGCCGGTCTCGGAGACAGAACCGGATGACGAGTCCTGCCCGGTGTCGCAGAAGGCCTCTTTCATCCGTTCGAAGATGGGGCCGCAGCATTCGGGCATGATCTTGCCGACGCGATCGCTGCGGGCCTCGTCCGGCGCCGCATTTCGGTTCTTGTCACCCATGGTTCGTCTCCTTTCGCTTCCCGTCGTTTCAGCCGATGGGTCTGCTGCTGAGACGAAACGGACAGGCGAAGGGATACACAGCTCGAGCTCGGGTCGGTGGCGGGTTCGAGTCGCGCTACTCGAATGGGCGGGGCGTTGCCCTCCGAGGAGGCGTTGCGGAACGAGCCGCCGGGGAGTAGAGGTGAGATCTGTTGCCGCGCACCACCCGCCGGCCTGCGGCGTCAATGCGACCCGAAGGATGAATTGACGATCACTGCCCCGGAGTTGGCGAACCAGCTCGCGCCCCAGCGGGCGAGGATCTACCGCTACATTCTCGGCATCGTTCGCGATGTGGCGGAAGCCGAGGATCTGACGCAGGAGACCTTGCTCCGGGCCTACGCCAAACGGTCGACGTTGGACGATCCGGCAAGAGTGGCGTCATGGCTCTACCGCATCGCCACGAACGTTGCCTATGACCGGTTTCGGCAGGCCGCCTACCGCCACCGGCCGCGATCGCTCGCGCAAGAGGGCGGCGCAAGCGGCCCGGACAATGCCGAGATTGCCGTCGATCCCGGACCGCGGCTCGACAAGATGATGGAGCAAAGGGAGATGAGCGCCTGCGTTCAGGACTACATCGCGGCTCTCCCGGAGTCTCATCGAGCCGTGATCCTGCTGCACGACGTGCAGGGCCTGACGAATCCGGAGATCGCCGAGATGCTGGATCTTTCGCTGGCAACGGTGAAGATCCGCTTGCATCGGGCGCGCAACAAGCTGCGAGCCGCCCTCGAATCGGGTTGTTCGTTCGAGAGCGACGAGCGTGGGGTGAGGACCTGCGAGCCCAGGGGTACAGCGACCTAGCGCATCGAGGTGTATCCCCGAGGCCGGCGATTTCGTCTCCACTTGCGGGAGGAAACGAGCGGTGTGATTCAAGAGAGCCTGACGAACGCGACACTACACTACTGGTCTGGAGGAGCCGACGATGGGCTGATCTTCCTCCTGGGGGGCGCTTGGGAACTGTACGAGATCACGGTGCCGCTGCTGCCCTTGCTGCTGATTGGTGCCGGGCTGGTCCTGCTGATCGGCGTGCTTGGCGGCAGACATCTGGCAAGGCGATCACACGGATGACCTTCAAGGGAGACAAAGGAGACTTGAAAGATGGCGGCATTCGCAAACTCGATCGAACGACATCACAGACTCATCATCGCGGTGCTTTCATTGATCATCGTGGTGTTCGTGGTCTCGTGCACGTTTCACGAGGTCATCCCGATCTGCCACTGGCTCTTCAAGTGCGATCACTCGATGCACGCTGGCTGAGCCCCTGGCCGCTGCGTGACATCCAGCAGCGAAGAGGCCAGTTGCCGCCGTAGCTGGTCGAGGTCCGGCAGCCAGGCCTGAATCCGGCTCCAGCCGGGGACGGCTCGAGCTGCCCGAGGCCCGCGCTCGACGCCGGGGCTGGCTCACACGGTGACGACGACCTTTCCGCGGGCGTGTCCCTGTTCGAGGTAGCGGATCGCCGCGGGCGTCTCGGAGAGCGGGTAGGTCCGGTCGATGACCGGCGTGACCCTGCCTTCTTCGATGAGCTCCTTCAGGAAGTCCAGGTCGCGGACGTTCATCCTGGCGACGTAGAAGGCGATCCGCTGGCTCACGAAAGGCGACGACACGAGCGCCCGGGCGAGCCGTGCCATGGGCCCGAGCCAGCGGCCGCCTCCCGCTCCGCTGCTCGGCACGAGCGTTCCCTTGCGGGTCAGGGCGCGCCTGCAGTCCGACGCGGACTGTGTCCCCGCCAGCTGGAAGACGAGGTCGTAGCGCCGACCCCCACGGGCGAAGTCCTCGCGGGTGTAGTCGATGACCCGGTCGGCGCCGAGCGAGCGGACCAGCTCCACGTTCGGCGTGCTGCACACGCCCGTCACGTGGGCTCCGAACGACTTGGCGATCTGCACCGCGAACGTCCCCACCCCGCCCGAGGCGCCGATGATCAGGACCCGCTGGCCGTCCTGGATCCGCCCGTGGTCGCGCAGACCCTGGAGGGCCGTGAGGCCGGCGACGGGCACCGACGCCGCCTGCTCGAACGTCAGGTTGGCCGGCATCGGACACAGCCGGTCCTCGGGCGCGCATACGGAGTCGGCAAGGCTGCCCCCCCGGCATCCGGCGACGTCTCCGAACACCGCGTCGCCGGGGCGAAACCGGGTCACGCTCGCGCCGACCCTCGCGACCCGCCCCGCGAGGTCGGCGCCCAGGCCGTGGGTCTTGGGCCGGCGCAGGCCGCTTTGCAGGCGCATCAGGTACGGCTCGCCCCGCAGGAAATGCCAGTCGAGGGGATTGACGCTCGCGGCGCGGACCCGGACCAGCACCCCGTCATCGCCCACCTCCGGCTCGTCGATCTCCGCGAGCTCGAGAGCCTCGGGCGGGCCGTACTCGCCGCAGACGATCGCCTTCACCGCTTTCTCCCCGGCGCTGGCCTCGGGGCGGTGCGCACTCGGCCGTTCGACGCGAGAGTGACCGTCTCTACCCGGCCAGCGATCCTCGGACACCCTAGCACCTCCGGGTGGCGGGCGAGCCGCGCGAGGGGATGGCGCCAGCCGTTCCCGCTTGACGGCGAGAGTGCTACTGTGCTGCCCGTTGCGGGGCTCTCGCCGACCGGAGCGCCGCTCTGCCCGGGCCGACCGACCGTGAAACGCGCCATCCCCTCTCCAGGTCTCTCCCCCGCGCCGTGAGCTCCCCGGCAAACGAGACCGCGGCCGGCTCGGCGCGGCGCTTCGGGGCCTTCGGCGGCGTCTTCACGCCGAGCATCCTGACGATCCTCGGGGTCGTCATGTACCTGCGGCTCGGCTGGGTGGTGGGCCAGGCCGGGCTCGCCGGGGCGCTCGCCATCGTGCTGCTCTCGCACGTCATCTCGATCGCCACCGGGCTTTCGGTGTCGAGCATCGCGACCAACCGCACCGTGGGGGCGGGCGGCGCCTACTTCATGATCAGCCGCTCGCTCGGCGGACCCGCCGGAGCGGCGGTCGGCATCCCTCTCTTCTTCGCCCAGGCCCTGAGCATCGCCTTCTACGTCGTCGGCTTCGCCGAGAGCCTGTCCATGCTGCCGATCCCGGCGGACCCGCGGCTCGTCGGCACCGTCGTCTGCGTGGCGCTGACCCTCATCTCCCTCAAGGGGACGGACCTGGCGATCAAGACCCAGTACGTCGTCATGGGCGCGATCGGCCTCTCGCTCGTCTCCTTCTTCCTCGGCCGCGCCGATTCGCCGCCCGCGGCGGTCGCCTGGCACAACCCCGCGGGCCTGCCGTTCGCCACCGTCTTCGCCGTGTTCTTCCCGGCGGTCACCGGGATCATGGCCGGGGTCAGCATGTCGGGCGACCTGCGCGACTCGCGGCGCGACCTGCCGCGCGGCACGCTGTCCGCCATCGGCGCCGGGCTCGTGATCTACCTCGCGGTTCCCATCTGGCTGGCCGTCAATGCCGACAGCGCCACGCTGGCCGGCGACTTCCGGGTCATGTGGAGCATCGCCTACGTGCCGGCGCTGATCTTCGTCGGCGTCTGGGCCGCCACGCTCTCGAGCGCGCTGGGCAGCATCCTCGCCGCGCCGCGCACGCTGCAGGCCCTGGCGCTCGACGGCTTCATGCCGAAGCTCTTCGCCCGCGGCTCCGGCCCCGCCAACGAGCCGCGCTACGGTCTCGTCTTCAGCTTCGTCCTGGCGGAGATCGCCGTCCTCCTGGGCGGTCTCGACGTGATCGCCCAGGTGCTGACGATGTTCTTCCTCGCCACCTACGGGGTCACGAACCTGGCCTGCGGGCTCGAGAAGTGGGCCGCCAGCCCCAGCTTCCGGCCCACCTTCTCGGTGCCCTGGTGGATCAGCCTCTTCGGCGCCGGGGCCTGCTTCTACGTCATGAGCATCATCGACCTGCCGGCGATGCTCGCCGCCCTCGTGATCTGCGGGCTCATCTACTCGCTGGCCCAGCGCAAGTCGCTGGGCAACACCTTCGGCGACGCCCGGCACGGGATCTGGGCCGCCCTGGTGCGCTCCTCGCTGCACCGCTATCGCCGCGCCCAGTTCCATCCGGTCAACTGGCGGCCGAATCTCATCATCTTCG
Source organism: Acidobacteriota bacterium (assembly GCA_029862975.1). Classification (GTDB taxonomy): domain Bacteria; phylum Acidobacteriota; class Thermoanaerobaculia; order Multivoradales; family JAHEKO01; genus CALZKB01. The sequence continues at coordinate 14,180 of JAOTWP010000006.1, forward strand.
GCGGCAGCCTGGCGCGGCGGACCTATCTCGCCGACCTCGGCTGCGCCCTGGTGCAGGACCGGGGCATCGTCTCGTTCTCCCAGCTGATCGAGGGCAACGTCCGGGACAAGGCGGCGGAGCGGCAGTCCGCGCTCGCGCTGCTCGAGGAGCAGGTCAAGCAGGAGTATCCGCTGCTCTTCTGCCGCGTCGACGTCGTCGAGGACGTGCACCGCGGCATCGTCTCCGTCGCGCAGTCCTACGGCGCCGGCAACTTCGAGGCCAACGCCGTGATGTTCGGGTGGTCGGACAAGCCCGAGCGCCAGGAGGCGCTGCTGCTCAGCATGATCGACCTGATGGCGCTCGACCGCTCGGTGCTCGCCGTGCGCTTCGACAACCAGCGCGGCTTCGGGGTCGGCCGCCGCATCGACATCTGGTGGGGCGGGCTCGAGCGCAACGGCGCCCTCATGCTGCTCCTGGCCTACCTGCTCAACTCGGACGACCACTGGCGCGAGGCCGAGGTGCGGATCCTCACCGTCGTCGGCTCGGAGAGCCAGCAGGAGACCGCCGAGCGCGAGCTCGAGCGGGTGATGGCCCAGACCCGGCTGTCGGCGAACCGCCGCGTCCTCTGCGAGCCCGACACGGTGATCACCGAGATCATGCGCCGCGAGAGCAGGGACAGCGACCTCGTGCTGCTGGGTCTGCGCCAGCCCCGGCCGCGGGAGACGGCGACCGAGTTCTTCGGGCACTACGACCGGCTCCTCGACGTGCTGCCGACCACCATGCTGGTGGCCAGCGCCCCGAGCTTCGAAGGCGCGCCGGTGCTCTTCGACTTCCCGAGCCCGCCGGAGCCCGGCGCCGAGGATCCCGCGCGCGAAGAGGAGTGAGCTCCCGCTAGGCGCGGCTCTCGAGGAGGGCCACGACCTCGTCGCGGTGGGAGTGGACGATGAGCAGCACCAGGTCCCCCGGTTCCGCCCAGGCGAGGGCGGCGCGGGTGGTGTCGAGCTCGTCGCCGGTATGGGCGAGGTGCTCGTCGCCGGCGCCGAGGCGGCGCAGCTCGGCTTCGAGAATGGCCGCGACCTCGCCTTCTTCGCGGCCCCGCAGGTAGTCGCTCATCGACTTGATCAGGATGCGGTCGGGGCGGGCGCGCCAGGTCGCGGCCGCGAGGTCGCGAATGGCATCGTCGTCGCGGTCGCCGGCCTGGCCGATCGTCACGAGGCGCCTTCTCGCCGGCAGCGCCGCGGCCATCTCGAGCAACGCTTCCACCCCGTGCGGGTTGTGGGCGAAGTCGAGGAAGATCCGCGCCCCGCCGACGTCGAACTCGTTGAGGCGGCCCGGGTTGCTCTCCGTGCTGCTCTCGAACCGGCGCAGCCCCTCGCCGATGGCCCGGGCGCCCAGCCCGAGCCGGCTCGCGACGCCGACGGCGGCCAGCGCGTTGGCGACGTTGTGCCGCGCCGCGCCGCCGAGCGCGACGGGAACGTCGGCGACCTCCGCCAGCGCCACCTTGCGGCCCTCCTCCACGAGCACGAGGCGGCCGCGCTCGAAGAGGCACCCGGAGCCGCCGGCCGCGACGTGGGCGGCCACGAAGGGATTCGCGCCCTCGAGCGTGAACCAGGTGATCGGGAGCGCCTGCCGCTCGCCGTGGCGCCGTACGACGGGATCGTCGGCGTTGAGGACGAGGTGGCGCGCCGCCCGGGCGACGACGAACTTGCACTCCGCGAGAGCGTCCAGATCGTGCACCCCGAACTCGCCGAGGTGGTCGGCAGCGACGTTCGTCACCGCCGCGACGTCCGTGCGCGCCAGGGCCAGGCCGCGGCGCAGCATGCCGCCGCGAGCGGTCTCCAGGACCGCGCACTCCACGCGGCGATCGCGCAGCACCCGGCGGGCGCCCCCCGGTCCCGAGTAGTCGCCGCGATCGAGGACGGCGTCGCCCGCCGCGATCCAGTCGGTCGAGGTGACGCCGGGGACGAGGCCGGCGGAGCGGATCATCGCCGCCACCAGCCGCACCGTCGTCGTCTTGCCGTTGGTGCCCGTCACCTGGGCCACCGGGACGTCGCGGACCGCCTCCCAGGCGACGTCGTCCGGGTCCGGCAGCTGCCCCGCCGGCCAGGCGCGCGAGCCGGCGCCGAGGCCGATCGAGACCCGATCGTCGTCCCACAGAAAGGCCACCCCGCGCCGCGCCGCCGCGGCCTCGAGTGCCGGCAGCGCCGGATCGGCCTCGGCGGCGATGGCGGCCCGCAGGCGCGCCGCCGCCGGGGCGAGGTCGGGCGGCGCCCCGCCCGCGAGCTCGAGCGCGGCGGCCTCCCACGCCCACTCGTTGACCTCCGTGGCGGCATAGAGCGCGTCGATGGGCGCCAGGAAGGCGAGGCTCAGGCCGCCGGGAAAGACCCGGTGGGAGAGCGCCGCGCCGCCCCAGCCCACGGCCTCCAGGATCCGCCCGGCCTGGCGCTCCCAGGCCGCCACGGCCGCCGCGGCGTCCTCGCCGGCGCCGACGACGAGATCGAGCAGCGCCGCCGGCCCCGCGGTGACGAGGTTGGGGCCGGTGAGGCGCCGCGAGTCTCGGACCTCCATCCCCGGGCGGCCTAGTCGCCCTCTTCGTCGCGAGCCAGCCGCACGCCGCGCTCGTCGCGCACCAGCCGCTCCGGCGGCAGGCTCTCGAGCTCCGGCAGCTCGACCGCCGGAAGGACGGCGCGAGCCTCGCGGACCGGCTCGACGGCCGGGCTCTCGAGCTCCGGGGAGAACGTCGTGATCTGCCTCCACGAGCGGTTGATGTCGTCGCCCATGACGAGCAGCAGATCGCCGGCCCGGGCGGCCGAGAGCGCGGTGAAGATCGCCTCCTGCTCGTCGGGGACGACGGCGATCGCATCGGCGGCGACCCCGGCGCCCAGGAGCCCGTCGCGCAGCAGCGCCGGCACCTCGCCGGGCGCGCGGCCGCGCAGGTTGTCGTCGCGCCGGCAGACGTAGCGGTCGAAGTGGCCGGCGCAGAGCTCGGCGATCGCCCGGATGTCCTCGTCCCGCCGATCGCCCGGCGCGGCCAGCACGCAGATCCGGCGGCCGGCGGCGTCGAGGCTGTCGATGAGCCGCACGATCGCCGCGACGGCGTGCGGGTTGTGGGCGTAGTCGAGCACCACCTTGAAGGGGTGCTCGTCGTAGACGTTGAGCCGGCCCGGCGCCTGGAAGAAGGTGTTGTCGAAGGTCCTGAGCCCCTGGCGGATGTCGTCGAGGCCGACGCCCATGCTGTAGGCGATCGCCGCCGCGGCCATGGCGTTCTGTACGTTGTGCAGCGCCTTGCCCTCGAGCGTCGCCGGGATGAGGTGCGTCCAGAGCAGGGGGATGTGCTTGCCCTGGTCGTAGATCGTGATCATGTGGCCGTTGATGCCCTCTTCGAGCACCACGGCGCGGCCGTCGGCCGCGATGTGCTCGCGCACCAGCGGGTGGCGGGTGTTCATCGTCAGATAGCAGACGCGCTCGGCCTCGGAGTAGTCCGCCATCTTCAGGCAGTGCGGGTCGTCCGCGTTGAGGACGGCCGTGTCCCTGGCCACCTCGACCACGACCCGCTTGACCCGCGCCAGATCCTCGACGGTGTCGATCCCGCGCAGGCCCAGGTGATCGGCCGCCACGTTGAGCACCGCCCCGACGTTGCAGCGCCGGTAGCCCATGCCGGCCCGCAGCAGCCCGCCGCGCGCCGTCTCGAGCACCGCCACCTCCACCGCCCGGTCGCGCAGGACCATCCGCGCCGCCGTCGGGCCCGTCATGTCTCCCGGCACGGTGAGATGGCCGTCGATGTAGACGCCGTCCGAGGTCGTCAGCCCCACCGTGCGGCCGGCCAGCTTCTGGATGTGCGCCACCATCCGGCTGGTCGTGGTCTTGCCGTTGGTGCCGGTGATCGCGGCGATGGGGATCCGGCTCGGCGCCCCCGGGGGGAACAGCATGTCCATGACCGGCCCGGCCACGTCTCGCGGCCGGCCCTCGCTCGGCGCGACGTGCATGCGGAACCCCGGGGCCGCGTTGACCTCGCAGATCGCCCCGCCCGTGGCGTGGAACGAGCGCGCGATGTCCGTCGTCAGGAAGTCGATGCCGGCTACGTCCAGCCCGATGGCCCGGGCGGCGCGGGTCGCCATCTCCCGGTTGTCGGGGTGCACCTCGTCCGTGACGTCGACCGCCGTGCCCCCCGTCGAGAGGTTCGCCGTCGACCGCAGGTAGACCACCTCGCCGGCCGGGGGCACGCTCTCTCGGGTGTAGCCCCGCAGCGAGAGCAGGCGCTCCGCCTGGCGGTCGAACTCGAGGCGGGTCAGCACCTTCGCGTGTCCGATGCCGCGCCGCGGATCGGAGTTGACGATCTCCACCAGCTGCTCGACGGTGCGCTCGCCGTCACCGACGACGTGGCCCGGCACCCGCTTGGACGCCGCGACGAGCTGGCCGTCGATCACCAGCAGGCGATGGTCGAAGCCCTCGATGTAGCTCTCGACGAGCACCGTCTCGGAGTGCTGGCGGGCGCTCCCGTAGGCGGTGGCGATCGCCTCGGGGTCCGACAGGTCGATCGACACGCCGCGGCCGTGGTTGGCGTCGAGCGGCTTGACGACCACCGGGTAGCCGATCCGCTCGGCCTCGGCGACGGCCTCCGCGGCACTGTAGACGAGGTGCTGGCGGGGCACCGGCAGGCCGAGGTCGCCGAGAATCTTGTTCGTCTCTTCCTTGTCGGAGGCCAGCTCCACGGCGATGTGCCGGGTCTCGTCGGTCACGGTCGCCTGGATCCGCTTGCCGTACCTGCCGTGGCCGAACTGCACGAGGCTGTAGCGGTTGAGCCGCAGCCACGGGATGTCGCGCTCCTCGGCGGCGGCCACGAGCGACGCGGTGCTGGGACCGAGCGCCCGGCGCTGGGCGGCGCGGATGAAGGCGTCGCGCTCCTCCTCCCACTCGAAGCGGCGCTCGCGCACGGCGCGCGGCTGGAGCTCCTCAGGCAGCAGCCGCTCGAGGAGCTCGATCGCCAGGTCGCCGGCCTCCAGCCCCACGCGCTCCTGGACGTACTGATAGACGACGTCGTACTGCCGCGGCTCGCCGTTGCTGCGCGTCTTGCCGAACGTGACCCGCGAGCCGGCCAGGTTCTGGACCTCGATCGCCGCGTGCTCCAGGATGTGGCCCATCCAGGTCCCGTCGTCCTCCGTGAGCCGGCGCACGAAGCCGCCGGGCTCGCGATAGGAGCAGCCGTGCTCGCGCAGCCCCGGCAGGGCCGCCAGCAGGCCGTCGAGGAACGCCGGGCCGAGCCGGGTGCTGGGCCAGTCCTCGAGCTCTTCGAGATCGAGGGTCAGGCGGATGACCGGGAAATGCGCGTACAGGCTGGGGCCGAGGTAGACCGCTCGCTCGAGCACCTTCACGACGCGGCCGTCTCCCGGGCCTGCGCCGGCGGCGTCGCCCGGCGGGCGCCGATGTCGTAGGCCGCGCCCTCGGTCAGGATGTGCAGCCGGACGTCGAGCACGCAGACCGCGTCGTCCTGCCGGGCCGAGTCCATGGACGAGAACGCGAGCTCCGAGGGGTCGACGATCGTGATCGCGCCGCTGCCGTGGACGACCAGCCGGTCGTGCGGGTCGATGAAGGCCGCCGTGTCCTCGTCGAGCCCGATCCCGATGGGCCGCGGGTTGTAGGCCAGCGCCGTCAGCAGCCGTCCCAGGCGGTCGCGCTGCCGGAAGTGCTGGTCGATGATCGCCGTGTGGGTCAGGCCGAGCCCCGGCGCCAGCGTCACCATGTGGGCGCGGGGGGTCGAGCCCTCCTCGCCGAAGGCGATCATGTGCTCGGAGAGAAACGCCGCGCCGGCCGAGGTGCCGGCGACGTGCAGGCCGTCCTCGGCGTTGCGCCGCCGGAGCATGTCGGCCACCTGCGTGCCGCCGATCGTCGTCGACAGCTTGAGCTGGTTGCCGCCCGTCAGGAACACGCCGTCGGCGCGCTCGAGCCGGCGCAGGAACCGCCGATCGCCGCAGTCACGGCGATCGTAGATGGGCAGCGAGCGCGCCGCCCCGGCCCCGAGGCCGCGAAAGACGCGCTCGTAGCCGTTCCCCGTCCGGCGCTCGCTCGACGCCGTGGGGATGATCGCGATCCGCGCCTCGGGCCCGCCGCACACCGCGACGAACCGCTCGAGGATCGCCGGATCGCGCAGCCGCTCCTCGGCGCCGCCGATCGGAATGATGTAGCCACGACCCATCCTCGAGCCCCTCTCCTTGCCCCCAACCACCGCGCCGCACCGCCCGCCAGATTTCCATTCTAGCCTGCACGAATCGTGACGCCGCGAGCCGCTGGTCAAGAGTCTTCCGGCCGCCGTCTCAACGGCCCCCTGCGCCTGGGCGCGGATCGGCGAAGCGGGGGTCGGCAACGAAGCCGGCGTGCAGCGCGTCGCTGCTCTTCGCCCCCGCCGCGCCGAGCGCCAGTTCCCGGCGGCGCTCTCCGGTAGACTCGGCCACAGTCCCTTCGTCGAGAGCCCGATGCGCGCGCCCCACCTCGTAGCTCCGTGTCTCGTCGCCTGCTGTCTGGCGGCGTGCGGGCCGCGGGCCGGCTCGGGACCGGAGGCGCTCGCCGCGCCGGTCGTGCACCTGACCGAGCATCTGGCGCGGGCGACCGCCGTGAGCGGCGGCGCGCCGATGGCGGCGCGCCAGCAGCGCCGCTGGAGCTTCCACGAGCCGCAGCCCGCCTGGCGGCCGCTGTCGGCCGACCGGGTCCCGTGGCTGGCCGAGGTCCGCGCCGAGCCGGTGGACCGCGGCCTCCGGCTGGACCTCTCCCCGCCGCCGGCGCAGCGCACGATGCTGCTGATCGGCGGGCTCGAGATCGCCTTCGAGGAAGGGCTGCGGCTCGCCGACTGGGACGCGCTGCTCGTGCGCGCCCGGTCGCGCCACGAGTTCGCCGGGATCACGGCCGCGCACAACCTCGAGGCCGAGGGCGCCCTGCCGACGGATCTCTTCTTCTTCTTCTCGACCGACGAAGCGCCGCCGGTGTTCAGCGACGGCTCCGAGCAGACTTACGCCATCCCGCTGCGGCCCAGCGAGAGCGAGGACCCGGAGGCCGTGCTCTCGAGCCTCGGCGTGGTGCTCGCCACCGTGAATCCAGGCGCGATCGAGATCCTGTCGATCGAGCTCGTGCCGCGGGGCGCGGCGTTTCTCGACGACCTCGGAAGCCGCCACGTCGCCCGCGGGGGCGAGTCGCGCGAGACGCTCTTCGTCCACGCGCCGGCGTCCGTCTCCTACCCGCTGCGGGTGCCGGCCGCGGGCCGGCTCGACGTCGGGCTGGCCGTCGAGCCCGGGCAGGCCGTTACCTACCAGGTGACGGTCGCGACCGCCGGCGGCGCGCCCGAGACGGTCTTCGAGGAGCGGCTCGACGAAGCGGCCTCCTGGAACCAGCGCTCGATCGACCTGGCGGCGTTCGCCGGCCGCGACGTGGAGCTGACGCTCGGCGCCGTGAGCCGCGAGCCCGGGGCCGTCGGGCTGTGGGGTGCCCCGGTCGTCTCCGGCGGCGGCGCCGGCGAGCGCCCCAACGTCGTCTTCTACGTCATCGACGGCGGCGGCGCCGACCAGATGAGCCTCTACGGCTACGACCGCCCGACGACGCCGCTGCTCGAGGAGCTGGGCCGGCGGGGCGCGAATTTCGAGCGCGCCTTCTCCAACGCCACGTGGACGCAGCCCTCGACCGTCTCCTTCATGACCTCGCTCCACCACAGCGTCCTCGGCGGGCTGCGCCGCGGCATCCACTCGACCCCCATCCCCGTGGCAGCCACGCCGATGGCCGAGCACATGCGCCGCGGCGGCTACCAGACGGCCTCCTTCTCGGCGAACCCGAACTCGGGCCGGATCATCGGCCTGGAGCGCGGCGTCGACGTCCTGCGCGACAGCGTCGCCGCGGACCACTCCTCCTCGTCGGTCGAGCTGCACGACCGCTTCCGAGACTGGCGGCGGAGCTATCCCGGAGCGCCGTTCTGGGTCCACTTCCAGACGACGGACGTCCACGAGCCCAACCATCCGCCGCCGCCGTTCGCGGGCCGCTTCGCGACGGCCGCCGCGGGCGAGCAGCTGGTGGCATGGGACCGGCAGGTGTTCAACGCCGCCGGAACGCTCTTCGGCCGCACGAGCATCATGAACTTCTACGACGTCGCCCTGGAGCGCACCGGGATCCCCCGGCAGGAGTACTTCGGCGCCCGCCGCGACCTCTACGACGAGACGATGACCCACCAGGACCATCAGCTGGCGCGGCTCGTCGAGCAGCTCGAGGCGGCCGGCGAATGGGAGAACACGCTGCTCGTCATCGGGTCCGACCACGGCCACCCGGCGGGGTCCTTCGCCCGCTGGGGGCGCGGCCTCTTCGACCCCCAGCCCGAGCCCTGGCAGGGGGCGCTCTTCGACGCCTATTCCTCGCGGGTGCCGCTCGTCTTCATCTGGCCGGGGCACATCGCCCCCGGCCAGCGCTTCGACCAGGCCGTGTCGATGATCGACGTGCTGCCCACGATCCTCGACCTCGTGGGGCTGCCCCCGCCCGAGACGCTGCAGGGGCGGTCGCTCGCGCCGCTGCTCACCACCGGTACCCAGGAGGAGAGGCCGGTGATCTTCGACGAGTTCCGGATCGACGAGGCGACCGGCGAGCGGATCGGCAACCTCGAGATCGTCGACGGCCGCTGGGGCGCGTCGCTCGAGATCGGCCCCCAGCCCGCGGGGTCGGAGCCCGATCGCGGCCGCCACGCCGTGCCGGCGGGCGGTCGCTGGGGCTCCGTCCACCCCTATTTCGAGGGCGCTCCGCGGCTGCTTCTCTACGATCTCGCGGCCGACCCCTTCGCGCGGCGCGCCGTCAACGACGAGCACCCCGACCTCGTCGCGAAGTACCGCGCGGCCCTTCTCGAGCAGTGGGCGGCGCACCAGGCTCTGGCCTCGCGGTTCACCGAAGCGAACGAGGTGGCGCTCACCCCCGAGCAGCTCCGGCAGCTCCGCGCGCTGGGCTACATCCAATAGCGGCGGCCGTCCCGCGTCGCGCCCGGGAGAGCGCCGGAGCCCGCCGGTCGATCCTCGAGAGCCCGCCGAAGCCGGACGGCGAGGTCCTTTCTGCTACTCTGTGCGGCCCGATCGAACTGCGAAACGAGACGCCGCCCGCCGGGGCGGCCCGGCCGGAGGAGCCCCCCATGAAGACCCCGAGAACGCTGGCGCTGTGTCTGCTGGCCGCCGCGATGACGCCGCTGGCGGCCACCGCGAAGAAGGCGACCGAGCCCGAGGCGAAGGACGAGGACCTGCGGCTCGCAGCCGCCACCTTCGCCGGGCTCGAGCTGCGCAACATCGGGCCGGCCATGATGTCGGGCCGCATCGCCGACCTCGCCGTCCATCCCGAGGACGCGTCCACGTGGTACGTGGCCGTCGGCAGCGGCAACGTCTGGAAGACGACCAACGCGGGCACCACCTGGACCCCGATCTTCGACGACCAGGGGTCGTACTCGATCGGCTGCATCACCCTCGACCCGGGGGACCCCGACGTCGTCTGGGTGGGCACCGGCGAGAACGTCGGCGGCCGCCACGTCGGCTTCGGCGACGGCGTCTACAAGTCGACCGACGGCGGCGGCAGCTGGACGAACATGGGCCTTGCCGCCTCCGAGCACATCGGCACGATCGTCGTCGACCCCAGGGACTCGGACACGGTCTTCGTCGCGGCGCAGGGCCCGCTGTGGGCGGCCGGCGGCGAGCGCGGGCTCTACAAGACGACCGACGGCGGCGCCACCTGGGAGCGCGTCCTCGGCGGCGGCGAGTACACCGGCGTCAACGAGGTGATCCAGCACCCCGGGGATCCGGACACCCTGATCGCGGCGACCCACCAGCGCCACCGCACGGTCGCGGCCCTCATCGACGGCGGCCCCGAGTCGGGAATCCACAAGTCGACCGACGGCGGCGCGACCTGGCGCGAGCTCGAGCGGGGCCTGCCGGAGGAGGACATGGGCAAGATCGGGCTCGCCTACTCGCCGCAGAACCCGGACGTCGTCTACGCGACGATCGAGCTCGCCCACGGCGCGGGGGGCTTCTACCGCTCCACCGACGGCGGCGAGAGCTGGGAGAAGCGCAGCGACTTCGTCTCCGGCGGCACGGGCCCGCACTACTACCAGGAGCTCATCGCGAGCCCGCACGCCTTCGACCGCGTCTACCAGATGAACAACCGGCAGAGCGTCACCGAGGACGGCGGCAAGACCTTTTTCGACCTGCCCCAGGAGCACAAGCACGGCGACAACCACGCGCTGGCCTTCAGCGCCGCGGATCCGGAGTACCTCCTCGCCGGCACCGACGGCGGGATCTACGAGAGCTGGGATCTCGGCCAGACCTGGAAGTTCGTCGCCAACCTGCCCCTGACCCAGTTCTACAAGGTGGCCGTCGACTACGACGAGCCCTTCTACCACGTCGTCGGCGGCACCCAGGACAACAGCACCCAGTACGGCCCCTCGCGCACCGACAACGACACGGGAATCCGCAATTCGGACTGGGAGATCACCGTCTTCGCCGACGGCCACCAGCCGGCGATCGATCCCACCGACCCCGACATCGTCTACTCCGAGTGGCAGGAGGGCAACCTCGTCCGCTGGGACCGCCGGACCGGCGAGATCGTCTACATCCAGCCGCAGCCGGAGAAGGGCGAGGAGCAGGAGCGCTTCAACTGGGACTCGCCGATCCTCGTGAGCCCGCACGATCCGCGGACGATCTTCTTCGCCAGCCAGCGGGTCTGGAAGAGCGACGACCGGGGCGACAGCTGGACGCCGATCTCGGGCGACCTGACCCACGGCCGCGACCGGCTCGAGCTGCCGCTCATGGACCGGGTCTGGAGCTTCGACGCGATCTGGGACCTCTCCGCGATGTCCAAGTACGGCACCATCACCTCGCTGGCCCAGTCGCCGCTCGACGCCGCCCTGATCTATGCCGGCACCGACGACGGCCTCATCCGGGCGACGGACGACGGCGGCGCCACCTGGCGCACGGTGGCGGACCTGCCCGGCGTCCAGGAGGGGTTCTTCGTCAACGATCTCAAGGCCGACCTCCACGACGCGGACACGGTCTACGCCGCCGTCGACAACCACAAGGTCGGCGACTTCGAGCCGTACCTGCTCAAGAGCACCGACCGCGGCGCCACCTGGAGCTCGATCCGCGGCGACCTGCCCGACCGCCACCTCGTGTGGCGGGTGGTCCAGGATCACGAGAAGCCGGAGCTGCTCTTCGCCGGCACGGAGTTCGGGGTCTTCTTCACGGTCGACGGCGGCGCCCGGTGGATCGAGCTGACGGGCGGCGTCCCCACCATCCCGTTCCGCGACCTCGCGATCCAGCGCCGCGAGAACGATCTCGTCGGCGCCACCTTCGGGCGCAGCTTCTTCGTGCTCGACGACTACACGCCGCTGCGAACCGTCAGCGAGGAGCTCCTGGAGCGCGAGGCGGCGCTCTTCCCGGTCCGCACCGCCAAGTGGTACGTCCCCCGGCGCCCCTTCGGCCGCGGCGAGAAGGGCAGCCAGGGCGACGCGTTCTTCAACGCCCCCAATCCGCCCTTCGGCGCCGTCTTCACCTACTATCTCCGCGACTCCGCCAAGACCGAAAAGCAGCAGCGCCAGGAGCGCGAGAAGGAGATCGCGGCCGAGGGCGGCGACACCCCCTACCCCGGCTGGGAGGCCCTGCGCGAGGAGGAGCTCGAGGAGGAGCCCGCCGTCGTGCTGACGGTCCGCGACGCCGCCGGCGAGGTGGTGCGGCGGGTCACCGGGCCGGCCGCGGCGGGCTTCCACCGCGTGGCGTGGGACCTGCGCTATCCGAGCCCGGCGCCCGAAGGCGAGGAGGGGGGCTTCTTCCGCCGCGAGGGCGGCTACCTGGCCCCTCCCGGCAGCTACTCCGTCGCTCTCGCCCTGCGCAGCGGCGGCGCCGAGACGCCGCTTTCCGCGAGCGAGACGTTCGAGGTCGTGCCGCTGCGCAGCCGCGGGCTGGCCGGCGCCGCGCCGGCCGAGATGGCGGCGTTCCTGCGCGAGCTGGAGGCGGCGGAGCGCCGCGCCGGCGGCACCCGCGGCGTCATGGAGGAGCTCGCCGCGCGCCTCGAGTCGATGCGCGCCGCCCTCACGCGCTCGCGGGCCGCCGACGCGAGCCTCGACGAGCGGGCCGCCGCCCTGCTGGGCCGGGTGCGGGAGCTGCACGAGACCTTCGACGGCAACGAGCGCCGCGCCGATTTCGGCGACCCGGGACCGGCCACCATCGCCGGCCGCCTCGGCTCGGTCGGCCTCGGCAACATGTTCTCGACCTACGGGCCGACGCCCATGCAGCGGCGCCAGCTGGCGATCGCCAGCGAGGAGCTCGCGGAGCTCGCGGCCGCGGTCGACGAGATCGCCGCCGTGGAGCTGCCGGCCCTCGAGGCCGACCTCGACGCCGCCGGCGTGCCCTGGAGCCCGGGGCGGGGGGTGCCGAAGCCCTGACCGGCAGCGCTCAGAAGGGCTCGGTCGTGGCGAGCAGATAGGCGAGAAGAGCGAGCGGCGAGACGGCCGGCACTCCCGCCCCGAAGAGCTGGAGCACCAGGTGCTGGTCGCCGATGCTCCCGGCGCCGGCCGAGAGCTGGATGGCGGCGACCGCCAGGACCACGAGGACGGGCTCGAGCCAGGGGGGAAGGAGCGCGGACTCCGGCGGGCGGCGCCTGAGCCCGGCCCAGCGGTCGGCGGCCACCGCCAGGGCCAGCACCTCGAGGGGCAGCAGCACGACGAGGGTGTGGCTCCACACGAGCGGGGTCACGACGATGCTCGCCGTGATCGCGAAGCAGGCGAGCCGGGCGCGGCCGAAACGGCGGCCCGCGACGAGCGCCAGGGCGGCGAGCGCCAGCGGCGCCGAGATCCACAGCGCGTCGATCTCGAAGCCGAAGAGCTTCGGGAAGCGGTGCAGCGAGATCGAGGCGGCGACGCGCTCGGTCGCGGTGAGCGCCAGGAGCGCGTCGAGGTGGGGAAACGGCAGGACGAGCCCGGCGGCGACCAGCGCGGCCGCGGCGGCGGCCACCACCCGCTGCCGCGCGTGTCCCTCGCGGCGCGCGCACGGCAGGCAGGCGACCGCCATCGGCGCCACCGGTTTGAGCGCGACGCTCGCCCCCAGCAGGAGCCCGGCGGCGAGCGGGCGCCGCGGCACGAGGAGCAGCCCGGCGATCACCATCCCGGCCACGGCCAGCGAGAAGTTGTTGAACTCGACGGAGTAGCGCACCTGGGGAGCGAGCAGGATGAAGGCCACCCCGGCCGCCAGCCGCCGCCCGGCGCCCCACGGCAGCCAGGCCGAGGAGCACCAGATGGCGACCGCCAGGCCGAGCAGGTTGGCCCCCGCGAGCAGCCCGTCCGTGGCCTGCCGGCCCAGGTGCGCCACCGACCAGGCGCCGGCGTAGGCGAAGACGGACGGATAGAGGTAGTCGGGCTCCAGGAAGGGCGACTCGCCGGCGGCCACGAGGTCGAAGGCGTTGAAGTACGCAACCTCGTCGCCCAGCGGCACCTCGTTCTCCGTCACCATCGGCCACCAGCGCACGAGCGGCACGAGCATCAGCACGAGGAGGCAGCCCGCGTGCACCCGCAACGGCAGGCCGGCCCAGCCGGCGAATGCCGCGGCGAAGGCCCGCGCCCGCGCGGCGGCCGGCGTGGCGGGCGCGGGATCGGGGACGGCTGGCGCTGGAGCTTCCACGGTGGCGGCCGGCCCCGGCCGCCGCAGCCCGCCGGCGACCCGGCCCCGAATCAAGAGCTCGACTGCTCGCCGGAAGCCGGCGTGGCGCACATTACCGCAACCGCGGCCCGCGGCCGCGCGCCGGTGCCGCCTCCGCGCCGCCCCTAGATCGCGCCGTCCGCCTGGCGCTCCAGGCTCTCGAAGCTACGCTCGAGGGTCTCGTCGAGCGCCTCGAAGCTGCGCTCCATCTCGCGGCTCATCGCTTCGAGGGAGCGCTCGATCTCGGCGCTTAGCCGCTCCCAGTCGATCTCCTCGAGGGCGCGCGCCGACTCCTCCATGGCGACGTCCATCTCGTCCCAGTCGACGTCGGAGAACGCCTCGGCCATCCGGGCGCCGAGCTCGGCGCCGAAGCGGGCCCAGTGCTCGCCCCACTCCTCGCCGAAGGCGCCCCACCGCTCGCCCATCTCCTCGCCGAAGGCGCCCCACTGCTCCCCCATCTCCTCGCCGAACGAGCCCCAGTGCTCCCCGAGCTCCTCGCCCCAGGCGCCCCAGCACTCGCCCCACTCGTCCCAGCTCTCGGACTGCGAACAGTCGGGCGCCGGCGGCGCCTGGCGCTCTCTTTCGACCTCCCGCCCGCCGACCCGGCCGGCGACGGCGGCGAGCGCGACGGCCGCCAGCACGAGCGCCGGAATCTTCCTTCTCTGCATTCGCGGATCCTCCATGCCTTATCTTCTCTACGCTCGCGGGCCGCGTAAGTTCCAGCCCTAGAACCGATCGGTCGTGGCGAGCAGGTAGGCGAGAAGCGCCAGCGGCGCGAGGGCGGGCACGCCGCCGCCCACGAGCTCGAGAAGGAAGCCCTGGCCGTGGATCGTGCCGGCGCCGACCGAGAACTGGAGGCTGGCGACCGCCAGGAGCACGAGGACGGGCTCGACCCAGGACCCGACCCGCCGGCCCGCCGGCAGCGCGGCGCTCGCCGCCGTCCAGCGCCTGGCCGCCACGGTCACGGCGAGCACCTCGAGCGGCAGCAGGAGCACCAGGGTGTGGCTGCGAACGAGCGGGGTGGCGGCGACCGTCGCGGCGGTGGCGAGGCAGAGGAAGCGCCCGCGGCCCAGCGGCCCGCGCAGCACGAGGACGGCGACGGCGGCGACGGCCACCAGCACGGAGACCCAGATGAGATTGACGCCGAGGCCGAAGAGACCGGGGAGCCGGTGCAGCGAGACCGTGTCGAGAACGGCCCGGCCGCCGACGCGGCCCAGCAGCTCCGCGGAGTGCGGCAGCAGCAGGACGAGCGCCGCCGCGACGGCGATGCCGACCCCGGCGGCCACCACGTTGCGGCGCCCGCCGAGCTCCCCGCGGGCGAACAGGAGGCAGCCCAGCGCGGCCGGCGCCACCGGCTTGAGCGCCACGCTGCCGCCCAGGAGCAGGCCCGCCGCCAGCGGTCGCCGCGGCACCAGCAGGAGGCCCGCGACGATCATCCCCGCGACCGCCAGGGAGACGTTGTTCGACCCCACCGAGTAGCGCGCCTGCGGCGCCAGCAGGATGAACGCCGTCCCGCCGAGCAGGCGCTGCGCGGCGCTCCACGGCAGCCAGGCCGCCGCGCACCACAGCGTGAGCGCGAGGCCCAGGAGATTCGCGGCCTGCAGCAGGTTGTCCGTCCGGGCGCGGCCGAGGTGCTCCACGGACCAGGCCCCGGCGTAGGCGAACGCCGCGGGATAGAGATAGCCCGGCTCGTCGAAGGGCGACCGGCCGGCGGCGACCCGCTCGAACGCCGCGAAGTACTGCATCTCGTCGGCGATCGCCACCTCCGTCTCCGACACGGTGGGCCACCACCGCACCGCCGGCACGAGCGCCAGCAGAATCACGCAGCCCGCGTGCACGGCCGCCGGCCAGCCGGCCCAGCGCCCAAAGCCCGCGGCCAGCGCCGCCGCCTGCGACGAGCCCGCCTGCGACGAGACAGACGAGGGCGAGGGGCCGCGGAGCTTCGAGCCTTCCACCGTCGACAACGCGCGCGCTCTCCTTTCGATCCCCGAAGCCTAGCCGATCCGCGGCCGCCGGCGCGCGGCCCCGGCGGTAGCTCCGCCCGCAATGCTCGGTCCGGCACCGAGAGCCGCCTTTCCTGGCAGATGCTTCGCGACGGCGATACTCTGCGCTTGGGCTCGCGGCAGCCCACCCCATCGCTTCGCGGAGCGCGCCGGGCCGCCGGTTCTCGTCGGCGGCCGCCGGCCTTGCCACCGCCGTGCCGACTCGTGATCAGGACTGCGTCCGCTTCCTCCGGTGGGCGCTGCCGCGCCTGGGCTATCGCTGGCCCGGGTACCGCAAGGTCCGGCGGCAGGTCTGCCGCCGCGTTCGCCGGCGCCTCGAGGCACTCGGCCTGGCGGATCTCGACGCCTACGCGCGACTCCTCGCGAAGGACCCGGACGAGTGGCCGCGTCTCGACGAATGCTGCCGCGTCACCATCTCTCGCTTCTACCGCGACCGCCGGCTCTGGGAGGTGCTGGGACGCGACGTCCTGCCCGCGCTCTACGCGCAGGCGGCCGCGAGCGATCCGCCCCGGATTCGCGTGTGGAGCGCCGGCTGCGGCGCCGGCGAAGAGCCCTACACGATGGCGCTGCTGCTCCGCCTCGGCCCGAAGCCGTTGCCGGCCGGCGTCGACTCGGAGATCGTCGGCACCGATCTCGACCGCCATCAGCTCGAGCGCGCGCGCCGCGCCGCGTACCCGGAGTCGAGCCTCCGGGATCTCCCCGCCGCCTGGCGACGGCGGGCCTTCGCCGCGGACGCCGGCGGGGCCCAGCGCCTGCTCGAGCCGCACGCCGAAGCCACCCGCTTCCTGCTCCAGGACCTGCGCGGCGAGGCCCCCGCCGGACCCTTCGACCTCGTCCTCTGCCGCAACCTGGCCTTCACCTACTTCGACTCCGATACCCAGGCGCGCTGCCTTGCGAGGCTCCTCGCCAACCTCGGCCCCTCCGGCTGGCTGGCCATCGGATGCCACGAGACCCTTCCCGCGGGTGGCCCCACCCTCCTCCGCCACCCGAGCGGGCTCCCCCTGTTTGCCCGACCCCTCGAAGGCCCGTTCTTGGCCCGGATCCAGGGGGAGGCGAAGGTCTCGGGGGTGAGGATCGGCAGGAAGTAGCTCGCGCCGGCGATTGCAGGCGCGTCATGGCCAGCTGGAACTGCGGGAGCGGCAGCCGGTCTACTCCCCCGGCACCGGGAACCCTCGATCGCGCATCAGCGCCTCCATCCTGGCGTCGCGGCCGCGGAAGGCGCGGTAGGCGTCGGCGGGGTCGACGGAGTTGCGGGGGGCGAAGAGGTGGTCGACGAGCTTGCCTGCCAGCGCCTCGTCGTAGTAGCCGCCCGGCGCCTCCTCGAAGGCTTCCGCGGCGTCGGCGGTGAGGACGTCGGCCCACATGTAGCCGTAGTAGCCGGCCGAGTAGCCCTCGCCCGAGAAGATGTGCCCGAAGTGCGGGCTGCGGTGGCGCATGGGGATCTCGTCGGGCATGCCGAGCTCGGCGAGCGTCGCGCGCTCGAAGGCCGCGACGTCGAGGCCCGCCGGGTCGATCGTGTGGTAGCGCATGTCCATGAGGGCGGAGGCCAGGTACTCGGTCGTCGCGAAGCCCTGGTTGAACTTCGAGGCCTTCTTGATCTTGGCGACGAGCTCCGCCGGGATCGGCTCGCCCGTCTCGTGGTGGACGAGGTAGCCGTTGATGACCTCGTCCGTCAGGAGCCAGCGCTCGAGCAGCTGGGACTGGAACTCCGTGTAGTCCCGGACGCCGCCGTTCAAGGTCGGATAGGCGACGTTCGAGGACAGGGAGTGCAGCGCGTGGCCGAACTCGTGGAAGAGGGTCGTCGCGTCGTCCCAGGAGATCAGCACCGGCTCGCCGGGGGCGCCCTCGATGAAGTTCGAGTTGTTGGCGGACAGCACGGTCTTCTCGCCGTCGAAGGTCTCGTGGGTGCGGTAGCTCGTGGCCCAGGCGCCCGAGCCCTTGCCGGGGCGGGCGTAGGGATCGAGATACCACAGGCCCACGTGCTCGCCGGTCGAGCCGCGGGTGACCTCCCAGACCTTGACGTCCTCGTGGAAGACCGGCACCGTCCCCGCCGCGAGCGGCGTGAACTCGAAGTCGAAGAGCCGGCCGGCGACGAAGAACATCGCCTCGCGCAGCTTGTCGAGCTGGAGGTACTGCTTGACCTCGTTGGAGTCGAGGTCGTAGCGGGCCTGCCGGACCTTTTCGGCGTAGTAGCGGTAGTCCCAGGGCGCGATCGCGATGCCCGCCCCCTCGGCGTCGGCGATGGCCTGCATGTCGGCCACCTCCTCCGCCACGCGGGCGAGCGCCGCCGGCCACACGGTCTCCATCAGCTCGAGCGCCCGCTCGGGGGTCTTGGCCATGCGGTTCTCGAGCCGCCACCGGGCGTAGTTGTCGTAGCCCAGCAGGGCGACCCGCTCGTCCCGCAGCGCGAGGATCTCGGCGATGAGCGCCTTGTTGTCGTGCTCGTCGCCGTTGTCGCCGCGCGAGTAGTAGGTGCGCCAGACCTTCTCGCGCAGGTCGCGCTCGGTGGAGAACGTGAGGAACGGGTCCATCGACGAGCGGGTGTTGGTGATCGCGTACTCCCCGTCGCGCCCGCGCTCCGCGGCGGCCGCGGCGGCGGCCTGCACGAAGGAGTCCGGCAGGCCGCCCAGCTGGTCGCCCGAGAGGTAGGTGACGTAGCCCTCCTCGTCGGCGAGGACGTTGTTGCCGAACCGGGTGTAGAGCTCGGCAAGGCGCTGATCGATGGCCGCGTAGCGCTCCTTGGCCTCGCCCTCGAGGGTGGCGCCGTCGCGCGCGAAGCCGTCGTAGACGAGCCACACGAGGCGCTGCTCGGCGGCGCCGAGCGACTTCGCCTCGTCGCCCTCGTAGACGGCCTTGATGCGCGCGAAGAGGGCCGCGTTCTGGACGATCTCCGACTGGAACTCGGCGAGCTTCGGCGCCATCCTCTGCTGGATCTCGCGAAACTCCGGCGTCGACAGGTTGCCGCTCCAGATCCCCCAGTAGGTGAACGCCCGCCCCAGCGGGCGCCCGCTGCGCTCCAGCGCCAGGATGGTGTTCTCGAAGGTCGGGGGCTCGGGGCTCGCGGCGATGGCGTCGATCTCCGCGAGATTCGCCGCCATCCCGGCCTCGAGCGCCGGCTCGAGGGTGGCGAGGTCCATCCGGTCGAAGGCCGGAACGCCGCCGTAGGGGCCTTCCCACTCGGCGAGCAGGACGTTGCCCTCGGCCGCGGCGGCGGCCGGAGTCTGCATCGGGGTTTGCATCGGGCTGCGCATCGACTGTGGCGCGCACGCGGCGCAGATGAAGATCAAGGCCATGACGGCTGACTCCTCGAGCTCGGTTCGCATGTTCATCGCTCCCTCTTTCGTCCTGAGCAGGGTCGTCCTGAGACTGGGGGTCACCCCGAGACTGGGGCCGTCCCGAGATTGGGGCCGTCCCGAGATCGGGGCCGTCCCGAGGCGACAGGCTACCAGCCTGCGAGCCGTCGCGGCCATCGGGTCGTGGGCTGACGGCGTGCCGGCCCCCGACCGGCGATCGGTTGCGGCACCCGTGCCGCGCCGCGGCGGCCCGCCCCTTGCCGGAGGCGGCGCTTCCACCCCTCCGGGTAGCGCGCCCGGCGCTCGTTCTCTCTAACATCCCGCTTGGAGCCGCTCTCCCGGCTCCGAGACGCGCAACCCGAGAAAGGACGGCGAGTGATGAAGAGACACGCGTTGTGGCTCGGCGCGGCCGTCGTCGCCGGTCTGGTGCTGATCCTCGCATCGACCGGCTCGACCCGCGCCACCGAGGGGCTGGACGGCAAGGAGCTGTTCCTGGCGGAAGGGTGCGACACCTGCCACTCCGTGGCCGCCGCCGAGATCGAGGCGAAGACGACGTCGGAGAAGATGCTCGGACCCGACGTCAGCGGCTACGAGACCGACGACCTGAAAGCGCTCGCGGCGTACCTGCGCAAGGAGGCCGAGCTCGACGGCGAGACCCACAACAAGGGATTCAAGGGTAGCGACGAGGAGCTCCAGGCGCTCATCGACTGGCTGGGAAGCCTCGAGCCGCCCGCCAAGTGAAGTGTCGTCGTTGCCGGATGAGCCCGAGCGAGCGCGCGAGCCAGGAATGCCGACCCTCCGCCTGACGATTCGGGTGGCGGGCCTGGCCGCGCTCGCGGCCCTGGCGCTGCTGCCGCTCCCGGCCGGAGCCGTCGAGGACGAGGACTGCCTGGCCTGCCACGCGGATCTCGAGGACGCCGCCGGCGAGCGGATCGCGGCGGACCTCGACCAGCTCTCCGAGTCCATGCACGGCGAGATGGGGCTGGCCTGCGTCGACTGCCACGCCGACGTCGCCGATTTCGACGGCGAGCACCCGGAGAAGCTGGCGCCCGCGGCCTGCGGCGACTGCCACGACGACGTCCTGGGCGCGGTCTCCGAGAGCGCTCACATGGGGCAGTCCTGCGGCGACTGCCACGGCGGCCACGAGATTCGCGCGGCCGCGGACGAGGCGGCGCCCACCAGCCTCTTCCGGACGCCGGCGCTGTGCGCGTCGTGCCACGAGGCGCTGGGCGAGCAGGCGAGCCAGTACCTCGACGGCATCCACGGCCGCGCCCTCGTCAAGAGCGGCCTCAAGTTCGCGCCGAGCTGCGTGACCTGCCACGGCGCCCACGAGATCCTCCCGGCCGGCGATCCCCGCGGCCGCGTCTACCGCACCAAGGTTGCCGCCATGTGCGGCTCGTGCCACGAGGGGCTGATCTCGACCTACTCCGGCAGCGTCCACGCCCAGCTCGATGCCGCGACGGGGGAAGCGCGCGCGGTGTGCTCGGACTGCCACCCGACCCACGCCGTCGGCTCGCGCAACCTGCCGGCCTGGCGCCAGGCCGTCGTCGCCGAGTGCGGCGAGTGCCATGGCGCCATGCTCGAGAGCTTCAGCGACGGCTTCCACGGCCAGGCGACGCTGCTGGGCTTTGCGCGCGTCGCCAAGTGCAGCGACTGCCACGGCTCGCACGACGTCCTCGCCGTCGACGACCCCGCCTCGCGGGTCGCCGCGGCCAACGTCGTCGCGACCTGCAGCGGCTGCCACGAGGGGGCGACGGCGAATTGGGCCGACTACGATCCCCACGCCGATCTGTCGTCGCCGGCGCGCAATCCCCAGGCGTACTGGGCGCAAGGGGCGATGAAGGTCCTGCTGGCGTCGGTCTTCGGCTTCTTCTTCCTCCACACGGCGCTGTGGCTGCCGCGGTCGCTGGTGGCCATCCGCCGCGGCCGGGACGCCGGTGCGGCGCCCCCGGCCCGGGAGCTCGACGCATGAGCGCCCCCGACGGCTCGCTCAGGATCCAGCGGTTCGACGCCTTCGACCGCACCCTCCACATCGCGCTCATGATCAGCTTCCTGGGGCTCGCCGCGAGCGGCCTGCCGCTGCTCTTCGCCGACCGCTCGTGGGCCCAGCTCATCGCCAGGGCCTTCGGCGGCTACGGCGTGACCGGCACCGTGCACCGGTTCTCGGCCGTCGTGCTGTTCGCGACCTTCTTCCTCCACGTCGGCAGGCTGATGCTGGGAACCAGGCGCAACGGCACCCGCTTCATGCTCTGGGGTCCCGACTCGCTCGTCCCGCAGCCCCGGGATCTCGCCCAGCTCGGGCAGCACGTGCGCTGGTTCCTGGGCCGCGGTCCCTACCCGCGCTTCGACCGCTACGCCTACTGGGAGAAGTTCGACTATTGGGCGGTGTTCTGGGGCATGGCCATCATCGGCTGCTCGGGCCTCGTGATGTGGTTCCCGGGGGTGTTCCTGAGGATCCTGCCCGGCTGGGCGCTCAACGTCGCCCTCGTCGTCCACAGCGAGGAGGCCCTGCTGGCGATGGTCTTCATCTTCACCGTCCACTTCTTCAACAGCCACCTGCGTCCCGGCAAGTTCCCTATGGACCCGGTGATCTTCACCGGCGAGGTGACGGTGGACGAGCTGCGCCACGAGCGGGCGGCGCAGTACGAGCGGCTCGAGCGCACCGGCCGCCTCGCCCCTGCCGACGGCCCGAGCCCCCGCTGGCTCGTGAAGGGCGGGCCGATCATCGGCACCGTGGCCGTCACCGTCGGCTGGATCATCGTCTTCCTGACCCTCTGGGGCTTCCTCCAGGACTGAGCCGGCGGCCGGCGCCGGGTCGCCGGGAGGCCTGCGGAGGGCAGGCCCGGCGAAGGATTCTCCGCGGGCACGCGTCTACTCCCATGCACGTGCAACGGAGAAGCCCCGGCCGCATCCATCGAACCCGCTCAGACGAGGAACAGGAGTAGCGCGAATGAAGACACCCCACAACCCGACCGTTTCAACCCTGGCGATGACCGCCTTGATCCTGGGACTCGCCGGTCCCGCCGCCCAGGCCCGGGACGACGGCGAGATCCCCTTCAGCGTCTCGGAGATCTACTTCGAGCTCAACGACACGGACGGCGACCTCGGCATCCACTCGCTCATCGACGGCGAGCCCTGGAAGTTCCTGTCGATCGAGGGCCCGGACGAGCGACAGAATCTCAACATCCGGGTCAAGTCCAACCTGCGCCGGCAAGGTCTGACCGAGCTCTTCTTCGAGAGCGCCGAGCCACCCTTCGACGAGCTGCCGCCCGAGGAGTTCTTCGGCCGTTTCCCCGAGGGCGTCTACGAGGTCGAGGGCCTGACGCTCGAGGGCGACGAGCTCGAGAGCGAGACGGTCGTCACCCACCTGATGCCGGCGCCGGTCGAGAACTTCACGGTCAACGGCGAGGAGCTGCCGGAGGACTGCGACGAGGACCCCGTGCCCGCCGTCAGCGAGCCCTTCGTGATCGACTGGGATCCCGTCACCCTCTCGCACCCGGAGATCGGCCGCACGGACGAGCCGATCGAGGTCGTGCGTTACGAAGTGATCGCCGAGCGGGAAGAGCCGACGCTCGTGAAGTTCACCATCCTGCTGCCGCCCGACGTCACCGAGGTCGAGCTGCCTGCCGGCCTGGCCAAAGAGGGCGAGGAGTGGAAGGTCGAGGTCCTCACCCGCGAGGAGAGTGGCAACCAGACGGCGACCGAGAGCTGCTTCGAGGTCGGGGACTGACCGGCGCGGCTCCTCCCTGCACTCGCCGGCCCACCCACCCCCGCGCTCCGGCGCGGCGGGTGGGTGGGTCCCGGTCTTTTCTCGCGCCGCCGCCGGAGGGCTCGGCGCGAGATCCCCGATGACGGCGGGCCGGCTTCAGAACTTCACGCGGGTCGTCACGCCGAACGTCCGGGGCTGGTTGGTCAGGAAGCCCACCCGGGCGCGGGTGCCGCGCTCCTGGTCGAGGGCGAGCAGCGCCCGCTCGTCGGTCACGTTGTTGACGAAGAAGGCCACGTCCCACTTCTCGTTGAGCATCCCGATCCGCAGGTTGGCCAGATCGTAGGCCGGCAGCTCGGGGTTGAACGTGAACGTGTCCGCCGTCAGCGGACCGCCGATCGTGTTGGGCTCGAACGACAGGAGGTCGACCGTGCCGAAGCCCGCCGCCTGGTCGCCGATCTGGGTGAACCGCGAGCCGACGTGCTGGTACGTGCCCGAAGCGTAGCCGGCCCAACCGTTGCTCATCTCCCAGCGCCGGGTGGCCGCGGCCGCCATCTGGAGCTCGGGCACCGTGGGCAGGCGCTTGCCGTCCTCGATCCCCGCGACGATGTTCTCGTTGCCCTCTGCGTCGGGCGCCGTGAAGGTCGACTGCAGCTTGGCATCGTTGAGACTCGCCGAGATCGCAAAATCGAAGAGCGGCGTGGGCTGAGCCGCGAGCTCGAGCTCGAGGCCCGTGCTCTGGGCGTCGGGCACGTTGATGATGAGGCGAGACGAGCACGAGCCGGCCGTCACGGTCGCCTGGAGATCGGTGATGTCGGCCCGGTAGGCGGCCACGTTGAACGTGCCGCGACCGCCGAGGATCGTCGACTTGGCGCCCACTTCGTAGTTCCACAGCTCCTCGTCCTGCCAGGCTGGCCGGCCGCTGAAGGTGGCAAGGTCCTCGTCGGTGCACAGCGGCACGTTCAGCGGATCGTTGATGCCGCCGAGCCGGAAGCCCTTGGCGACCTGGGCGTTGAGCCGGGTGTTCTCGGTCGCCTTGTAGCTGGCGATGAGGCGCGGCGCGATGCCGTCGGCCGCGGTGTCGCCCACGGTCGTCCCCGGATCGGCGAAGATGCCGTCGAAGGTCTGCGTGCGGTCCTCGGTGAAGTCGTACCAGCGCAATCCCCCGGTCAGGTCCAACCGATCGTTGACGGAATAGGTCAGCTCTCCGAACACGGCCAGCTGATCGAAGGTGTAGCTCAAGTCGGAGAAGAACAGGATGTCGGTGCCGGCGCCGAAGTTGCCCGCCGTGGGGATGCCGGTGCCCGCCTCGAAGCCGTCGACGAACAGGCTCTGGCCGTAGTCGCGGTCGATCGTGCTGTAGAAGACGCCCGCCACCCACTGCGTGTCGCTGCCGGCGCCCGAGAGGCGCAGCTCCTGGGTCAGCACCTGGGCCGTCGTCGCGTCGTCGAGCGGCCCGTCGATCGTGTAGATGTCCTCCGGCAGGCCGATCGAGCCGCCCGTGATGCTGGCCGTCAAAGCCGTGGCGTCGCGCACGACGAGCACGTCGCGGTCCGTGTAGGAGCTCACCGAGGTCAGGGTGACGTCCCCGAAGTCGTATTCGACGTTGAAGTCGAAGAGCAGGAACTCGTCGGTGAACGGCTCGCCAATCTGGGTAAACAGCTGGCGCTCGCCGAGGTCGACCGGCGGCCGGGTGGTCGTGAACGGGTTGGCCAGGATGTTGTAGGCGTCGATGCGGTTCCAGCCGTCCGCGTTCACCTCCTGGTAGAGCAGCCGCGGGGTCACCGTCAGCCGCTCGTTGGGCTCGAACCGGAAGGCCCAGCGCACCCCGCTGCGGTCGCCGCTGTTGACGTCCTCGCGGACGCTCAGGTCGGGCTGCACGGCGTCCATGAAGCCGCCCATCTCGGAGTGATAGGCCGCGATGCGCATCGCCGCGCGCTCGCCGAGCGGCGTGTTGACCGCCACCTTGGCGCTGCCGCCCATGCCGCCCTCGTCGACGGCGCTCACGGTGAGCTCGCCGAACGACTCCGCGAGCCCGAGCTCGGGCTGGTTGGAGATGTAGCGCACGGTGCCCGACAGCGAGCCCGAGCCGAAGAGCGTCCCCTGGGGGCCGCGCAGCACCTCGACCCGGGACATGTCGAAGAGGTCGAGGTCCGGGGTGAAGAGCGACAGCGAGATGACCGACTCGTCGAGATAGACGCCCACCTGCTCCTTGACCCCCGGCTGGTCGCGCACGATCTGGCCGGCCGAGACGCCGCGGATGGCGACCTGGCTCTGGCCCGGACCGAGGTTCTGCACGCTGAAGCCGCCGACGTTGGCCGAGATGTCCTCCAGCGTCTCGGCGCCGCGGTCGCGCAGCACCTCTTCGGTGGGCGCGACGACGGAGAACGGCACCTCCTGCAGCGACTCCTCGCGCTTGCGGGCGGTGACCGTCACCTCCTCGGAGAAGGGCTCGCGCTCTTCGGCGGCGGCCTCCGCCGCAGCTTCCTCGGCCTCCTGCGCGCCGGCCGGCGGGCTCAGGACGACCATGAGCGGGACGAAGCCGAACAGGATCAGGCTGGTCGGGGTCTTTCTCATCGGGACCTCCGCAAGTTGTGGTTTGCGACATTGTCCCCGACCTCGACGCCGGCGTCAACGCGGCGTTCCCCAGCGCCCCCGGCCGCGGGCTCAGGACGGGCCGCGCACCACCTGGCGGATGTCGTCCATCCGCTCGCGGGCGGCGTCGTAGCCGACCTTCTGGATGGCCGCGAAATGCTTCGTGTCGAAGGTGCCGTAGCGGCTGAGCTCGGCCGGGCACAGCAGCAGGTCGCAGTAGTGGAACTTGCGCTTGGAGGCGTGGTACATGCCGATCTCGAAGGCGCGCTGCGAGACGGCCAGCGAGGAGCTCAGATCGCTCTGGCTCACGGGGCGCAGGGGACTCACGTAGACGCCGAGGATGGTCTGGCAGTGCCCCAGGAGCGGCTCGACGGGAAAGTTGTTGATGATCCCGCCGTCCGAGTACCAATGCCCGTCGATCTCGGTGGGCGCGAACACCAGGGGCGTCGAGGCCGACGCCAGGATCGCGGGGATCAGAGGGCCCGAGGTGAAGATCTCCGGTCGCGCCTCGACGAGATCGGTGGCGGTCAGGAAGACGGGCTTGGCGAGCGACTCGAAGGAGTCCTCGGGGAAGTACTCGCGGAAGTCGGCGGCGGCTTTTTCCGTGTCGAAGATCCCCGGCTTGGCGAGCGCCAGCTTCGAGAGCCGGAACGGACTCTTGTGGACGAAGAACCCGAGCATCTCCGCGGGGGAGTAGCCGGCGGCGTAGAGCGCGGCGACGATGGCGCCGGCGCTCGACCCGGCGAGGACCTGCGGCTCGATGCCCTCCTCGCCCAGCGCCTGGAGAACCCCGACGTGGGCGAGCCCGCGGGCTCCGCCGCCGGAGAGCACCATCCCCAACTCGTAGTGCACGATTCGCCCCCTTTTCCGCCGGCAGGACCTTCGCCAGGACCCCCGGCAGGATCTACAGAGTCCCTCCGCGACCGGTGCCGCGTCAAGCCGCGAGCGCGATCGGTTATGCTCCGGCGACGACGGCCAGCAGCAGTGCATCGAGGTCCTTTCGATTCGAGGTGCGGATTGTCCGACCGGAGCAGGCAGGGACGAGGACTCCTCGGGCGCCTGAAAGGCGCGCTGGGAGAGAGCCCGCCGGCGAGCGCCCCCGAGCGCCGTGCGAGCAAGCGGGTCAAGCTGCCCATTCCCGTGCAGCTCGAGATCGAGGGCGGCGAGCCAATGGAGCGGCGCCTCCGCGACATCAGCCAGCAGGGGCTGTGCATCGAGGCGATCGACGGCGGGCGGCCGGGGCAGACCGTCACCGTGCGCTTCCAGGGCTACCCGGACGTCTGCGACCCGTTCGTCCTCTCGGGAGCGATCGTCCGGATCGGCGACGAGCAGCCGCCGGCGCTCGTGATCAACATCGATCGCCAGCGCACGCCTCCCGAGGCGCTGAACCAGTACCGCGCCCTCGTCCTGCACTACATCCGCCACAAGCCGCTCCTCGACGAGCTCGGACGCGGCTACTTCGAAGGCCACTGCGTGTCGTGCGACTGGATCGGCCGGGTCGGAGCCAGGAAGCCCACCTGCGCGCGCTGCGGCGACACGGTCGTGCCGGTCGGCCTCGAGCGCTAGCAGCGCCGTCGAGCGCGCGCTGCGTTTCGAGATCTCCTACTGGGACGGCGCCGTCGTGGCGGCGGCCGAATCGCTGGGCGCGACCGTGCTCACCACGGCAGACCTGAGTCACGGCCGGCGCTACGGCGCCGTCACGATCGAGAATCCGTTCCCCGGCTGACTCCGCGCCCGCCTTGGCGCGCTACGGGAACGGGACGAAGTCCTCCACGATGTCCACCCAGAACGGCCGCGGCACCAGGAAGTCTCCCGTCCACACGTCGAGCGGCACGCCGTCGGCGTCGCCGAGATAGAAGGTCGGCCGCTGGAGCGCCGTGTGCTCGTCGTCGCCGCTCCGGATGAACGTCTTGTAGCGGTCCGGGTAGAGGTCGTTGAGCGCTCCGTGTTCCGTCAGGAGGAGGTCCCGGTACTCGGCCTGGGTCGCGACGTTGAGAAAGAAACGGTTCGTCTCGTCGGCGTCGGTGCTGTAGAAGGACTCGAGGATCGTCGAGTCGTTGGCGAGGCGCCAGTGGATGATCTCCGTGGACTGGCCCAGGTCGCTGCAATCCGTGCAGCTGGCCGGAAAGAACTGCCCGAACTGCCAGTCGTCGGCGCGCGCCTGGATGGCGCCGACCTCGTCGAGGTTGATCGCCACCGGGCCGGCGTCGTTGAAGACCCTCAGCTTGGTGTTGTTGCCGTACAGGAACCGGGCCAGGAACGGCGCGAACGCGGCGGCGCCGACGCCGCCGGCGCTGGAGCCGGCGAGCAGGATCCGGCTCGGATGCGAGAACTTGGCTTGCGCCAGATCCATGGCGGCCGAGAGGTTGCGCAGACCGCGGTGGAAGCGGAAACCGCCCGGGAAGTCCGGATCGAAGACGACGTTGTCGCCCGTGAAGACCGAGCCGTCGCAGTAGGGCACGTACACGATGGAATAGTCCCCTACCGGATTGGGAAGGACCTCGGTCCCGGTGTCGAAGGAGTCCACCCAGATTCCGGAGTGCGGCCCCGCCAGCGGCGGCGGCAGGACGTCGGCGAAGACGTTGCAGAAATAGAAGCCCTGCCAGCAGGCGCCGCCGCCCTGGAGGAGGATCATCAGCTTGGCGGGATTCTGGCTCTTGGTGAACACCCTGAACGGGGTGCCGGCGATGCACAGCGGGCCGTTGCCGCCGTCGGGGTCGTAGGTGTGCCGGACCCAGCCGTCACCGACGTCCTCCGACAGAGCCGGAGTGAACTGGCCGAGGTACTTGTCGACTCCGGCGTCGGCGAGCTCCTCGCGAGCCTGATTGTTGAGACCCTGCTTCGGACCCGCGCCGACGAACAGAACCGCCGCGACCAGCAGACTGAAGCACCGCAACCTACTCGACCTCATGGCTTCCCCCCCTCTTGGATCGACCGGACGACCGGCGCCCCGTCCACGCCATCGGAGTGCAGGGACGGCGACGCGTCGTGGTCTTCTTGTGCGCGCAGTCTAGCAGGCCGGCTCCCGTTGCCGGCGACACCTCGCTCCGGAGTCCGGAATCGTGCCGCTGGCGATCCGCTGACGCCGCGCCGGCCCCGGCGGCCGGCGGCTCAGGCGGTCTGCGGCGGCTCCGCGAAGGCGATCACCTTGGGCTGCGCCAGGCGCTCGAAGTCGCGGTAGGCCATGCGGATGAGCTCCGCGTGGGTGCCGGCGTTGAAGGCGATCTCCTCGTCTTCCGCCAGGGTGCGGTCGACGAACACCTCCATCCCGTAGAGGTTGCCGAACGGCGGCATGGCCCCCGTCTGGCACTCGGGGAAGAGCCGCTCGAAGTCCTCCTCCCCGGCGAGCGCGGCCTTGGCCGCGCCCGTTGCCTCGCGCAGGCGGTCGAACTCGACCATGAGGGTGGCCGGCAGGACCGCCATGGCCATCCGGCCGTCGAGCTTGACCATCACCGTCTTGGCGATCTCCTTGCCCGTGATGTGGGCCGAGGCCGCGATCTCCTGCGCCGTATACGCCGTCGAGTGCGAGATCGACACGTACTTGACCTTCTCACGCTCCAGGAGCTCCTTGAGCTTGGCTACCGCCATGGGCACCTCCGTTTCGGCCTCACCCTAATCCGCTCGCCGCGCGGGCGCACCGCCCGACCGGGTGGCCCGGCGTCCCGGACCTCCCCCCGCGCGGACCTTCAGGCCAGGTCGGGCTCGCCGCAGTGGCGCAGGATCTCGGCGCGCACGGCGTCGCGCAGCCGGGCCGCGGCCGCCAGGTCGGCGCCGTCGGGGGCGATCGGCGGCCGGATGACGACGTTCACCGCGCCGCGGCGCGGGAACCACTTGTTCCCGCGCAGCAGCGAGCGGGTGCCGCGAATGGCGATCGGCGCCACGGGCGTGCCGGTGCGGGCCGCCAGCAGGAAGCCGCCGAGGCGGAAGGGGCGCAGCCCCGGCGCCCGGTCGAACGTCCCTTCGGGAAACAGCAGGACGGACTGCCCGGCGGCCAGGGTCTCCTGGGCGCGCCGGATGTCCGCGAGGCTCTTGCCGGGATCGAAGCGCTCCACGAAGACGGTGCCGAGCCGCGCGAGGAGGAGCCGCGCGACGAAGCTGCCCCGCAGCTCGCTCTTCGCCATGAAGGCGGCCTCGGGCGGCAGCGTGGCGGTGAGCGCGAACCCGTCGAGGTAGCTCGCGTGGTTGGCGGCGACGACGAACGGTCCGCCGGCGGCCAGGTGCTTCTCGCCGGTGACCCGGATGGGCACCGAGGCCAGGCGCGCGACGCCGCGGGCGGCGCTGCGCGCCGCCCGGCGACGCCGCGCCAGCCTGGGCAGGAGAGCCACGCCGGCGACGACGGGCACCGCCGCCAGCCCGACGACGACCCAGAACCGCCCCGCGTACGCCAGCTCGCGGGCCGCCCCCTTGGCCCGCACCCACTGCGGGCGGGCGCCGGCCCAGGCCAGCCGCGCCACCTGCAGCCAGACCGGGCCGTGGCGGCGCAGGCGCCCCCCCTCGTAGAGGTCGCGGCCCGCGGCCCGCCGGATCTTGCCGCTCGAGGTCTTCGGCACGGTGTGCGGCGGCACCAGCACCACGTCGTCGGCCGGCGTGCCGACGAGATCGACGGCCCGCTCCTGGATCCGCTGGCGCAGCCGCGAGCGGGCCTCCTCGCCGGTCTCGCGGGTCTCCGCCAGGACGATCAGCCGCTCGGTGCCGGTGGCCTCGTCGGCGCTGCCGAACACCGCCACGCAGCCCTTGCGGACCCCCGCGAGGTCGCCCACCGCCTCTTCGAGCTCCTCGGGGTAGATGTTGCGGCCGGCGCGGATGATCAGGTCCTTGGCGCGGCCGGTGACGAACAGCTCGCCGCCCGCCAGGTAGCCGAGGTCCCCCGAGTCGAGCCACTCGCCGTGAAAGAGCCTGGCCGTGGCCGCGGCGTCGCGGTAGTAGCCGCTCGTCGCCGACGGGCCGCGGAACTCGATGCGCCCCTGCTGGCGCTCGCCGGCCTCGGCACCGGTGGCGTCGACGATGCGGATCTCGTGACCGGGCAGGGCGAAGCCGGCGCCGACGAAGCGCAGGGCGTCGGGATCGCCCGCCGCGGCGGGCTCGGCGCGCCCGGCGCGGGCGAGCGCGTCACGCCGCACGGCGTCGACGACGGGGCCGCGGCCGACCGGCGGGAAGGCCAGCGCCAGCGAGCACTCGGCCAGGCCGTAGACCGGCATCATCGAGCCGGGGCGGTAGCCGTAGCGGGCGAAGCGCTCCGTGAAGCGGCGGACGGTCGCCGCGCTCACCGGCTCGGCGCCGTTGAGCGAGCCGCGCCAGGAGGACAGGTCGAGGCCCTCGATCTCCGCGTCCTCGACCTTCTCGAGGCACAGCTCGTAGGCGAAGTTGGGGGCCGCCGACAGCGTCGCGCGGTGGCGATCGACCGCCCACAGCCAGCGCGCCGGGCGGGTCAGGAAGGCGAGCGGCGACATCAGGGCCAGGGGCATGGCGTAGTAGAGGCTCCCCATCCAGGCGCCGATGAGCCCCATGTCGTGGTAGAGCGGCAGCCAGCTCGCCACGACGTCCGCCGACGAGAGCTGTGCCGCCCGGCCGATCGCGCGCAGGTTGGCCAGCAGGTTGGCGTGGGTCAGCACGACCCCCTTCGGAGCCGCCGTGCTGCCGGAGGTGAACTGCAGGAAGGCGACGTCGTGCTCGCCCACCGCGGGCACGGCGGGGCGGGCGCCGGCCACCGCGAGCTCGGTCACGGTCACCGTCCGGCGGAGGGTCGGCACGTGGGCCTTCAGCAGGCGGGCCAGCGGCTGCACCTCGGGGACCGCGATCAGGAAGCGGGCGAGCGCCGTCGACAGGATCCCCGCCTGGCGCCGCAGGTGGTCCTCGATCTGGCTCGACCGCGCCGGCGGGTAGAGGGGCACCGGCACTCCGCCCGCCAGCAGGACGCCGCAGAACGCCGTGAAGTAGTCGCGGCCGGTCGGCAGCATGAGGCCGACCGTCTGCGCCGGCTCGAGACCGAGCTCCTGCAGGCCGGCGGCGACCTCGAGGGCGCTGGACCGCAGGGCCCCGTAGGTGACCTCCTGGCTGCCGCCGTCGCTCCCCAGGAGCGTGATGTGACGCCGCCCGGCGTGGTGGGCGACGTGCCACTCCAGCACCTCGAGGAGGGTGCGCGAGCGCTCGGGAGCGGGCTCGGCGGCGCCGGGGGCCTCCTCCTCGGCGGCCCTCGAGGGGGCCGCCGGGGCCGCGGGACCCGCGGCCCCGAGCACCGCCCGCAGCAGATCGCGCGGCGTCTCCGCGGCCGCCACCACCCCCTCCGGCAGCCCGACGTCGAACGCCTTTTCGAGCCGGCCGACGAGCTCGATCCGCCCCAGGCTGTCGAGCGCCAGATCGCGATCGAGCGAGCTGTCGAGCGTCGGCCGCTGGCCGGCGGCGCCGGGATGAAGCTCCGCGACGACCTCGCCAACGATCGCGAGGAGCTCCTCGCCGCCCACGAGGCGCTTTCCGGGATCCCCGCTCTCCCCCGGCGACACGGTCGGCCGCTCGGTCATCGCACCACCACCATAGCGCGCGCGGCGGCCCGCGGCGAGCGGTCCGCCCGCCCTCTCCTCTCCCGATCTGGATCGGCCCTGACGGGGTGACGCCTCTTGCCAAGCGCGGGCAAGAGGCTCAAGATCAAGGGTTGAGAGACTGCTCCCGTTCCCGTCCGCGGACGGGGCCTCTGGGAGAGCGCGCCGGCGGCGCCGAGGAGGAGAGATGAAGTCTTCCGTGCTCATGGTCTTCGCAGCTTTCCTAGCGGGTGCGACGCTGCTCGCGGCGCCCGGTCTTGCCCAGCTCGGCGAGCGCCCCGGAACGTCCGTCGACACGTCCCTCGGGTTCAAGGACCTCACCGGACTGTCGATCAAGACGCCGCGCACGCGCATCGTCCACACCACCCAGCCGCTGCCGCCGGGCGGCTCGATGTACTTCCAGGTCTACGATCCGTTCCTCGCCTTCAAGATGGGCAAGGACCTGACGCAGCGCGAGTTCCGGCCGCGGGACGGCGTCTTCGCCGCCGGCATCTCCAACTTCAAGGGCCTGCTCAGCGACGGCGAGACGCCCGCGATCATCGGTAACGACCAGGTCTCGTGCGGCGGCTGCCACGCGCTGCCGTATCGCGACGCGGGCGCCGGGACCAATTTCGCCAAGAAGTCCGGTCTGGGCCGCAACGCGACGCACTTCTTCGGCTCCGGCATCCAGGAGATGCTGGCCTGGCAGATCCGCCAGAAGATGATGCAGCAGATCGACACCAATCGGAACAACTTCGTCGACCTCTCCGAGCTCAGCTCCGAGCACGTCTACGTCTCGCCGGCGCCGAGACCGGCCGCCAAGGCGATCGACTTCGGCTCCTCGGGCGACGCCGACGGCGACGGCCAGCCCGATCTCAACAACATCTTCCGGGTCTGGTACGTGGATGCCGGCGGCAGCGTGCTGCCCGGGGCGACGAGCCTCGACGACCCCGGCGTCGGAGGCTACAACTTCATCCTCGAGGTCTTCGGCTGGGGCGAGCAGCGGTTCAATCTCAACACCACGAACCGGGTGTTCGCCTGGGATCCCCTCGTGGCCCACGGCGGGCTCGAGGCCCACGATCCGACGACGGCTTACGATCCCGACAACGACGGCTGGAGCCAGGTGTCCAACGCCGGCTGTCAGCAATCCTGGATCGGCCACGTTCCGCCGGACCCGGGCACCGAGCTCAACTCCGTCGGGCTCTCGCTCGACGATCCCGACGGCGACGGCTCGATCCACGAGATCAGCGAGGGCGACCTCGACCTGATGGAGTGGTACATGATCAACAGCCCGCGCCCGGCCATGGGAGAGCAGACCGCGGCCACCGCCGAAGGCGCCCGCGTCTTCAACGCTCTCGGCTGCGCCGAATGCCACGTCCACACCTGGCTGATCGAAGCGGCCGACCCGGGCAACCCCGACATCCACAAGCGCTACAACGGCGACCTGCGCTTCTTCGACCTCGACGTGCGGTACAACGACGCGACGGCGCGTCTCGAAGGCTCCCTGACGCCTCTCTACACGGTCGACGGCGACGGCCGGCACTTCCCGAACCGGTCCTCGTTCCTCGTCCGGGGCATCGGCACCGACTTCCGGCACCACGAGATGGGGCCGGGCTTCACGGATCAGCAGTACGACGGCGGCCTGGTCACGGCCTTCCGCACCGGCCTCCTATGGGGCAACGGCGCCACCGGCTTCCCCTGGGGCCACGACGGCAAGTCGATGACCCTCGACGACGTCATCCGGCGCCATGGCGGCGAGGCGCAAGCGGCCCGCGACGCCTACGTAGCAGCTCCGGAGGGCCGGCGCGCGGCCCTGATCGCCTACCTGATGTCGCATCTGCTCTATCCGACAGACCAGGTGCCGACCGACGTCGACGGCGACGGCGCGATCTCGGACCACTTCGTGGTCGCCGGCGAGGACACGGGCGTCGAGCGCTTCAACCCGGAGTGGCTCTTCAAGGTGCCCGGCGAGATCGAAGGCCTGGTGGCCAATCCGCAGGGGGTCCTCGTGCGCTCCGACGCCCTGGTCAACGTCGGCGAGGCCTACGGGCTCGACCTGGAGTACCTGCTCGACTCCGACCTCGACGGCTTCGCCGACGTGCAGGACGAGTGCCCGCTCACGACGGGCTACAAGGACGGCTGCTCGAGCTGAGGAACCGCCCTCCGGGAGGGTGACGGAAAGCGTCTCCCGACGCGGTTCTCGTCGTCGCCGGTCCTCCACCCCGATCCCGCGGATCGCATCCTCGTCGCCACCGCGCTCTCCCTCGGAGCCCGGCTGGTCACCCGGGATCGCGGGCTGCGGGCCTATCCCGGAATCGAGACCGTCTGGTAGGAGCTCGGGCTCAGATTCCGAGCGCCTCGGCGGCGGTCGCCACGTCCTGCTCCCGCAGGTAGATCACGTAGCCGTAGCCTCCGCGACCGTCCGCCACGCCGCCCGACGCCGAGACGTTGACGCCGGCCTCGAAGAGCAGCCGGTGGATCTCGGCCAGGGCGCCGAGCTCGTCGTCGCCCTGGATGAGGAGAGCGTGATGGGGCCCGTTGAGCACCAGGCCCTTCTCCGCCGTCACCTGAGCCAGGAGATCGGCGCTCTCCGGGAACAGGACGAGCTGGGTCTGCTCGACCCCCGCGGGGACCGCGTTGAAGGCCAGCAGGTTGACGCCCGCCGCTCCCAGGCGGGAGAGCATCCCGTACGCCTCTCCCGGCTGATCCCGCACCATCGTGTAGAAGTACTCGATCTGACGAATCGTCCGTCTCACGCCGCTCCTCCTCGATCGCGCTGGCGAGCCGCCGGATCACGGCGCAGCCTGCCCGCGTCACCGCCAGCGACCCCCGGCAACCCGATTCTCGCCTCGGAGAGAGTATACGCGTCCTCGCGCGGCGGTCCGAGCGGGCGAGGATGGGGCTGTTAGCATGGGCTCGCGCTTCTTCCTCCTCCTGCGCCGGCCCTCGCCGCAGCCCGCAAGATCGGGGCCGCCCGTGCTCGCCCGGGCGTCGCTCACCCGACGGGCCGACCGACCGCGGCGTCTCGATCCGCCGGCTCGACCTGGACCGGGAGCCCCGTCATGGACCAGCGCCAAGAGAGCATTCTCCGAGAGCTGAGGGAGCACTCGGCTACGCTGCCGGCGGAGGCGCGGCAGTACTGGCGAGAGCACGAGGGACGTTACGCCCGCCTGCTCGAGACCCTGGACGGCCTGTACTCCCACCCTTCGAGCCGGCGCCCGAAGCCCCGCCGGATCCTGGACGTAGGCCCGTCGTACCAGACTCTCCTCCTGGCCCGCCTCTTCCCCGACGCAGATCTCGTCACCATGGGATTCGAGGACGCGAGGTACAAGCCGAGCGCCGGCGCGCGGCACATCGACTACGACCTCAACGACGCCTACTTCAGGGACTCGTGGCCCTGCGACGAGGGGTACGACCTGATCCTCATGCTGGAGGTGATCGAGCACCTCTACACCGCGCCTCGGAGAGTGCTCGGGGTGCTCCGCAACCTCGCCGCGCAGAACGGGCTCATCGTCGTGTCGACCCCGAACGCGACCTTTCTCGGGAATCGCGTCGCCCTGCTGTGCGGTCGCAACCCGTTCGAGATGCTCGAGGATCGCCGCCACCGGCTGGGGCTCGGGCACTACCGGGAGTACACGTTGGCGGAGCTGGCGGAGGCCGGCAGCAGCGCGTCCCTGCGGATGCTCCGCGTGGATTTCAGCAATGCGCTCCTGGATCGAACCCGCAGACGCCAGAGGTTCTACGATCGGATCACTCGATTCCTGCCGGGAGAGTTCCGGCAGATGACGACGATCGTGTTCGAGAAGAGCGGGGACGATGCGGAGCTGCCGGATCCCGATCGCGTCGCGCTCACCCTGGGCGACGGCTGGTTTCCGATGGAGTGCGAGCCGCACGATCCGTCGCGCCGCTGGCGATGGACGGGCGCAGAGGCGGTCGTTTCCTTCTCCAACCCACGGCGCAACGTGCTCTTCTATCTCAAGGTCGCCGGCTGCGAGCATCCGTCCCACGTCCCACGGGAGATCGCGGTCGTCGCCGCAAAGGAGACCGTGCATCGGCTTCTGACGCCTCCCGACGGAGATACCACCCAGAGGATCCCGATCCGCTCGGCGTCTCTGGGCGCCGCGGAGCACGCCGTGCTGAGGATCAGGGTGTCTCCCACGTTCGTGCCCGCCGCGGTCGAGAAGAGCGCCGACGTCCGCGAGCTCGGCGTCCGGGTCCTGACCGTCGCGATGGTGGCCCAATAGCCTCGGCCAGGGCGGTGGCTCGCCGAGCCGCGAGCCGGGCGCCGGTCCCGCCGATCCCGGAGACGTCCTCCCGCCGCCCCCCGGCCGGCGGCTAGAAGTACTCCGCCCGCAGGCGAGACACCGTTTCGAGGCAGTACCGGGATGCCTTCGTGTGGCGTGCGTAGAGAGAGATGCCGGAGGTGAGACAGATCTCGAGAAGAACCAGAACCACGACCGCCCGCCGGCGGATCCGCCCGGAAGGGTCCTCGCCTGCCCAGGCGAGCAGCCGCCGGAGCAGCAGGGCAAGGGCCAGCGCGACCCCCGGCAGCAGAGGGAATTGCCAGTAGTGATGCTGCCAGGCCCCCCAGTTGAAGACCAGCATGTACGAGAGGCCCGTCAGGGCCGAGATCAAGACGACGTCCGCGGGCTGAGCAGACCTCTCCCGCCGTCCCCGTGCCATCGAGCGCCCTAGCCGCCAGATCACCCAGCCGAGGGCGACCGTGCCGGTGGCGGTGAAGAGACGGCGGGCAAACGACAACATCTTGCCGAGCCATGCGACGGCTCCGTAATCCTTCCCGACGCCGATCCTCTCGAGGAAGATCCTCTGGAGCTCACCCCAGCCCCCACCGCTCGCCCACAGCAGATGGCAGAGGACGAGAACGAACGCGAGCGACGCGCTGGCCCCGATCCACAGCGCCGCGGCACGCCACCGGTCGGGCGCGACCGACCGGCCGCGCAGGACCAGCCAGAGAAAGACCGCGAAGGCACCGAAGAAGCTCACCCAGCCCACCAGGGCGCCCCAGACGATCGAGACGACGAGGCCGGCGAGATTCCTGCCCCGTGCCGTGTCGAGGTATCGCAGCGTTTGATCGACGAGCAGAATCCACGCGGGCAGCGCGAGCGTTTCGTGGTTCACCATCCGGCCGTAGAACGCACCCATCGGCAGGACCGCGACGAGCAGCCCGGCCGCGAGGCTCACCCGGTCGCCGGACACCCGCCGAACCAGTCTCAGGAACAGCCCGATCGACACCAGCTGAAAGAAGATGGCCGTCGACCTGACGACCCGAGGCTCGTCGCTGCCGGCGAGAGACAGCGCGGCCGCCGTCGCCAGCCCGGGACCGGGCGGGTGATGCGCGTAGAACGTCACTGCTCCCGTCGACCGCAGCACGAAGGCGTCCTGTCCGCGCGTGGCGCCCAGCCCCAGCCGGAGATGACTGTGCGCGAAGAGCGTCCAGAGGGCGTTGTTGTCTTCGTGCTGCAGGCGATAGTCGTCGCCGATGCCTACGCTCAAGAGCAGCAGGGCCACGATCAACACCGCGCCGGCGCCCAGTAGAAACAAGCCGTTCGGCGGCAACCTCCCCCCGAGGCCACTGGTCGCCGGACCGGGGCGCCCGGGGCCGGCGATCGTCACGGCGGTCCGCTCTGGTCCATGGTCGCAAGGAGAGTATCGTGCCTTCCTCGTTCGCAACCGCTCGTCCCGACGCCGCGCCGGCCGAGCCTCGGCGAGGTCGTCGCGCGGCTCGCGTACCGCCCGTGGACCTCGGCCTCGATCCCCGGAGGGCGACCGTCGCCGACGGCCGGTCGTCCGTCGACGGGAGCGCCCCTAGCGGGCCATCAGGACCGTCAGGCGGTGGGGCTCGGTCGCGGACGGGTGATGCATGAGGAGGTCTTGCTTGCCGTCCCGGTCGAGGTCCACCAGCCAGCTGTTTCGCTCGTCGCCCGGCACGGTGACCGCCAACGCTCGCGGCGCGGAGGCCAGCAGCTCCGGCCCGGGCACGCCGAGATAGACGTGCAGCTCCTCGCGGCTCTTCCCCACCAGCAGGTCCGACCGTCCGTCGCCGCTCACGTCGCCCACCAGCACCGCCGGGAAGAACCCGGCGTCCCGGCCGCCGCGCGGGTCGAAATCGGTCGTGATCCGGCGGCGGACGGTGGCCCGGTCGGGGTAGAGGCCGTCTGCGCCGCGGTACAGCTCGAGATCCATCCCGAGGGAGCCGCCGAGCAGCGCGCGGATCATCCCGCCGATTCCCGTCCTGACCCTGCCGAACGCGAAGTCGACCTGGCCGTCGCCATCGAAGTCCTCGAACCACGCGGCCGAGTATCCCCATGGCTGCCCGCCCGGCGGCCGGATCGCCGTGCCGGCCTCCCGCGCGAACGAGGTCCCGCCGGGCGCCGGTGCGCCGAAGTGCACCTCGTACAGGCTGCGCTGTCGCAGCAGGCTCCGGCCCTCGAGCGAGAGCGTCACCAGGTCGGCTACGCGGTCGCCGTTCAGGTCGCGGAAGGAGTGCAGCACCGTCCGCCTGGAGCTCGCTCGGAGTCCGAGAATGAGCCGCATCGTGCCGGCGTCGCCGAGACCGAACAGGAGCGAGTAGGCCCCGTCGGAGTCGAACGCCACGCCGGTCGTGAAGGTCTCGGCCACCGGATCAAACAGCCCGTCCGCGTCCTGGTAGTGAACGTCGAATTGATCCTCGTGCCAGAACACCAGGTCGCCACGGCCATCTCGGTCGTAGTCCACCTCGTGCATCCGGCCCAGGTACCAGGGGGCGGTCAGGGCGCTGATCCCCACCTCGCCGTAGCTGCGCCTGGCTCCGCGGGCGATCGCGTCGCGAAACGGCTCCGGAGGGCCGAGTCTCACCGGAGCGGCGAACCCGCCGTCGCGCTTCTGGACGAGCACGCGGAAGCCCTCGAGGTCCGGGAGGATCAGGTCGTCGCGGCCGTCGCCGTTCACGTCCCGGGCCACGTCGAGGTGGGGGATCTCGCCCTCGTCGACCGGCCCCGCCGGCTCGCCGTCCCCGTAACGCAGCCCGGCGGGCGTCGGGTTGTAGCTCGTGGCGACTTCCACCAGCACGCGCTCCGTCGCCGAGTCCGGATCGAACCAGCTCAGCCGGCCAGGCTCGTGGGTGATCAGCCGCTCGCGTCCACCGATGCCGGCCACGTCCACGAAGGAGACGCCGGGGCGCAGCGCGGCGTCGACCTTCTCGGCCCACCCACCCTCGCCGAACGCGTAGATGCGCACCAGGCGCCCCTCATCCTCGTCGACGCTCACCACGGCGACGTCCGCGACCGCGCCACCCAGAAAGAACCCGGTCAAGACGGTCTGGTACCGCTCGGCGCCGATGACGACCTCGAACCGCTCGAAGAGGTCGTCCGCGGGCGCCGCGACGTCAGCCGTGGCGGCTGCCGGCAGGAGGGCCCCCAGGGCAAGCGCGGCGCCAAGGCTGCGTCGCGCCCCGCCCCGGCCGCCGGGGCTCGAGCGGGGTTCGGCGGCAGGAGACGTCACTGCTCTCTTCTCGGGTGCGCTCACATGTTCCTCCTCGGGGTCGGGACGGGAGCCGGTCGCGGCGACGGCTCCGACGACTCTGGAGCGATGGGCATGAGCAACGGACGTGCCAGCCGCCGGGACGGCGGATCCGGCCGGGTCTGGCTTCGCTCGACGGCCCGAATGGGAACCTGCTGTACATCTCATGCACACCATACGTGCTCGCGATGTACACTCGGCGAATGTCGTTGCCGGGTCACCGCGACCTCCTCGAAGCGACCGCCGAGCTGACCTACTGCAACCCGTTCCTTCGCGAGCGCGTCGCTCTCGAGCGCCGCGCCCTGGGGCGGGCGTTCGAGCACCACGGCGAGGTCTGGCACCCCGACGAGCTGACCGCGCCCAACCCCAACGTCGTCCGCATCCAGGAGCGCCTCGAGACGGCGGTGCCGGCGTGGAGGAGCGAGCTGCTGGAGCACGGCGCGCCTTCGCGAGAGGAGCTGCGGCTCTATCGCGACGTCGTCTACTACACGATCTACAACCGCTGGCAGGCGGATCTCCTCGCGCTGGTGCTGCGCCCGGAAGGCCCGCGGAGGGTCGCGCTGTGGACGGATTTCGAGGCCGGGCACGCGTTCCTCCTGCCCCCGGAGCTCCAGCTCGAGGGCCAGGCGCCGGCCGATCTCGTCTTCGCCTGGTTCTTCCAGCTCCGGCGCGCCTTCCACCACGTCTTCCACAGCCTCCACGGCTCGTCGCGCCCCGTCGCGGAGCTCCGGGCCCAGGTCTGGCAGTCGATCTTCTCTCACGACATGCGGCGCTTCCGCCGTGGTCTCTATTCGCGCATCGGCGATTTCACGACCCTGATCACCGGCCCTTCGGGGACCGGCAAGGAGCTCGTGGCGCGCGCCATCGGCATGTCCCGCTTCATTCCCTTCGACCCTCGCCGGGCGGCGTTCGTCGAGGACTTCCGCTCCTCCTTCATCGCCCTCAACCTCGCCGCGCTGTCGCCGACGCTCGTGGAGTCGGAGCTCTTCGGGCATCGCAAGGGCTCGTTCACCGGAGCCATCGAGGACCGCAAGGGGTGGCTGGAGACCTGCTCGCCGCTGGGATCGGTGTTCCTCGACGAGATCGGCGAGATCTCGCTGGACCTTCAGGTCAAGCTCCTGCGGGTCCTGCAGACCCGCGCGTTCCAGCGGATCGGAGACACCACCGACCGCCGCTTCGAGGGCAAGCTGATCGCGTCGACCCATCGCGACCCCGAGGAGGAGATGCGGGCGGGACGAATGCGACCCGACTTCTACTACCGGATCTGCTCCGATCTGGTCGCCACACCTTCGCTGCGCCGACAGCTCGCCGCTGCGCCCGAAGACCTCGCGAGCCTCGTCCAGCTCATCGTCACCGGCCTCGTCGGCGACCGGGACGTGGCCAGCGTGACCGCCGAGATCCTGGACTGGATCGAGTCCCGGCTCGGCGTCGACTACGCCTGGCCCGGGAACTTCCGCGAGCTCGAGCAGTGCGTGCGCAACCTGCTGATTCGCGGCAGCTACGAGCCGGCGGCGAGCCCGGCGCCCGCCGCGTCCACGATGAGGGCGGATCTGGCCTCCGAGGTCGCCGCCATGAAGCTCGATGCCGAAGCCCTTCTCCGGCGCTACACCACCCTGGTGTACTTCCACGCCGGCAGCTTCGTCGGCGCGGCACGGCGGCTCGGTTTCGATCGCCGCACCGTCAAGGCGAGGATCGACCCGGAGTATCTCGCCCGGCTGCGCGCCGCCTCGGAAGCCCCATCCGCGCCGCCAGACGGAACCGCCAGACGGAACCGCCAGACGGAACCGCCCGGGCCCCGGCCGGCGGAAGAGGGTGGCGGCGGGCTTGCTGGTTGAAGCGGGTCGGACTAGACTTGGCTCAATGTCGACTCCATCTCAAGTCAACGTGCACGACGCCAAGACCCATCTGTCGCGACTGCTCGACCGGGCAGCCGCCGGTGAGGAGATCGTGATCGCGCGA
The DNA here is from genome assembly GCA_029862975.1 of Acidobacteriota bacterium. GTDB lineage: Bacteria > Acidobacteriota > Thermoanaerobaculia > Multivoradales > JAHEKO01 > CALZKB01. The sequence goes on from JAOTWP010000006.1 coordinate 55,430, forward strand.
TACGGCCGGCCGGTCGCCCGCCTGGTGCCCCTGGCGCCGGCGGCGGAGCCGCGCCGCCTGGGACTGTACGCGGGGCAGATCCGGCTCCGAAAGGACTTCGAGCGACTCCCCGCAGAGCTGCTCGCCGCCTTCGAAGGTGGTGACGTCTGAGACTCCTGCTGGACACCCACGTCCTCCTCTGGGCCCTCGGGGATCCGGATCGACTGCGGCCGGAGGTCGCCGCGGCCCTGGTCGACCCGCGCAACGAAGTGATGGCGAGCGCGGTCAGCGCGATGGAGATCGCCATCAAGCAGTCCCTCGGCAAGATCGAGCTTCCCGGGCCCGCGGAGACCTGGCTCGAGCCCGCCGTTCGCGAAGCCGGCTTCGATCTTCGTCCCCTCGAGTTCGCAGATGCTCTGCGGCTCCGAGCTCTGCCCTGGCATCACCGAGATCCCTTCGATCGCCTGCTCGTGGCCCAGGCGATGGACGGACTGACCCTGTGCACGCAGGACGAGCAGCTAGCGGCCTACGACTGCGCCGTCCTGGGAATCTGAGCTCGGCACCCCGCCGCCGCGAGACGCGGCTGAGGGCGCGGCTGGGGCGGCGGCCAGGTCGGGAGCTCCCTTGACGGATGTACCAGCGTAGCGTTTCGGCGCCGCCGGCAACCTATCCTATGAGCGCAGATGAGTCCCTCGAGACGCCAGGAGAGCTTTCTCGATGAGGTCCGGCCCCATCAGGGGATGCTGCGCCGCATCGCCGCGGCCTACGCCGACAGCTTCGAGGACCGACGAGATCTCCTGCAGGAGATGCTTCTCCAACTGTGGCGGTCCTACCCCGGCTATCGCGGCGACGCGAAGTTCTCCACCTGGATGTACCGCGTCGCCCTCAACACCGCTCTGCTGGGGTGGCGTCGCCGCTCACGGCGGCCGGAAGGCCGGCTGAGCGCCGACGATCGCGTCCTCGACAATCTGCCCGGAATCGACCCGGACGACGAGGCGGTCCGCGCGCTGTACACGGCGATTCGGGCCCTGCCCGGCGTCGATCGGGCGATCGTCGCGCTGTGGCTCGAAGGTCACTCCTACCGGGAGATTGCCGCCATCACCGGACTACGCCGCTCGAACGTCAGCGTGCGGCTGGTCCGCCTCAAGGAGAAGCTGCGCGCTTCGGTCGAAGGCGAACCGGAGCCGCGAGCGGCGCAACAATGAAAAACGACAGCCTTCAATCACTGTGGAAGAAGCACGGGGAGGGTACACCCATGAGTCATGCGGAGCTCGATCGAATCGTCCGTCGGGGCATGAAAGGGAGCGTTTCGGGCTGGAGGTTCTACGTCGCCACGAATCTGCTGGCCCTGCTCGCCGCCATCGTCCTCGGCCTCGTCAACGTCGCCATGTACCGTGGCAACCCTCCGATGCTCGCCGCGGAGCTGGGCGCCACCCTGGCGGCCGGCGTTCTGCTCGTCTTCGGAGTCCACGTCTTCCGGGAGCTCCAGCGCATCGCGAGGGTCGACGAGCCCCTCATGGACGCCCTCCGCCGGCGCCTGGCGTTCGTGCGCAGCAAGTACGAGCTCTGGCTGTGGGCCGCAGCGCTCACCTGCCTGCTCCTGGTCTTCACCCTCACGACGTTCATCGACAATCAGAACGGCGTCTACCGGATCAACCAGCCGTTGGTCTTCTGGGGAACGCTGGCCGCGATGCTCCTCTTCATCTACGGTACGGGCAAGCTCGCCTCCTACGCGCCGGTGAGGGAGATGCGCGACGCGCTCGAAGATCTCCAGGAGGGCACCACGGAGCGGATTCGAGCGACGCCCGCGAGACGCCGGGTGGTGTTCTGGCTGACGGTCGCCGCCGTCCTGCTCCTGACGGCGACGGCGATCCTCGGGATGCTGACGGCCCTGGGGCTGTAGAGCCTCCGCTCTCTCGCCCCGGCTCTCGGCCGCCGAATCCCGCCGCGGACGAAGGCCGCCGGACAGGCTATGCAAGGACCGAAAAAGGGCGTAGCGTCCCTCCCTGTTTTCTCCGCGGCCGGCGGATGGTCTGCCGGCACGCCTCCGGTGAAGACCGGAAAAGAGGAGATGCACTTGTATCGACCGAGGTTTTCGAGTGGGGTTGTTTTCCTGGCTTCGTGCTGCGTCGCTGCGGCCGCGTCCGGTGCTCCCAGCCCGGGCCTGGGGGCCGCCGACGTCGCCTACCGATACGTGGCGGCGAACCAGCAGAGGCTGGGTCTCGATGGCTCCGACGTCGGCGAGATGGTCGTGTCCAGCCAGGTCGCCAGCGAGCACAACGGCGTGACCCACGTCTACCTGCAGCAGCGCTATCGCGGGATCGACGTGTACAACGGAATCCTCAACGTCAACGTCCTCGCGGGCGAGGAGGTCCTCGGCGCGGGCAACCGCTTCGTCAGCCGCATCGCGGCAGCGGCCGGCCGGCAGAATGCTCGCCGGACGGCCCTCGAAGCGACGCTCGTGGCGGCCGGCCACCTCGAGCTCGCCGCCCGGCAGCCGTTCACGGTCCTCGACACCCTGGGCGGGGCGTCGCGCCGGACGACGATCTCCGACGGCGGCGTCGCCGCTCGGCCGATCGACGCGCGGCTGGTGTGGTACCCGGTCGACGGCGCCGTGCGCCTCGCGTGGAGCCTCGAGATCGAGGAGGCGGCGAGCCCGCACTGGTGGATCGCCTTCGTCGACGCGACGACCGGCGCGTTTCTGGGCGCGGAGGACCTGACGATCCAGGAGTCCGCCGCCGCCATCGCCGGCGCGATCGAGCGGGCTCCGGCGCGGCGGGTGGCGACTCCCGCGGCTCCGCCCGCCCCGCTGGCGGACGGCGCCAGCTACAACGTGTTTCCGCTGCCGCTGGAAAACCCCAACGACGGCGGCCGCCAGCTGGTGACCGACCCGGCGGAGCTCACGGCCTCGCCCTTCGGCTGGCATGACACCGACGGCGTCGATGGCGCCGAGTTCACGAGGACCCGCGGCAACAACGTGCACGCCTACGTCGACGCCGAGCTCCCCAACAACGTACCGGATCCGGACAGCGATCCCGACGGCGGGCCCGGGCTGGTCTTCGATTTCCCGCTCGACCTGACCCAGGATCCCGCGACCTACCGTCCGGCGGCGGTGACGAACCTCTTCTACTGGAACAACGTCATGCACGACGTGTCCTACGCCTACGGCTTCACCGAGGCGGCGGGCAACTTCCAGGAGAACAACTACGGCAACGGCGGCCTCGGCGGCGACTACGTGCGCGCCGAGGCGCAGGATCGCAGCGGCACGGACAACGCCAACTTCGCCACCCCCCCGGACGGGAACCGGCCGCGGATGCAGATGTACCGCTGGCTCAGCCCCTTCGCCCAGCTGGTGACCGTCAACTCGCCGCCGGCGATCGCCGGCGTCTACGTCGCCAACCCCTCCAACAACGGAGGCACGGCCAACGGTCTGACCGCCGATCTCGCCCTCGTGGACGACGGCGTCGCCCCCACGGACGACGCCTGCGAGCCCGTCGCGAACGATCTGACGGGCAAGATCGCGCTGATCCGGTGGAGCGGGGGGCTGTGCAACTCGAGCGCCTTCGTCGCCAACGCCGCCAACGCCGGGGCCGTCGCGGCGATCATCATCGACGTCACCGACATCCCGTACACGAACTTCGGGGGTAGCGGCCTGATTCCGTCGGTCGCGGTGGGGCAGACCCACGGCAACCTCTTCGCGAGCACGCTCGCCGGCGACACGGTCAACGCCACGATCGACGACAACCCCGATTCCGTCGACCGCGACAGCGACCTCGACGCCGGCGTCATCGCCCACGAGTACGGGCACGGCATCTCCATCCGGCTCACGGGCGGCCCCCTGGTCGTGAACTGCCTCAACAACGCCGAGCAGATGGGCGAGGGGTGGAGCGACTGGTTCGCCCTGACCTTGACCGCCGATCCGTCGGACACCGGCTCGATGCCGCGCGGGATCGGGACCTACGTGATCTTCCAGGACCCCGACGGCAAAGGCATTCGCAACACGCCGTACAGCACGGACACGAGCATCAATCCGTCGACCTACGCGTGGGTGGCCGATTCCCTGAACGTCAGCCAACCGCACGGCATCGGCTACGTCTGGAACACGATGCTCTGGGAGGTCTACTGGAACCTGATCGACCGCCACGGCTTCAACCCCGACGTCTACGCCGACTGGTCGACGGGCGGCAACAACCTGGCGATGCAGCTGGTGATGGACGGCTTCAAGCTGCAGGTGTGCCGGCCGGGCTTCGTCGACGGGCGCGACGCCATCCTCCTCGCCGACCTCGTCCTGACGGGTGGGGTCAACGAGTGCGAGATCTGGCGAGGCTTCGCCAAGCGCGGCCTCGGCGCGAGCGCCGACCAGGGGCTGTCGACCAGCCGGTTCGACGGCGTGGAGGCCTTCGACCTGCCGGCCGCTTGCATGGCGGCCGACTTCGGCGGCTTCCAGGCGCCGGTCAGCGATCCGCCGGCGGTCAACCACGTCAACGCGGGCTCGACCATCCCGGTCAAGTTCCTGTTGAGCGGCGTCGAGGGGCTGCCGCCGGTCGACAACCAGCAGGTCGACTGCGAGACGCTCGAGCCGACCGGTGAGGTGCCCCAGGCTCCGGCGACGCCCGGCAACACGGGCTTGAAGCGCAAGGGAGACTCCTTCCACCTCAACTGGCAGACCGATCCCAGCTGGTTCGGCACCTGTCGCAAGCTCACGGTGCGGATTCCCGCGCCGAGCGACGGCGTCGCGTACTTCAGCTTCTTCTAGGCAGCTCATCTCCCCCCGGGGGCGCCGTGACCGCGGCGCCCCCGGGGGATTGCGGCCTGCGCCGCCGGCCGCGGTCTCGCCCCGGGGACGAGGCCGCGGCTGTTACCATGGGCTCCTACCGATCGCAGGAGGAATCGACTCATGGTCAGGAGACGACTGGCAAGCTGCACTGCGTTCCTGGTGGTGGCCCTGTGCGCCGCGGCGCCGGGCTCGTCACAGCCCGGGCAAGGGGGAGAACGAACCATCTTCTCGTCGGAGGGCGTGCCGCTCTCGACCACCCTCCCGACACCGCCGTCGCTGTACCCGGCGCCGCCGCTCGGACCGGTGGTGACGATCGACCTGTGGTGCTGCGGCGCCGACCCGCTGTTCTGGAGCGTGAACACGGACTTCTTCTGGGCGACCGCCTTCGACACCAACGACATCGTCGCGACCCACGTCGTGACCGAGGTGCTGTGGTTCGCCGACGGCGGCGAGGACGAGCAGTACTGGATCGCCCAGGACAACGGCGCCGGCCTTCCCGATCCCACGACCGCCGTCTTCCTGGGCTCCCAGAGCGTGCCGCCCTCGGGCGGGATGTGGCAGTCGTTCGACGCCAGCGCCGCCGGGGCGACCGTCGATCCGGGGCTGGTCTACTGGTTCATCCGCGCCGCGCCCGGCCAGGGATTCGACATGACCTGGCAGAGCACGGTCAATCCGGCCCCGCCGGTGGTGGACCCGGTGGCCATCACCATGGACTTCAACGGCGTGTGGTTCAAGTGGGTCACGGGACAGGGCTGGCACATGGAGTACGAGATCCGCGGCGTGCCCGAGATCATCCCGGTCGAGGTGATCGAGTTCGAGGTCGAGTAGCGGCCGCGGACCTCTCCGGGGGGCTCTACGGGATCACCTCCTTGACGGAGGGCACGCAGAGCCGCTTGATCTTCCACTTGACCCGCAGCTCCTGCTCGCCGAACTGGTTGCCGACCAGAACGTCGAGGTTGACCTTGCGGGTGGAGAACACGTCGTAGCAGACGAGGTGATCCGTGGGGTTGGCGACGCCTTCGCCGTTTTTGTCGGCCGGCGTGCAGATCTCGCGGGCCTTGCCCACCACGACGCCGTCCTCGGCGGTGAACTGGTCGACCAGCGAGACGACCGTCGGGGGCATGGCCGTGTTCTCGTTGACCATGTAGCAGTCGAAGTGCTCGAGCCCCCCCGCGACCGGACACGGGAAGACCAGGATGTCGTGCCAGTAGTTCCACTGGCCGACGAAGCCGGGGAGGTTGTTGGGCAGCGGGATGCCGCCCTGGGCGACGCCGCTCTCGTCGAACTCGAAGGAGACGACCTGGGTGAGGTCGATGCCTCCGTCCCAGTAGCCCGTCGCTCCCGCCTGGCCGGGGCCTCCGGAGGCGGCGACGGTCAGCGTCGTGGCGACGTCGGGCGGCAGCCCGCCCGCTCCGACCGGCGAGCGCCAGCCTTTCATCACGCCGTTCACGTCCCTGAGCGAGAACGAGATGCTCGTCATCCCCGATCGCGGCCAGGCGGTGAGGGTGATGCACATGCCGGTGAAGTCGGGATCCTCGGGCAGCACCAGGTCCCAGGCGGCGATGATCTCGCCGGTGTCCCCCGGATCCCCCCAGCTCATCAGCAGGCCGGGGTGAGGATCGACGTCCCCCTCCGGCGTCACGAGCTCGTCCAGAAGGAAGAGCTGCGACGGCCGGAAGGCGTCCTCCTGCCCGGGATGGAGCCCCTCGAGCCCTTCGTTCCACTCGACGACCGGCAGGAACTGCGCCTGCTCCCAGTCGGCAAGCGAGGTCAGATGGATGTCGACCGGCTCGGCCAGAGCCGGGCCCGCCAGCGCCAGCACCAGCGCGGCCAGGAGCCCTGTCGGAAGCAGCCTGCGGTGGGTCTTGCTCATCGTCTCGTCTCCTCGGTGGCGCCACCCCGGGATTGGGATGCGCTCGGCGGCCGGCAGCTCGGCGCTCCGGCCTTCACCCTTCGGCAGCTCGGCGATCTTGGATCTTCGTGGCGGGTCATCCGTCGCGCAGAAGCGAGGACCCGTGGCTTTGCGACACTGGCTTTGACCAGCTGTGCCGTTGTCGGAGCGTCTTGTAGCTATACACAATGCAGAGTCTGCCACCAGACCCGAAGGGGCAGGCGGACCCACCCACCCCTAGAGCTAGCCAGCGCCCGGGACCGACGCGCCCGGGGAGGCCTTGCCGCTCGAGGGCCGTCGAGGGCCAGGACCAGCACCTCGGCCCGGCCTCGGTCCTCGCTCGAATAGCTGAGGAAGATGTCGCTCACCGCGCTCCTGTCGCTCCGAGGCTTGATGGACGCTCGGGGAGGGGCCGCCGGCGCCCCCGCTCATGACTCCCAGGCCGATGGGCGCAGTCTACCGCGGTCTACTGCCGCATCTCCGGGGACCACGCCGGCACACGCAGCGCTCTCGGACCCTCCGGTGACTCCGGCGATGCCCGTCTCGCTCGACGTCTTCTACAGGGGGCCGCGTGACGCGTTCGAGCGTCGCATCCTAGCCCCCGCAGACATCCTCGTACCGGCTTCCGGGGTCGTGCAGAGCCGCCCCGAGACTCTTCAGGGCAGGCTCAGGGGCCAGCTCGGCGGGCAGGTCGGGCAGCGCCATCAGGCCGGTGACCTCAGCCTCTACGGTGGCCCGGTCGTCGCAGAAGCAGCGGGCCGCCCCCAGCTGCTCGATGGCTTTGCGGAGCGGCTCTCGCAGGGCCTCCTGGAGACAGGGTTCGGCGCTCGACCAGGCGGACCCGAGCGCTGCAAGGGACGCATGCGCGGCGCCGGGGCTGGCGCAGCCGCCCAGGTCCCAGGTCTGCACGATCCAGACGCGGTGAGGGTCTCCCAGGAGCTTGCCCGCCGCCTCGATTACACTGCGGGAGGCCGCCCCCGGCGGCATTCGCCCGGCCAGATCACCGAAGTCCGGCCAGGCGTAGAAGGTGGCGGCCCCACTCGCCAGCCCGATCGTGGGAAGGGCCTGGTCGAGTTGGTCCACGTCCTCTAGGAAGCGCGCGAACGCGGGGTCGCCGAAGTGCGCGTCCCGGACGTCCAGCAGGTGCAACCCCAGGTCGGCGGACAGGGGCAGCGCCTCGGCGAGGAGGGCGCACACCAGCTCCAGGTCGCCGCCCGCCGACAGGGACGAGGCTCGATGAACGGCGACCCGTTCCGCGAGAGTCGGGGGTAGCTCGAGCCCAGGGGGGGCTACCCAGGGCTCGACGTCCGGCGAGTCGAGAGCCTGGGCCCCGGGGTTCGCACAGCCCCAGGCCAGCACCAGGAGGGTCAGGAACATGTCTTACGGCAGCACGAAGTGGGGGCGATCCGCGGCGTGCAAGTTATGCACCATCCCCGCGCCGGTGGCGAGGCTGTCGATGCACGGCTCCTCGCCCGCGGCAGGTCCCGGCGCCTGCACGCCCTCCGGGAGCGGGAGCCCGCATTGCTGGAGGGTCACGCCGGCAGGGAGGGTCCAGGCGATGTCGACCGCATTGCCCAAGCGATGCCGGGAGACCTGGGCCACGGGCCGGTCGACCGCCAGTTGGTGATTCGTCATCTCCGCGGTTACAGCGGCTCGTATGACGTCACACTCAGGCCCCGGGTGGTTCTGAAGCTCGCGGGCCCGGTCCCAGACCTCCCGGAGGTGGTCCTGGTAGGCCTGTGGTCGGTATGCCGACGTCAGGGTGGCCGTCCCGCCGGCGCCCTGGATGGCCCCGATGAGAGCGTTGGATGCGTTCTGGAGCGTGCCGCCGTCGTTGGGCCAGACAATCCGCTGCCCGCCCTCCATGAGGAGTGCCTCGGCGTCCGTGATAGCGGTCAGTGGCTGCACGGGGCATACGGCGGGCTGCTGTGCCGGCGCTGCCGCTGCCGGGGGCTGCGCACCCTCGGGGTCCTGGCGCTGCAGGAGGCCCGAAGAGGCGGTGGGGGTCTGCTGGACCACATGGGTCAGCTCGTGGGCCAGCAGGTGCCGGCCGTCCGCCGTTCCCGGGCGGTAGGCGCCGGCGCGGAAGACGACGTCGCTGCCCAGGGTGTAGGCGCGGGCGGAGACCGCGCGGGCCGCGGTCTCGGCCAGCGGGTTGTCATGCAAGCGCACGTGCGCGAAGTCGCGGCCGAAGCGGGGCTCGAAGAAGCCGCGCTCTTCTCCCGTCAGCGGGCGGCCGCC
>JAOTWP010000223.1 GCA_029862975.1 Acidobacteriota bacterium
GCCTCCTGCCCCATCGAGGCCCAGACGTCGGTGTAGACGGCCGACGCGCCGTCCACGGCCGCGCGCGGCTCGCGGCTGAGCAGCACCCGCGTGCCGGCGGCCGCGGCGTCCGCCCGCGCCGCCGCGGCGTACTCCTCCCGCACCTCGTAGCCCGCCGGCGAGGCGATGGCGACGTCCATCCCGACCTTGGCGGCGCCGAACATGAGCGAGTGCGCCACGTTGTTGCCGTCGCCGACGTAGGCGATCCTGCGGCCTCGCAGCTCGCCGAACTCCTCCTGCAGGGTGAGGTAGTCGGCCATCGCCTGGCAGGGGTGGAGGTCGTCCGTGAGCCCGTTGATCACCGGGACCGACCCGTAGCGGGCGAGATCGACGACGTCGGAGTGGGCGAAGGTCCGGGCCATGATGGCGTCGACGTAGCGCGACAGGACGCGCGCGGTGTCCGCCACCGTCTCGCCGCGGCCGATCTGGATGTCGCTCGCCGACAGGAAGAGGGCGTGGCCGCCGAGCTGGTACATGCCGACCTCGAAGCTCACCCGGGTCCGGGTCGAGGACTTCTGGAAGATCATCCCGAGGGTGCGGCCGGCGAGCGCCCGGCGGTACTCGTCGGGCCGCTCCTTGACCTCCCTGGCGAGCCGCAGGAGCCCGTCGAACTCCTCCGCGCTCAGGTCGTGCACCGAGATGAAGTCGCGCTTCGGCATGCCTCGTCCTCCCGTCCGCTCCGCCCTAGGGGTCTTCCCGCTCGAGCGGCATGGTCATGCAGCGCGGGCCGCCCCGCGCCCGCGACAGCTCCTGGCCGAAGAAGGTCACGGCCGTGCGGCCGCGGCCGAGGATCGGCTCGCCGGCCAAGACGTCGCTCTCCGTCAGCACCCGCCAGCCGCGGCGGGCGAGCTCGTCGGCCGTCCTGTGGTTGCGCTCGTAGAGCACGATGACGCCGGGCTCGAGGGCGAAGGCGTTGGCGCCGTCGGTCCATTGCTCCCGCTCCTGGTCGATGCGGTCGGCGCCGCCGCAGGCGACGATCTCGACCTCGATCCCCGCGTAGGCGAGCGCGTCCACCACCGAGTCGACGACCCGGAACGACAGGTGGTCGGCCTCGAGGTCGACGACCGACGCGTGGGCGGACTGGGCCCGCCCCGGCTGGGTCACGGGCAGGTGGGCCAGACACGTGCCGTGATCGATGAAGGTGAACACCGTATCCAGGTGCATGAACGAGCGCTGCGCCGGCAGCTCGACGACGACCAGGTGCTCGAAGGTCCCGTGGTGGAGGCGCAGGCGCTGGGCCAGGGCCTCGACCCCGCGCCGGTTGGTCCGCTCGGAGAGCCCGACGAGCACGACGGTCGAGCTCGCCACGAGGACGTCGCCCCCTTCGACCGTGGGCAGCATGGCCTCGGGATCGAAGTCGGGTCCGCCGAAGACGGGGCGCTCGAGCAGGTCCGGCTCGCGGCCCCCCGCCAGCGCCGGGTGGTGCTGGAAGATGAGCCGGGCCAGCATCGGCTCGCGCTCCCGCGCCTCGGTGGCCATCGAGGCGACGATCGCCCGGTCGCCAACGACGAACTGCGGATCGCGCTGGAAGAAGTAGTTCGGCACGGGCTTGAGGCCGAAGAACCGGCGCTGCCGCTCCTCGCGCTCGTCGCCCGATCTCACGCCCGCGACGAGGAGCGCCGCGAGCTCCGGCGGCGAGGCCGCCTGCAGCCGGGCGAGGGGCTCGCGGCGCAGCTCGTAGCGGCGCTCGAGGCGCTCGATCGAGTCGTCGCGCACTGCAGAGTCCTCGAGCACCTCGGCCAGCAGGTCCTGGGCCTCGAGCACCTCGACGCCGGCCCGCTCGAGAACCCGCCGGAACGCGTCGTGCTCCTGGCGCGCCTTCTCGCCGAAGAGGAGATCGTCGAAGAGCAGCTCGGACATCATGTCCGGCATCATGGTGTCGATCTCGGTACCCGGCCGGTGCAGCAGCACCCGGCGCAGGCGGCCGATCTCGGACGTCACCCGCAGCGTCATGGCGGCTGGACACTACCGCAATCCCGGGTCCGGCTCTACGTCAGACGGGTGCGAGTCGAGGCAGGCGTTCGGTCAGCTTGGTAGTGCGTGAGGCCGTCTAAAGACCTCGGGTAAGAGAACGAAAAGGCCAGCTCTTCGCCACGCGGCATCGCCCCGGTGGTGCACGGGTCTCGGCGGCTCGTATAGTGTCCGGGCATCATGGAACGCGCCGCGCCCGAGAATGCTCTCCACGACCGCTACGCCTCTGCCGAGATGGCCGCGGTCTTCTCGCGCGAGCACCGCTACCGCCTGTGGCGCCGGATCTGGGTCGACCTGGCGGGGGCCCAGAAGGAGCTCGGCCTGCCGATCACGGGCGAGCAGATCGCGGCGCTGGAAGCGGTGGCCGGCGAGATCGACTTCGAGCGCGTCGCCGAGATCGAGCGCTCGACCCGCCACGACGTCGTGGCCCACCTGCGGCACTTCGCCGAGCTCGCGGGCGAGGCCGGCAGCATCCTCCACCTCGGCGCGACCAGCGCCTTCATCACCGACAACGCGGACGTGCTGCTGCTGCGCGAGGCCCTCACGCTCCTCGAAGGCCGGCTCGGCGCCGTCCTGCGGGCGCTCGCCGACTTCGCCCACCGGGAGCGCGGACGGCCGGCCCTCGCCTACACCCACTTCCAGCCCGCCCAGCTGACGACCGTCGGCAAGCGCGCCTGCCTGTGGGCGCAGGACTTCCTCGAGGACCTCGCCGCGCTGCGCCGGCTGCTGTCCGGGCTGCGCTGCCGCGGCGCCAAGGGGACGACCGGCACCCAGGCCAGCTACCTGACCCTGTTCGCCGGCGACCACGACAAGGTGCGGGCCCTCGACCGGGCGGTGGCCGAGCGCCTGGGGTTCGAGCGCAGCTTCCCCGTCACCGGCCAGACCTACCCCCGCAAGCAGGACTCGCAGGTGCTCGCCGTCCTGGCGGGCATCGCCGAGTCCTGCCACAAGCTCGGCACCGACCTGCGCCTGCTCCAGGGCGTCGGCGAGCTCGCCGAGCCCTTCGGCGCCACCCAGGTCGGCTCCTCCGCCATGGCCTACAAGCGCAACCCGATCCGCGCCGAGCGGATGTGCGCGCTCGCGCGGCGGCTGATGACCGACAGCCTCAACGGCCCGCTCACCGCCGCCCTCCAGTGGCTCGAGCGCAGCCTCGACGACTCCGCCAACCGCCGGCTGGTGCTGACCGACGCCTTCCTCGTCGCCGACGCCGTGCTGGGGCTGGCGGCGGGCATCGCCGGCGGCCTCACGGTGAACGCGGAGGCCGTCGCGGCGCGCGTCGCCCGCGAGCTGCCGTTCATGGCCACGGAGAGCCTGCTCGTGACCGCCACGGTGCGCGGCGGCGACCGCCAGGAGCTCCACGAGCGCCTCCGGCGCCACTCGCTGGCGGCCCACGCCGCCGTGTCGCGCGGCGAGGCCAACCCGCTGATCGACACGATCCTCGCCGACGGCGCGTTCGTCCTCGACCGCGCCGAGGTCGACGCCCTGATGCGCCCCGGAGCCTTCATCGGCCGCTCGCCCGAGCAGGTGGACGAGTTCCTCGCCGAGGAGGTCGAGCCGGCGCTCGCCGGCCTCGCCACGGCCGCCGTCGAGGAGCCGCGGGTCTGACCGCGACGGCAGGGAAAGCCGCATCTTCGGGGGTGCGTAGCGTGAGGACCTCCCCGGCCCGGCGCCTCCCCACGAGGGGTGCCCCCGCGAAGGGTGCCCGTGCCGCTCCTGCGTCGGTCGCGTTCCTGCTGCTGGCCGCCCTCGCCGTCGCCGCTCTCCTTCCGGGCTGCGCCGGCCGCCGCCCGGCCGATGGCGGCCGGGGCTGGAGCCAGCGCGGCATCGCCTCCTGGTACGGCCCCGGCTTCCACGGCCGCACGACCGCCAACGGCGAGACCTACGACATGAACGCGCTGACCGCGGCCCACAAGGAGCTGCCCTTCGACACCGTCGTCGAGGTCACGAACCTCGACAACGGCCGGCGCGTCGAGGTGCGGATCAACGACCGCGGCCCGTTCATCCGCGGCCGGGTCATCGACCTGTCCCGCGCCGGCGCCGAGGCCATCGGCATGATCGCGACGGGCACCGCCCGCGTCCAGCTGCGCGCCAGGCTCGGCGCCTCCGCAGCCGGCGCTGCGGTCGGGCGGGCCGGCTTCACCGTCCAGGTCGGCTCCTTCCGCGACCGCGACCGGGCCCTCGACCTGGCGGCGAGGCTGCGCCGCGACTTCGAGGTCGACGTCGTGGCCTGGGACGGCTGGCACCGCGTCCGGGTCGGCGGCCTGCGCAGCCGCGAAGCGGCCCGGCGGCTCGCCGCCGAGCTGCGGCGGCGGGGGCTCGAGGCGTATGCCGTCGGGGTCGGCTAGCCCGGCCCGGCTGCGGCAGCCACTCGGTCGCAGCGCGATGCGCTAAGCCCTCCCGGACTCGGTCTCGGGCA
>JAOTWP010000224.1 GCA_029862975.1 Acidobacteriota bacterium
GATCGCCTGGGTGAGCTTTGGCTCGAGCGGCACGGACACCAGCGGCGACAGCATCCAGGCCCAGCGCTACGCCGCCGACGGCACGCCGGCCGGTGCCCAGTTCCAGGTCAACACCTACACGTCGCTCGCCCAGATGCTCCCCGCGGTGGCCGAGGACGGCGCCGGGGGCTTCGTCGTCACCTGGATGAGCCTCGGCTCGAGCGGCACCGATTCGAGCGACTTCAGCATCCAGGCGCAGCGCTATGCGGCGGACGGCTCGCCCGCGGGCGGCGAGTTCCAGGTCAACACCTACACGACGTACGGGCAGTACGTCCCGGCCGTCGCCCCGGACGGCGTCGACGGCTTCGTCGTCACCTGGATGAGCTACGGCTCGAGCGGCACCGACACCGACCTCTGGAGCATCCAGGGGCGGCAGTTCGCCTCCGACGGCACGCCGACGGGCGATCAGTTCCAGGTCAACACGCACACGTTCGGCGATCAGCTCACCCCCGCGATCGGCCCCTGGGGCGACGACGGCTTCGTGATCGCCTGGACGAGCTCGAGCTCGAGCGGCACCGACTCGAGCGGCGACAGCATCCAGGCGCAGCGCTACTTCTCGGGCCTCTTCGCCGACGGCTTCGAGTCCGGCGACACCTCGGCCTGGTCGAACGTCGTGCCGTAGCCGCCTCGCGGGCGCGGGTCGCGACGCTTCCGCGTCGGAGCGAGGCGACCACGGCACCGGATCACGGACCCGGTGGACGGTACGCCGCGGGTCCCGGGGCGGCGGCGCCTCGACGTCCCCGGGAAAGTCCGGCTACTCGTCGAGCGGCTCGAACACCTGAATCAGGTTGCCGTCGGGGTCCTCGACCTGCAGGGAGCGCATGCTCGCGTCCGGCTCGGTGACCACCCCTCCCCGCAGGGGCACGCCGAGGCGCTCCAGCCGCTCACGGGTGCGGTCGAGGTCCCGGCTCGCCATGCCGATCTTGAAGATGCCGTGGACGCGGTGACGCCTCGTCACCTCGGGGGCAGCCGCCGCGAGGGAGCGCGCCGCCGCGCGTCGTGCCCGAGAGCGAGGTGCGGCGGCACTGGGTTACGATTACCGCGATGTTGCGATCTTCGCGTAGTCGCGGCCTGCTCCCGCCGAGAGACCCCTACGGAAAGGACGACCGATGCTCGACTGCGCGCTGGCGCTGTACCTGATCACCCTGGCGCAACCGTACCTTGAAGCCGGCCAGCCCGCCCTCCGTCACGCAGCGGCGCGAGCCAACGAGAGCTCTTACGGTCGCCAGGAGCAGGTCGCCCTCGCCGCCGCGGGAACCTCGAGCTTCGTCGTCTGGAGCAGCGCTCGCCAGGAAGCGGGCAGCAGCGGCGTCTACGGCCGTGTCTTCGACCCCCTGGCCCGCCCTCTGACGCCGGAGGTGCACCTCAACGAGACCCTGATCGGCAGGCAGGATCGCCCCGCGGTGGCCGCGCGGCCGGACGGTGACGGAGCCTGGGCGGTCTGGCAGTCGAGCGGGCCGGGCGGCACCCGCGTCGTGGCGCGAGGATTCGACGCGTCGCTGCGGCCGACAGGCAGCGAGATCTGGCTCGAGGACCCGGTCGAGGGGGTCGCCTCGAGCCCGGTGGTCGACGTCTCCGCGGGCGGCCGCGTCTTCACCGCCTGGGTCGCGCACCCGCGGGCCGACCGGCCGGGAGGGCAGGTTCGAGGACGCCTTCTCGATCCGTCGGGAGAGCCGCTCGGTGCCGTCCTGCGGCTTTCGAGCGGTGAGGCCGATGCCCTGCCGACGGTCGTCTCGGTGCCCGGCGAGCGCTTCCTCGTGGCGTGGGCGGGGCGCGAGCCCCAGGGACCCGCCGGCCTGCGAGCGCGCTTCGTCTCCGAGGCTACCGGGCAGGCCTCCGAGACGATGCGACTCGTCGAGGCGATCGACGGCGACTGTCCGCCGATCGAGCCGTCGCTGGACGCTTCGGCCGACGGCAGCTTCGTCGTGGCCTGGATGCAGTGCGAGCCCGGCGGCTACGGAGTGTGGCTGCGGCGCTTCGACGCCCGCGGCATGGCGGCGGGACCCCCGTTTCGAGTCGCCGGGGCGGACTCCGGCTGGAAGAGCGGCGCCGCCGTGACCGTGGCGCCGGATGGCCGCACCGCCTTGAGCTACAACAACGACGACGGCAGCGGTCAGGACCTGTGGGTGCGAACCTTCACGGCCGCAGGCACCCCCCTGGGCGGGCCGCGGCAGGTTACGCCGGCGACCCCCGGGCGCCACCTCACGCCGGTAGCCAGCGGCGCCCGGCGGTCCTTCTGGACTCGCGACGGGCAGCTCGCCTGGGCGTGGCAGGGCACCTCGAGCGAGGACTCCTACGGTGTCCACCTGACCTCGTGGACCCCCGCCGGGCTCGAGCTCCCCAGGCCGCCGGATCCGGCCCCCGAACGGCGCGCCGAGCCCGTGGCGTCGGCGGCGCTGGCGCCGATCCCGCCGATCTGGAACCCCGACTTCGAGCCGCAGCAACGTCTCGCCGACCCGCAGCACGGCGTCGACTTCGGCTTCGAGCCGATCCTGCAGACTCCCTGGACGCCGCCGGATCCCGAGCTGGCGGTCGGTCCTTCGATGCTCATGTTCATGGCCAACGGCCGGATCGCCTCCTACACCAGGAGCGGCGCCTTGCTGTGGCAGGACGAGATCGAGAACACGTTCGGCTTCTGGGGCGAGCTCGGAGCGGACAACCTGGTCTTCGACCCCGAGGTGACCTGGGACGAGCACTCGCAGCGCTTCTTCGCCATGGCCAACGAGGACGCCGACGACGGCACGCCGTACTTCCTGCTCGCCGTCTCCGCCGACGGCTTCCCGGATGATCGCGACGACTGGCACAAGTACCGCTGGGACGTGTCGGGCATGGCGGGGGGCTCGCTGTTCATCGACTCGCCGAACCTGGCGGTGAACCGCGACTACGTCTTTCTCACGGCGGACTTCTTCGGGCCGGACAAGTACTTGCTGTTCGTGGTGGACAAGCCGTCGATCCTCTCCGGCGGCACGGCGCTGATCGCCGACGACCTGATAGTCGGCTCTCAGTCGATGGGTATCCCCAACGTGCGCTCCGACACCGCCGTCCTCTACATCGTCGAGTCCACCGAGTTGGGGACCAACGACTCGGTCATCCTGCACGCCGTGACCGACCCGTTCGGCAGCTTCACCCGTGAGAGCTTCGCGCTCTCGGTCCCGACCTACACGTTCCCGCCGGCCGACCCACCGCAGTCCGGCACCTCGAGTCGCCCCGAGCTCTTCGAGTCGCGATTCTGGAGCGTCACCGAGCGCAACGGCTCGATCTGGGCCGTGCACCACGTCGACTCGGCGCGGGCGCGCGTTCGCTGGTACGAGATCGCGCTCAACGGTTGGCCGTCGGGATCCGACCCGAGCCTCGCGCAGACCGGCGAGATCGACCTCGGCCCCGACGTGTCCACGTTCTTTCCCAGCATCGACGTCGACGACCAGGACACGGCGGCGATCACCTTCTCCCGCTCGAGCGCCACGGAGTTCATCTCGATCTGGCGCACCGTGCGGACCGCGGCCGACCCTCCCGGCACCTTCCAGCCCGCGGTCGAGGTGCAGGTGAGCGCCAATCCCAGCACCACCGGCCGCTGGGGCGACTACAGCGGCACCGAGGCCGACCCCGTCGTCGACGGCTCCTTCTGGGGAGTCCACGAGTTCACGAACGGCACCACTTCCTCCTGGCGAACCTGGGCGGCGCGCTACGATGTCGGCGGCGGGCTGATCTTCGCCGACGGCTTCGAGTCCGGCGACACCTCGGCCTGGTCGACCTCGGTGCCCTGAGACGGGCCCCCTGCGGCGCGGCTCGACCGACGGTCCACGAATCGGATGCTGCCTGCCGTGAGCTGCGAGAAGGGCGAGACCGAGGCTACCGGGAAGCCAGTCCCGGAGCCGACGCGCTTCGTCACCAGCCATCACGCGACCTTCAGCGGAGAGCCGCTCGACCACGAGGCTGTCGCGGGCGAGACCTACCTGCGGGACGAGGAGGGCGAGCCGACGGCCGCCGTCTTCACGTTCGCGTATCTCTCGGGACTCCCTACGGCACCGTGCTGGACGGGCTGCTCTCCTCGGCCGGGCTCCAGGGCCGGCGGCTCGGCGATGGTGACGAGGGTTCCTGGCCGCGCCCGGTGCGTCGACTCCCGGCCGGAGGGCCAGAGGACCTGGACCTCGGCGTCGCCCGCCTCGGGGCCGAGGCCGACGTGCAGCGTCGGGTCGCTGCTGCTCAGGTAACCGCTCGCGAAGCGCACTTCGGAGACGACGCTTCGCTGCCCGTGGCGGACGACGACCCGGGCGCCGAGCCCGTGCGTGTTGGGGGCCAGCCCGGCGAGCTCGATCTTCAGCCAACGGTCGTTCGCGGGC
>JAOTWP010000081.1 GCA_029862975.1 Acidobacteriota bacterium
AGTGCGAGATCTGGAACGCCTTCGCCAAGCGCGGTCTGGGCTTCTCGGCCGACGCCGGCGGCACCGGCGTCGGCGACGAGACGGAGGCCTTCGACCTGCCGCCGGGAGTGCCCTCAGTGTGCACGGCCATCTTCTCGGACGGCTTCGAGAGCGGCGACACGTCCCACTGGTCGAACACCGTGCCGTAACCGCACGTCAGAGCGCGAGCTCGACGGCCGGCGGGAGCGCGCTCTCGCCGGCCGTTCTTCTCGTTGCCGGCCGGCGCTGGTGCTGGTCGTCCTTCTCGTCAGTCACGACGTGACTGACACCTCGCGGCACACCAGCTTCCGGCAGGGCAGCTCCGGCGGCGGCGAGCTCGGCGGCGGCACCGCGCGGGCGGCTCCCCGTCAGAGGGCGTCGAGGCCGTCGATGAAGGCGGCCGCGCAGGCGGGGTCCACGCGGAAGCGCTTCTTGACCAGCAGCCGGCGCTGGTAGCGGGCGCCCATCAGGCCGTGCGCGGCGTGCGGGTGCTCCGGCGCCACGGCGTGCACGACCTCGTGGGCCAGCACGCGGGCCAGCGCCAGGGCCATCTCGCCCTCCTCGGGTGCTCCGCCCAGGACCTCCCGCAGGGCCGGCACGATGAGATAGACGCTCTTGCCGCCGCCCTTTCGCGGGGTGACGCCCATGACGTCGGGGCCGAGATTCCAGGCCGCGACGGGCTCCTTGACGACGATCACGCGCAGTAGCTTCGCCCCCGGCGCCTCGAGTCCGCTGCCCCGCGCGAGCGCCACCCGTTTGCCGAGGTCGCCGAAGATGGCCGCCACCTCGCCGGCGACGGCCTCGAGCTCGGTGTCGACGATCGCGTCGGGGTCGTACCAGGCGAGCTCGAGATCGGGCGCCGCGATTCCCGGTGCCGCGGCGGCGAAGAGCGACACGGCGAGCGCCGCGCCCGTCCAACCGCGCGGCGCAAGCAGCCCCAACCGCCGACGTACCCGATGCATGGCCGAATTCGGCCGGCATCATAGCTCCTTCGCGCGGCCCGGCACAAAGAAGGGGCGCGGGAGCCCGCGGACCCCCGCGCCCGACTCGAGGAGACCGGTCCGGGCCCCCTCTCGCCGCAGGACTGCTAGAAGGTGAGCTTCACCCCCAGCCGCACCTCGCGCGGCGCCTGGAAGACCTCGGTGAGGCCGTAGCGCGGATCGAGCGCCACGTTGTTGTCCGCGATCACCTGATCGGCTTCGAAGCCGGCGAAGAACTCCTCCTCGCTGAGCGGCAGATCCTCGGCGGTGTTCTGGTTGTTCCAGATCACTCGCGCCGTGTCCTCGTCGAACAGGTTGAGCACGTTGAGCGAGAGCTCGAGGCCGTACCGGCCGCCGAGGTCGAACCGGTGCTGGACGTAGAGGTCGGTCGCCGTCAGGGTCGGCGTGCGCCCCAGCGAGCCGCGGCCGTCGGGGAAGAAGGGCAGGCCCGGGGCCACGTTGAGCTCGCGGGAGATCGGCGTGCCGCTGGCGACGTACTGGTTCACTCCGATCGAGGTCCCGAAATCGAAGCTGTAGAGCGCCTGCGCCTTGAACTGGTGCGGGCGATCGGTCGACAGCCGGCCGAAGACCGGGTTGCCGTTCTGATCGAAGCTCTGCTGCAGCGCGTCGAAGTAGCGGTTGACGTTGGGCGCCGTGCGGCCGGTACCGAAGTTGGCCGTGTTGGCCGAGTAGCCGCTCACCTCGTCGGAGCTCGCCAGGCCGGAGTAGTTGCCCCACAGCCGGCTGTAGAGATAGGTCGCGTGGAGCGACCAGTTGTCGGCGAACCGCTTGGTGAGCTCGAGCTCGTAGCCGTCGTAGTCGCGCACCGCCTTGGGCTGGGCGGGGAACTCGGGCCCGAGGATGTTGCGGGCGATGCCCTCGCCCGGGTTGGCGATGTAGAAGACCTCGCCCACGCTCGGCACGAGCACGCCGACGTCCTCGATCGTCCGCACGAGCTCCTTGTGGACGTAGCGGAAGCCGACCGAGATCTGGTTGGTCAGCTCGTGCTGCACGCCCAGGGTGAGCTCGTTGGACTCCATCGGCTTCAGATTCGGGTCGATGGTCGGATCGTTGGGGTCGTTCGACGGGTGCCGCCGGTCGACCTTCTCGATCAGCGTTCCCGCACCACAGACGGGGTTGTCGCGGATGGTGTTGGTGTCGTAGCTGCAGGTCGACGTGTCGTTGAGATCGATGTCGTAGGAATCGAGCGTGAAGAACGAGTCGATCCACTTGTCGCCGCCGAACGAGCCGCGCGGCATCTCGAGCTTCGTGATGTCGTAGAACACCCCGTAGCTGCCGTACGCCTTCCACTTGCCGTCACCGGACACGTCGTAGGCGAAGCCCAGCCGCGGCGCCACCTTGTCGCCGAAGTCGAACTCGATCGCCGTCTCCGGGATGCCCGTGACGCTCTCGGGTCCGGCAAACGACGGGACCCTCTCCTGCTCGGAGCGCACGCCCAGGTTGAGCGTGAGGCGAGGGCTCACGGACCAGCTGTCCTGGAGGAAGATCCCCGTGTTGTTGCTCTCGACGTTGCCCAGCGTGGCGATCTGCAGGAGGCGGAAGTAGCCGTACTCGCCCGTCACCTGCTCGCCCTCGGTCGTGGTGTAGCTGCGGCCCCAGTAGTAGAGGATGCGGGGGGCCTGGTAGCCGTCGAGCACGTCGTTCGAGTAGTCCTCGCGCTGCACCCCGAGCTTGATCCGGTGGTCGCCCGCGGCGGTCGGATAGAACGAGACGTCGACCTGGGCCGAGTCGCGCTGGAAGACGTCGAACAGCGTGCCGTCGTTGGTGGAGATGTTCGCCCAGCCCGGCGCGTGACAGAACTCGGACGGGATGTCCGGGTAGACCTCGCAGTTGTTGAGGCTCGAGGTCGAGTAGTTCTGCCACAGCGACGTCGGCACGCCCGTCTCGCGGACGTCGTACTTGTACCTGCCGGCCCTGCCGCTCACCAGCCACTTGGCCGTGGGGATGTAGTCGACGTAGCCGGAGTACGAGTAGTCTTCCCGATCCTCGTCGATCGCGTAGTTGGCGTCGGCGTTGCTGCGGCCGTCCTTGCCCGGCAGGATCCCTTCCTCCTGGTAGGGGCTGAAGTTCGCCCCGACCTTGAAGAGCACCTTCGAGCCGACGTTGCCGCTCACGTTGGCGGTGCCGTAGTCGTAGGTCCGCTTGCGGTTGAAGGTCCGCACGTCACCGGTGGTGAAGTCGACCGTCCGATCGAGGTCCTCGCGCTGCGGCTGATAGCTGCCGAAGAACCACAGCTTGTCGCGCAGGATCGGGCCGCCCAGCGAGAAGCCGGGCTCCACGCGGTCG
This sequence comes from Acidobacteriota bacterium, assembly GCA_029862975.1. Classification (GTDB taxonomy): domain Bacteria; phylum Acidobacteriota; class Thermoanaerobaculia; order Multivoradales; family JAHEKO01; genus CALZKB01. Next base: position 3,306 of record JAOTWP010000081.1, read on the forward strand.
AAGCTGTCTCTCGGGTAGGTCACCTGCTCGGCGACCTCCGTGTCGTCCACGTTGCGCTGCAGGATCGGGCGCTCCCTGCCCTGCAGGGAATCCTCGGTGTAGAGCGCCCGGACGTCGCCCTTGAACGAGTTGCCGCCCGTCTTCGTGATCACGCTGATGACGCCGCCCGTCGAGCCGCCGAACTCCGCGGCGTAGCCGGTCGACTTGACCTGCACCTCGGCGATGAAGTCGGTGATGACCTGCTTGCGCGCCGTGCCCACCTGGAGATCGGTGGTGTCGACGCCGTCGACGATGAAGCGGTTCTCGGCACCGCTCGAGCCGTCGATCTGGATGCCTCCGGTCGCCCGGTCGTCCATGGCCGACGCGGTGTAGGCGACGATCGACGTGAAGTCCCGGCCGCGCGGCAGCACTTCGATGACGTCGGCCGTCAGGCTCGTGGCCGTGGCGCTCTGCTTGACGTCGATGAGCGGCCGCTCACCGGTCACGGTGAGGGTCTCCGTGACCGCGCCGAGCTCGAGCACGATCTCGACCTGGAGCAGCTGGCCGAGGCTCAGGTCGACGTCCTCGACGCCCTTCGGGCTGAAGCCCTCGAGCGTCGCCGTCAACGAGTACGTTCCCGGCGGCAGGGCCGGGAACCGGAAGGCGCCGCGGCTGTCGGTGACCGCCACGGCCGTGCCGGCCAGCTGCAGCGCCGTCCCTTCGACCGTCACGCCGGGCAGGGCGCCCCCGTCGACGTCGGTCACCATCCCTTCGATGCTGCCCGTCTGTTCCTGCGCCGCCGCCGGCGCGCTCGAGCCGAGAGCCAGGCCCACGGCGATGGCGACGCAGATCATCCATTTCTCGGATCTCATGTCGCAACCTCGATTCTTCTTGGAAACCCTTTCTGAATCCGGGCCGACCACGCGTCGGCTTCAGAGATGCCGGGCTCCGGCGCTGCTCGCAGCCGGTCGCTACCTCGCGGGGCGGGTTGCTCCTGCCTTTTCCCGGGGCCTCTTCAGACGACGAGTGGCAGGTGGCGCCGAGCCCGCTTCACGACTCGAGTCCTTGCAGGTTCCATGCCGCGCCGCGGCAGTCGAGGAGCCCGCTAAGGGGCCTTGGACACTGAGTTTTCCGCCGCAGCGGAGGTCCGCCGCCGAGATTTCGGGGTACGCCTTCGCCGCGCAGCGGCATCAGTTCAAAAACCTGCACGCCGCGCGACCGTGGCCGTGGAAACCACGCCGGCAAGGACGACAAGCAAGGGCGGGCGACCTTTCGAAAATTGTTTACCTGGGTGAATTCAGGAATCTGCGCCACCGATTCATTCGCCCGAATCTCGCGCCCTCTCCGGGCGTCATCCCCGCGGTCGGTACTCGAAGTCCGCGAATCGCACGCGGAAAAAGAGCGTATAGAGGACCGGCACGACGCCGAGAGTCAAGGTGGTGGCGAACGCGAGCCCGAACATGATGGCGACGGCCATCGGGCGGTACATGATCCCGCCACCCAGATAGAGGGGGATCAGTCCCCCCAGGGTGGTGAGGGTCGTCAGGACGATCGGTCGCAGCCGCCGCTGTGCGGACTCGACGATCGCCTGCTGGGGGGAGAGACCCTTGTCGCGGATCTCGATCTCGATCCGATCGATGAGGACGATCGCGTTGTTGATGACGATTCCGGCGAGCGAGATGATCCCCAGGAGGGTCATGAAGCCGAAGTAGGAGCGCATGACGAGCAGCCCGAGGACGACTCCGATCACGCCCAGGGGAATCGTGATGAGGATGATCAGCCCCCGGCGGATGGAGTTGAACTGGCCGACGAGGAGCATGACGATGATGAGCGCCGCGATCGGCAGCTGCTCGACGATCGAGGCGTTGGCCTCTTGCGAAGCCTCGTCCTCGCCGCCGATCTCGTAGGAATAGCCCTGGGGCCAGCCTTCCCGATCCCGCTCGAGCAGCGGCACGAGATCCTCGTTGACGGCGATCGCCGTGAAACCGGGATCCAGGTCGGCGGAGACCGTCACCGTGCGCAGGCGATCGCGGCGCCGGATGTTGGCCGGCTGCCAGGCCACCTCGAGGTCGGCCACCTGCTCGAGCGGCACCGAGCGGCCGGTGACCTGCGAGAACACGTTGAGGCTGTCGAGCTTGGCCAGGTCGAGGCGGTCGGCGCCCACCGAGCGCAGCGTCACGGGGATGACCTTGTCCTCTTCCCGATACTCGGTCGTGGTGATTCCCGAGAGCACCGTCTGCAGGGAGACGGCGACGTCCTCGTTGGTGACGCCGGCCCGCTGGGCGCGCGCCGCGTTGATCTTCACGAGGAGCTTCTTCGACCTCGCTCCCCAGTTGTCCGAGACGTTGCGCGGGCCCGCCACCGCGGCCAGACGGGCCTTGACCTGATCCACGATCTCGAAGATCGTGTCGGTGTCGCGACCCGACACCCTCACTTCGATGGGATCCCCGGCCGGCGGCCCGAGGGGCAAGGGATCGATCTGCGCCTTGAGTCCCGGGAAGCGCTTGGTGAACTCGCGCAGCTCGGCGACCGCCGTGTCGACGTACTCCCGTGACGAGGCGTTGACGACGAGAATCGCGTACTCGGGACTCGCCTGCTCGGGACCGTAGGAGAGAAAGAACCGGGGCGCACCCTCGCCGATGAAGGTCGCCCAATTGGTGACGCCCTGCTCGCCCGCCGCGAGCTGCTCCGGCCCCGCCCGGAGGTTCGCCGTCATGAAGGCCTCGACCTCCTCCACGACCTCCTCGGTGCGCGCGAGCGGCGTGCCGGTGGGCAGACGCAGCTCGGCCGTCAGCGACGGCCGCTCGTTGGGCGGAAAGAAGATCGCCGGGACCAGACCGAAGAGCTGCATCGTGGCGAAGAAGACCAGCGCGACGACCCCCATCGAGAGCCACGGCCGCCGCAAAGCGGCCAGCAGCAGGCCGCGGTAGCGTCGGTAGAACCGCGAGTCGTAGCCATCGCCCTCCGCCTTCCGCTTCACTCTGAGAAACAGGACGCAGAAAAGCGGGATCATCGTCAGCGCCAGGAGCCACGAGCACAGAAGGGTGATCGTGACGACCTGGAAGAGGGCCGCCGTGTACTCGCCCACGGCCGACTTCGCCAGATAGATCGGCAGAAAGGCCGCCGCCGTCGTCAGCGACGACACGAGCAGCGGCGTCTTGAGCTCCTTCGCCGACGCGACGGCGGCCTCCTTGACGCTCTTGCCCTCCGCGGCCAGCACCATGATCGATTCCGACATCACGATGGCGTTGTCGACCAGCAGCCCGAGCGCGATGATCAGCGAGGCCAGCGACATCGAGTTGATCCCGACGTCGAAGAGGGCCATGAAGATGAAGCTCATGACGATCGCCATCGGGATCAAGCTCGCGACCACCAGGCCGGTGCGCAGCCCGAGGCTCACGAGCATCACGAGCATGACGATGGCCACCGCCTGTATGAGGTTGCCCGCGAAATCGCTCACCTTCTTCTCGACCTCGCCGGCCTGGAACTGGGTGAACTCGAACTCGACGCCGTGCGGGTAGACCGCCTGGAGCCGGTCGATCGTCGCGCGCACCTCTTTGCCCAGCAGGAGGATGCTGCCGCCCTCGCGCATCGAGACGGCAAGCGCCAGGCCCGGCCGGCCGCTCGCGTGCATTCGCCGCTTGGGTGGATCCACGTAGCCGCGTGCGATCTCCGCCACGTCTTCGAGATAGATGAGCTCGCTCTGGCCGGGCAAGCTGATGATGGTGCGCCCGAGGTCGGCCACCGACTCGAAGTTCCCCGAGGGCTCGAGCACGATCTCTTCGTCGGCGGTGCGCACCTGGCCGCCGGGGTTGATGATGTTGCGGCTCTCGAGGATGCCCTTGAGCTGCCCCGGCGAGAGCCCGAGCTCCGCGAGCCGCGCGTTGTTGTACTCGACGAAGATCCGCTCGTCCTGGGCGCCGTGGATCTCGACCTTGGCCACCTCGTCGATGAGGAGGAGCTCGTCGCGGACGTCGTCGGCGACGTCCTTGAGCTCGGCGTAGGTGTAGCCGTCGCCGGTGAGGTTGATGACCGTACCGAAGACGTCGCCGAATTCGTCGTTGACGTCCGGACCGATCACCCCTTCCGGCAGGTCCCCGCGAACGCGGTCCACCTTGCGCCGCAGGTTGTCCCAGATCGGTCGCATCTCCTTGTAGCGCTCCTGGATGTCGACGATCACGATCGAGACGCCGTTCTTCGACTGGCTGTTGATGACGTCGACCTCGGGGATCTCCTGGATCGCTTTCTCGATCTTGTCCGTGACGAGCAGCTCGACGCGCTCCGGGCTCGCGCCCGGGAAGTAGGTGACGACCATCGCCGTGCGAATCGTGAACCCGGGATCCTCGGACTGCGGCATGCCGAGATAAGCCCGGACGCCGGCGGCGAGAATCACCAGCAGCACGACCAGCGTGATGCGGTTCTTCTCGATGGCCAGGGCGGTCAGGCTCACCTAGGCGCCCTCTCGGACCAGCACTCGCTCGCCGTTCGTCAGGCGGCGCACGCCCGCCGTCACCACGTGCTCGCCGCCCCGCAGGCCGCTGAGAATCTCGAGCCCGTCGGCGGAGAGCTCGCCGGTGGTCACCGGAGTGCGGCGCACGGCGCCGCGGCCGTCCCGGACGTCCTCCAGGACGTAGACGAACCTGCCGTCGCGGTCCTCGCCGACCGCGACCGCCGGCACGATCAGCCGATCGTCGTCCCCTTCGCCTCCGAAGCGGAACCCGACCTCGGCCGCCATGCCGGAGCGGACCCCGGGGTTCGGCTCGGTCAGGCGCACCGTCACCGGGAAGGTCGTCGCGGTTCCCACCGCCGCTCCACCGGCCTCGGTGACCGCCGCCGTGAAACGCCGCCCGGGGACCGCGTCAAAGACGACCTCCACCGGTTGGCCGAGCTCGACGCCCGAGATCACCGCCTCGGGCAAAGCCACCTCGACCTCGATCTCGGCGCCCGCCGTCAGCAGAAACAGCTTCTGCCCGGCCTGCACGTTCTCGTTGACCTCGACGTTCTTCGAAGCCACGGTGCCGTCGACCGGAGCGCGCAGCGTGCAGTAGGAGAGCTGCCGCCGCGCCTGCTCGATCCGCTTCTCGGCCGCCTGGACCAGCGCCCGGCTCGACTCGGAGTTGGCGCGAGCGCCGTCGAGCTCGCGGCGCGAGGCGTTGTTGCTCTCGTACAGCCCGCGCACCCGCTCGTAGTCCGCCTCGGCGTTGCGCGCGGCCGCCTGGGCCTGGGCCAGCCCGGCCAGGGCCTCCTGGACCTTCAGCTCGTAGTCGGTCGTGTCGAGCCGCGCCAGCATCTGGCCCCGCCCCACCCGTTGCCCGACGACGACCGGAACCTGCTCGACCGTGCCCGCCACGCGGAAGCTCAAGTCGCTCTCCAGGCCGGCCTTGGCGACCCCGGCGAAGGTGCGCAGGCGGGCCTGCTCGCTCGGCGAGACCAGCTCGTAGCGCACGGGCCGCAGCACGACCTCGGGCTCGGGGGGCTCTTGGCAGGCGATCGCGAGCAGGCAGCCGGTCCATGCCGCCAGGAGCCTTGCCGCCGTCCCGCTCCGCCGGCCCCTTCTCGGTTCGATCTGTGCGAGGGTCCGTGTCATCGCTCACTCCCGTTCCAGCGGCGGCAAGGCGACGCCCCGCGCGGTCAGGTGGGCGCCCAGCCGCCTCTCGAAGTCGTACCGCTCGTTCTCGTCCTCGAGGATCGCGCTGGCCGCTCGCTTGGCTTCGAGAAGGTCGAGCAGAAAGTCGTAGAGGGCGTTGGCCGCGAGCTCCTCGGCATTGAGGGCGTTGGTCTGGGCGTCGAGCAGGTCGAGCAGCGACGCGGCGCCCCGGGCATAGGAGTCCTCGACCAGCTCGAGGTTGCCGGCGGCCGCCGCGGCGGCCCGGTCGGAGAGGCTGATGCCGATGTAGGAAGCGCGCGCCTGCTCCAGAGCCGATCGGATGCGCTGCTCGATCTTCTCCTCCGTGGCAGCGCGCTCGAGGCCGAGCCGTTCGAGGTCGGCTTCCGCCTGCACCAGCTCGGCGCGCCGCGCGCCGCCCTCGAACAGCGGCAGCGAGGCGCTCACCCCGACGCTCCAGCTGGTCTCGTCCGGCAACGGGAAGGCGAACGGAGGATCTCCCGTTCCGCCCGTGCCGGCGCCGCCGCGCGAGAGCAGCTCGTCCCACGCCGCCTGCCAACCCACCGTCGGCGCCCAGTAAGCGCGCCGCGCCGAGATCGCGAGCCGGTTCTGGGCTTCGATCGCGGCGTCGATCCGGGCCAGCTCCGGCGACCGTGCGAGCCCCTCGAGGACGACGAACTCGCGGAACGGCTCGTAGCCCGCAGGTGTGTCGAGATAGACGTGAAACGGCCGGCCGCCGGGCAAGAGGTCCGGCTCGTCGAGGTCGACCTCGGCGGTGAGAAACGGCGAGTCCTGGGGGCGATGGAGCAGCCGGTTGACCGCGATCTCGGCGCTCCGCCGGTCCGCCGCGGCCTCGACGAGCGTCTTGCGGGCCGTCGCGATCTGACTTTCCCAGCGCAGCACCTCGCCGGCCGAGGCGACCCCGATGTCCCGCCGCTCGCGCGAGATCTCGAGGTTCGACCGCGTGCGGTCGACGTTGTTGCGCTGCACTCGCTCGAGGGCCTTGGCGCGCATGAGGTTCAGATACGTGGTCGCGGCCTCGAGGGCGAGGTCGAGCTCGAGCGTCTCGAGGTCGAGCTCGCGCGCCCTCTGCAGGCGCCGCTGGATGGCGACGTTGCCGAGCGCCGGCTCGGAGTAGAGCAGCTGCCGGACGCCGGCCGAGCCCGTCAGCGTGCGCTCGGCCTGGCTCCCGAGGCTCGCCGCCGCGCGGTCGTCGTCGATCGTCACGCTCGTAGCCGACAGATCGAGGCGCGGGCGCAGGCTCGACCGCGCGAGGGTCACCTCCTCGGCACCCGCTGCGATCTCCCGGCGCCGCGCCAGGAGATCGAGGTTGAGCGCGACAGCCTCGACGACCGCCTTGTCGAGCGAGAGCTCGTAGGCGCCTTCGACGACCTCGGCGTGCAGCAGGTCCGCCTCGACGAGCATCTCCCAACGCGGCGACGCGCCGATGGCCCGCGCCGTCGCCATGTTGATGACAAGGTTCTCCCGCATGTCGAAGCTCACCGGAAGGTCGCCGGCATCCTCGCCCAGCAGGATGCGCTGGACGGTCAGAGCGATGCGCCGCGCGAGCCGCGGAAAGAAGTCCGGCGGCGCGGCGGAAGCCAGCATGCCCGCTTCGACGTCGCTGCCGCCGAGCCCGGAGAATCCCGGCAGGCGGCGCTCGATCAGGCCGTCGATCAGCCGCCGGTACTCGGCGGCGGAGAACTGGAAGAGCGGCCAGACGTAGACCGCGTCCACCTCGGGCGACAGCGCTTCCAGAACGGCGTCCGCCGACGTCCCGGCCGGCACGTACTCGAAGTCCACCCCGGTGCTGGCGAGTCCGGCGCGGGTTCGCTCGACGAGCTCGGGGATCGCGTCGAGCAGCGACTCGCTGCACAGGATCGCCACGTGGCCGAACGGCACGATGCCGCGAAAGCGCGCCAGCTCCCGGGCCAGGGCGTCGGGCAGGGCGACGTAGCTCAGGTGGTGGACGCCGCTCGCGCCGTCCGCGTACGGCAGGCCCTGAAGCCGCGCGTCGAGGACGACCGGGGCGATCACCGGCTTGGGGAGCTCGCCGAGGCAGCACGCGGAGTGCGACGCGACGAGTCCCCAGGCGATCACGAGATCGATCTCCGGGTCGGCGAGCAGCCGCCGCATGTTGGCCTCGACGCTCGCCAGCGTCCAGTCGCTCGTCAGGAAGGCTTCCTCGGGAAAGCGGACGTCGAACTCGCCGTCCGTCAGGGCCGTGATCTCGCCTTCCGTCAGCTCTCGGACCGCGTCGTTCAAGGCCCAGGGGCCGTCGACGACGACCCCGATGCGGACGATCGGACCCTCGGCGGCGGCCGGCGGGCCGATCGAGAGGAGAACGAGGACCCACCCGCACGCCCGAAACGCCGTCGCCAAGCAGACCGTCTTCATCGCTGAGCGGGCTCCGCGGTCCAGCAGGGTAACGCTGCCGCCGGAGAGGACATGTTACAGGACCCGGCCGGGGAGGATCGGCGACCGGCGCGAAGACTCCACCCTGCCGCCCTTCGCGACGGCAGGCGCGGCCACGCCTTGCCGGTGGAGAGGGTCGGTGGAGAGGGTCGGTCGGGCCTAGCTCAGATCGGCGCGCAGGAACCGGCGCAGCCCCGCCGCGAGCGGACCTGCGAGCCAGATCAGCCAGCCGGCGACAATCGTGCTCCACAGCCCGGCGCCCGTCCCGCCGGGCATGGCGAGGGCGAGCCGCGGTCTCAGGTCCGGGCTGGCCGCCAGGCACGTCAGCCGGAAGAGGCTCACCGGGCTCAGGGCCAGGAGCCGCGCCGAGAGGGCGCCGGCCGTCGGCTCCTCCGGCTCCGCCGCCCGGGCGTGGGGGTCGTGGATCGGCATCTCCGTGCCCCCGGCGGAGCGCGGCGCGGCGAGCTCCTCGTGTCCGTGCTCGCCGATCGCGCCCGGCGGCGGCGGCGCCAGGGCGACGACGGCGGTGAGCAGCAGCGCGTCGAGAGCGAAGACGAGCACGATCCAGGTGACGAGCGCCGCGCCGAACGCCCGCACCCGGCCGCTGCCCGCGGCTCCCAGCGCCGCCCCGATGCCGCCGGTCGACAGGGACACGAGCAGCCCGGCGCCGGTCACGACCACCCAGTCCTGCCAGCCGGTGGGGCCCCGGACCGCGGCCACCGCCAGGCCGGCGCTGGCGAAGGCGGCGAGATAGACGGCGCCGAGCGTCGCTGCCCGGCCCAGGCCCTTGCCGGCGAAGCACGCCCGGCGCGAGATCGGCAGGGTCAACGCCGGAACGAGCGAGCCGTCCTCGAGCTCGCCGGCGAACAGCTCGGCCCCGGCGAGCAGGGCCAGCAGGGGCAGGACGACCGCCGCCAGGGCGATCTGGAGCGGCAGGATCTCCGGGAACGGCGCGATGCCGAGCGTGCCGCGGCGCAACGGCAGCAGGACCGCCGGCAGCCACGCCACCGCGGCGAGCAGCACGCCGGCGCCCAGGGTCGCCCGGCTGCGGCGCAGCAGCCGGACCTCGCGCCGCGCCACGAGAAGCGCAGCCGCCATCAGCGCGCTCCTTCTCGAGCGGTGACCGGGTCCGCCGCCAGGGCATGCCGGTAGACGGCGCGGCTCGAGGCGAGAGGGCCGCCGGCCCCGGCGCCCCCGCAGGCGACCCTCGCGGCGAGACGCAGCGAGCCCTCGTCGAGCACCGCGATCGTCGGCCCGAAGGGGTCGAGGACCTCGAAGTCGTGGCTGGCCATGACGATCGTGGCGCCGGATTCCAGGCACTCCTCGAGGTGACCGACGAGGCGGTCGTGGGTCTCCGGGTCGAGCCCGACGAAGGGCTCGTCGAGCAGCAGCAGCGCCGGGGATCCCAGGAGGGCCGACAGCAGGCCGAGGCGGCGCACCCAGCCGCCGGAAAGCTCGCCGACGAAGCGCCCCGATACCTCGCCCAGGCCGGTGACCGCCAGCGCGCGGCGGCGCCCGTCGTCCGTGGCGCCGCGCGCGGCGACGGTGAAGCCGACGACCTCGCCGACGGTGAGCGCGGGATGGAAGGCGCTGCGCTGCGGCAGATATCCGGTCGTCTCGGGGGCGTCCCGCGGGCGCACCGGCTTGCCCCGGAAGAGCACCGCTCCCGCCGTCGGCGGCAGCAGACCCGTGGCCAGCGCCAGAGCGGTGGACTTGCCGGCGCCGTTGGGCCCGACGAGACCGGTCAAGGTCCCCGCCGGGCAGTCGAGCTCGAGCTCCCGCAGCGCGACCCGGTCGCCGAACCGGCGACCGACCCCGGCGAAGCGCAGGCCGGCGGTCACCGGAGCCCGTCCTCCATGGCCCCGGGCTCGAGGACCCCGGGCTCGACCACCCCGGGCTCGACGACCCCGGGCTCGACCACCGCGGCATCGCCGACCAGCGGGAAGGGATCGAACGCGTCGACCGCGGGCGTTGCCAGGCGAGAGTCCCACCAGTCGAGGAGAGCGAGCACGGGGCTCATCCAGAACCAGCGCGCGACCGGCCGCCGGGCCATGAGCGTCGCGGCGGCCGTGTTCAGCCGGTACGGGGTCTCGCCGACGCCGTCGCCGTTCCAGTCGAACCCGGCGTAGTCGCTCCAGAGGTTGCCGCGGCCCTCGTCGAAGAAGGCGTTGGCGCCGGCACGGTCTTCGAACACCTGGACCAGATTGCCGCTGAACCGGTTGCCGGTGAACACGTTCTGCTCCGAGCCGGCCGTGAGGAAGACGCCCACGCCGTTGCCTTCGACGCGGTTGCCGGCGAACCGGTTGACGGCGGAGTTCTCGACGTAGAAGCCACGGCCGTTGCCACTCGCCCGGTTGCCTTGCAGCCGGGAGCGCTCGATCTGCTGGCACAGAACGCCGAACTCGCGGTTGTCGACGGTCTCGTTGTCCTCGATGCGGTTCTCCATCGAGAACATCAGAGCGATGCCGCCGGTGCCCTCCGCGAACCGGTTCTCGGTCAACACGTTGCGCTCCGAGTACATGTAGTGGATGCCGTAGCGCAGGCCAGTCCCCTGGTTGGCGTGGATCACGTTGTCGTGGGCGAACGACAGGTAGACCCCGTCGCGGACGTCCACCAGGCGATTGCCGCGGATCTCGTTGTGCTCGGTGTTCCACAGGTGGATGCCGTTGCCTCGGCGAGCCATCTCGAGCGCGGTGTCGCCCACGACCTCGTTGCCGAGGATGTGGTGGCCGCCTCCGGCCTCGAGGTAGATGCCGAAGGCCCGCGCCTCGACGCGGCAGCCCTCGACGGTGACGTCGCGGGCCTCGGCGACGAGGATCACCGCCTCGTCCCGCGCGAGGTCGGCGCCGGAGCCCCTGACGGTCAGGCCGCTGACGGCGATGCCGTCGGCCGTCAGGGTCAGCACCGTGCCGGCTCCAGGCCCCTCGAGAATCGCCCCGGGCGAGCCCTGCAGGCGCACCGGCAGGTCGACCCTGACGGGTCCCGGGTGGATCCCCGGCTCCAGCCTCAGCGTGTCGCCGGCCGCGGCCCGCGCGAGCACCGCCGCGAGCTCACCCGGCGCGACCGCGAGCTCCGCCGCCGGCAGGGGAAGGGCGAGCGCCGCGAGACAGGCTCGAGCGAGGATCAGCCGAACCACCGGGTGACGCCAGCGAGCAACCCGAACGCCAGATCGGTGATGAGGCCCTCGCGCCCGGTGAGGATGAGGAGACCGATTCCGGCAAGCAGGGCACCGCTCGTGAGCTTGAGGGCCCGGTTGATCCCCAGCTTGCCGCCGAGGGTGAAGCGGATCTTCGAGAAGCCGAGGGCGATGGCGACCATCGGCAGCGCGATGGCCAGGGAGTAGAGAGCCAGCGTGACGAGGCCCGAGTACCACGAGGTGATGCCGGCGTAGACCAGGAGGGGATAGAGCACCGCGCCGCCCATGCAGCCGAGGCAGGCGGACGACAGCCCGATTCCGACCAGGAAGGAGTCCGCGGCGCGCATCGTCCCACGCGCCGCGGCCCGGTTCTCGCCGCGAAAACGGATCCGCGTCAAGAGCGCCCGCACCCGGCCGCGGAAGCCGTCGAAGAGCTTGCCGATGGGCGGGAGGCGTACCCCCGAAGCCTCCAGTCCACGGGCGATCCAGCGGTCCACGCCGAGGATTCGCAAGGCGAAGAAGAGGATGAGGCAGCCGCCCGCGATCTGGATCAGGACGCCGTACTGGCCGAGCGGCTGGCGAACGCCCTGGCCGATCAGACCGACCGTCGCGCCCGCGGCCGAGTAGAGGAGGGTGAACCCGGCGACGAAGCTCCCGAGGTTGACCAGGACTCGGCGCCGGCCGCCGTCGACGGCGCCCAGGCCGCCGCTGGCCACCGCCTCCTTCTCGCTCTCGTCGATCGTCGCCGAGATGATCGCCGTGTAGTAGAGGCTCAGCTCGAGGGCGCAGGGCGAGAGCACGACCAGGAGGGCGCCGGCGAGCGCGACCAGGAGCATCAGGGTCGCCATGAGGCCGGTGTCGGTGCTCTCGTCGAGCGGCAGCTGCCACTCGAAGCGCCGGACCGCGACCGCCCCCATGCCCGTGGCCTCGACGACGATGCTGCCCTCTCCCTGGTGCAGGAAAGGCCGGCCGCCGTTGTCGCGCGGCGGGAAGAGCATCATGTAGGCGTTGTGATGATCGGTGAGCACGATCGGCTCGGTGAGGGCCGGGTAGCGCGCCCCGTCGGCGCCGACGAGGTGCACGTCGCCGTCGAGATGGTGCATGTGCTCGATCGAGCCTTTGTGGGCATTCACGCCGACGATGAGCGGCAGCACCGTCTCCGGCTGGCGGTCGCCCAGGAACCGCTCGAGGTCGCGGCTGGCGAGGAACTTCGGCGTGACGATCGTGAGGTCGAGATAGAGGTCGTCGATCGCCACCCGGTCGGCGTCGCTGCGCTGCAGGGCGCTCGCCGGGTAGGTGGCGCGGTAGCGGGGGATCAGCACCATCCCGCCGACGAGCAGGGCGAGGATCATCCCCACGCCCGCGAGAATCGCGGCGAGTCCCCAGCGCGGGCGCCGGCGCGCCGGGAGGTCCAGTCTCTGCGTCATCCCATCCGTGGTCATTCTTGTCTCCTCACCCTCGCCGGGTCCGGAGCCGGCGGCCGACGGGTGGACCAGGCGGCAAGCGCCAGGGCTCCCAGGTAGGCCCAGGCGCCGGCGCCGAGGCTCATGAAGGCAGTGAAGTTGGCGATCTTCTTCGACCCCAGAAGCGGTGGCGTGAAGTCTGGCACACCTTCCATGATGGTCGAAGTGCGCTCGTGGCCCATCTGGTAGAGCCGGTACTGCAGAAGAGCTCCCCCGCCGAGAAGAACCCCCGCCATGACGATGCTGAGACCGAGGGCCGCGCGCCGGCGAGCCGCGGCCGGCAGCGCCTGCACGCCGAGGGTGATCGCCAGGAAGGCCCCCAGCACCCACGGCGCCGCCGCCAGCTCCGGCGTCTCGAGCGGCAGATGGACCCCGACGTACTGGTTGAGCAGCTCGATCTCGTGGAGGTCGCCGTGGACGCGACCCGCGTAGACGTGCACCTCCAGTGCCTCGCTGCCCTTGTACTGTGGCGCCTCCATCCGCGTCGACCACAGCGGCAGGACCAGGGTGGCGGCGAGCAGGATCGCCGCCCCGGCCATTGCGGCTCTACCCACGCTCTTCGACCAGCATGCGGCCTCTCATCTCCAGATGAAGCGCGGAGCAGAACCAGGTGCAGTAGTACCAGTGGGTCCCCGGCTTGTCGGCGACGAACGTCACCTTGCGCGTCTGGCCGGGGTCGAGGGCCAGGTTGATGCCGTAGCCTTCGACCGCGAATCCGTGGCTCATGTCGCGGATGGTCTCGATGTTGGTCAACGTGATCGTGACCTTGTCGCCCTCCTTGACGGTGAAGTCGTTGAGGCCGTACTTGGAGCGGATCGCCGTCATGTAGACGTGGACCTCGTCGGGCCCCACCCGCTCGACCCGGCTGCCGTCCTCCGGCACCGCGTCGGCGGTGAGCTCCTCGGTCTGGACGACCTTGGGGCTCAGGTCCTCGGCCAGCATGAAGACCGCGTCGTGGGGCTCGGGCTCGGCTGGGAACGACGACAAGAGCGTCATCTTCTCCCCCGTGATGTCGATCAGCTCCTGGGCCTCGGGCATGGTGGGGCCGACGGGCAGGTACTGGTCCTTGGAGAGCTTGTTGAGCGCCAGCAGGTACTCGCCCGTGGGGTGCATGGTCTCGGCCAGCGTCGCCTGGGTGTGGCCGACGTTGTAGTGCACGTCCACCCGATCGATGACGTAGGTCGGGTCCCCGGCGATGGCCTTCTCGATGTTCCACTTGACGATCTGCGAATCGACGAAGAGCGACGTGTAGGCGTTGCCGCGGCCGTCGAACGTGGTGTGCAGCGGGCCGAGACCGACGTCGGGCTGCCCGGCGATCGCGTCGCGGGGGTTTTCGACCTGGTCGATCTTGCTGATGTCGATGACGGTCACCGTCGGCGACAGCTTGCCCGCGCCCAGGACGTACTTGCCGTCCGGCGTCACGTCGCAGCCGTGCGGGTTCTTCGGCACGGGGATCACGTAGAGCACCTTCTCGGTCGTCTCGGTGGGGTCGATCACCTTGACGCCGTTGATCTCCCGGAACTCGCCGCGCTCGAGCGCCGCTTCGGCCGCGTGGATGTCCACCGCCCCGATGGCGTCCTCCTCGCGCTGGATCATCCCCTCGACGGTCACGGCGTTTTCGAGGTTGTAGATGGTCGTGAAGGCCCAGCGCCCGTCCTTGCTCGAGTCGTTGATGTCGCAGTTGCCGGGCATCAGGACCTCGAACCGCGGCTCGAGGGTCATGGGGTCGAGAAAGGCCATGACCGCCCCGTAGCTGTCGGTGTCGAGGCGCCCTTGCGGGATCTCCGCCTGGAACTCGCCGTTGGCGACGATGTAGCTCGTGTCGGGAGAGACCACCGCGATCCCGTGGGTGGCCTGGAGGTTGGGGATCCTGGCGATCGCCTTGGTCTCGAAGGTCCTGAGATCGATCCTGGCGATACGGCTGTTGGCCTTGTCGTTGATCCACAGATGCTTGCCGTCGTAGTCCCCGCCGCTCTCGGAGAGGATCGGGTGGTGGGTGTCCCCCCACATCGGCCCCGAGGCCGCGAGCATCTCGTAGGTCTCCGTCCCAGGGACGTTGGCGTACCCGTAGCCGGCGCGCGGCTCGTAGACCGGGATGCTGCGGATGTAGCGGCCCGAGGGCAGGCCGTAGACGTAGACGGCGCCGCTCTGGCCGCCGGAGAGAAAGGCGTAGTACTTGTCCCACTCGCCGACGGGGACGTAGGTCCGGCTGGCGAGGTCGGCCGGGGCGGCCGCGCCCGGCGCGGTCTGGCCCCCGGTCTGACAGGCGGCCCCCAGGGCGAGACCCGCGACGACCACCGTGCCCAGGATCCAATACTGGCGTGCTTGCGTGTTCATGGAGGCCTCCTCAGCTCTCGGCCGGCTCGACGATGAGCTTGCCGTTCATCTTCGGGTGCAGCGGACCGGTGCTGCACTGGGTGGCACAGTAGAAGGTGAAGGTCCCCGCCTTGTCGGCGAGGAAAGTGACCGACTTGGGTCGCTGGACCAGCACGCCGTTCATGAAGACCGCTTTGTCGTAGCCGTCGACCGCGAAGCCGTGGCCGACGCCCAGCCCGTTGTCGGTGGGCTGGAAGTCGATCCGCACGACCTGCCCCTCGCGCACGCGG
>JAOTWP010000225.1 GCA_029862975.1 Acidobacteriota bacterium
CGCCGCCGCGGCGCCGCCTCGCCGACCTCCACGGGCTGCTCGAGGACGTCGAGCGGCTCGTGAAGCCGAGCCTGCAGGGCCGCGGGATCGCCATCGAGACGGTCGCCGCGGAGGGACCCCTGGAGGCGGAGATCGACCCCGGCAAGATCCGCCAGGTCCTCATCAACCTGATCAACAACGCCGCCGAGGCGATGGTGGACGGCGGCCACATCCGGCTGCGCGCCGCGCCCTTTCCCGAGGGCGACGGCGCCATTCTCGCCGTCGAGGACGACGGGCCCGGGATCCCCGAGGAGGTGCGCGAGAAGGTCTTCACGCCCTTCTTCACCACCAAGTTCTCGGGCACGGGCCTGGGTCTCGCCATCGCCCGCAGCTTGATCGAGCAGCACGGCGGCAGCCTGGAGCTCGAGACCGAGACCGGGCAGGGCACGACCTTCTTCATCCTGCTGCCCTCCGACGCGGCGCACGAGTCCGCGGCCGGCGGTGACGGCGCGGACGGCGCGGACGGCGGAGGCTGAGATCGTGGCGCTGCTGCTGCTGGTCGAGGACGAGAAGCTCCTGCGCTGGGCGCTGGCCGAGCAGCTCAAGCGCGCCGGGCACAGCGTCCACGGCGCGGCGGACCTGGCCGCGGCCGGCGAGCACCTGGCAGCCCATCAGCCCGACGTGCTCCTGCTCGACCTCTCGCTTCCCGACGGCTACGGACTCGACTTCTACGCCGACCACCGAGCCCAGCTCGAAGACACCGTCGTCATCGTGATGACCGCCGTCGGCCAGGTCGAGGACGCGGTGCGCGCCATGAAGCTGGGAGCCTTCGACTTCCTCAACAAGCCGGTCGACCAGCAGGAGCTCATCCAGCTGATCGACCGCTCCCTGTCGCGGCGCGGCCAGCAGCGCGAGGTGGAGGTGGCGCGGCAGAGCCGCGAGCGCGACCTGAGTCAGGAGCTCGTCGCCGAGGCGCCGGCCTTTCGCGAGGTCGTCGACATCGCCGGCCAGGTGGCTCACTCCGACGTCAGCAGCATCCTCATCCTCGGCGAGAGCGGCAGCGGCAAGAACGTCCTCGCCCGTCACATCCACGCGCTGTCGGCCCGCCGCGAGAAGCCGTTTCTCGAGGTCAGCTGCGCCGCCATCCCCGACAACCTGCTCGAAAGCGAGCTCCTGGGCCACGAGAAGGGCGCCTTCACCGACGCCAAGGCCACCCGCCGCGGCACGTTCGAGCTCGCCGACGGCGGCACGGTCGTGCTCGACGAGATCGCCGAGCTCAAGTTCGAGCTCCAGTCGAAGCTGCTGCACGTCCTCGAGGAGCGCCGCATGCGCCGGGTCGGCGGCACCCGCGAGATCTTCGTCGACGTGCGGGTCATCGCCCTGACCAACCGCGACCTGGCGGCGATGGTCGAGGACGGCCGCTTCCGCCAGGACCTCTTCTACCGGCTCAACATCTTCCCCTTGACCCTGCCCCCCCTGCGCCACCGGCTGGAAGACATCATGCCGCTGGCGATGCTCTTCCTCCACCGCCTGCAGCCGCGGTTCGAGCGGCCGTTCACGGGCTTCACGCGCGAGGCGGAGAACCGTCTCTTGAGCTACTCCTGGCCCGGCAACGTGCGCGAGCTGCGCAACGTGGTCGAGCGCGCCATGATCCTCGAGCGCGAGGAGATGATCGGGCCCGCCTCGCTGATCCTGACCCCGGTCGGCGAGCCCGCCCGCCCGCCCGCCGGCGCCCCCCGGGAGAACGGCGCCGACGCGGCCGGCCACGGGATCGTCAAGCTCGAGGACATGGAGCGCGACCTCGTCGCGCGCGCGCTGCGGGCCAGCAACAACAACCAGACCCGAGCCGCCGAGCTCCTCGGCCTGACCCGCGACCAGCTGCGCTACAGGCTCAAGAAGTTCGGGATCTGAGGCGGTACCCTTGCACTGCAAGAGAGTGCAACGCACCGCGCCAAGAAGGAGGCTTCGATGTCCCGTCAGCTGACGGTCCGACTGTCCGACGATCAAGGTCGAGTTTTGGAGGCGGCAGCCGTCCGCATGCGGCGGGGGCGCTCCGAGATCCGGCGCATGGCGCTCGACGAGTGGAGGCGGCCTGATTGAAGGAACCGGCATCGTCCGACCGCGCCCGGCGGCGACGCCAACGGCTGGCGACGGCGGCCCTGGCCGCCGCGGCTCCGGTCGTCTTTTTCGGCCTGCTCGAGCTGCTCTTCGCGATGGGCGGGGTGGAGCCGCACCCGGAGCGCGAGGATCCGTTCGTCGGCTTTGCCGGCAGCAGCCCGCTGTTCGTGCCGGAGGGGGAGAACCGGCTCGTCACGGCGGACGGGAAGCTCGAGTTCTTCAACCTGCAGAGCTTCCCGCGGCGCAAGGCGGCGGGGGCCTTCCGGATCTTCTGCCTCGGCGGCTCGACGACCTACGGCCGGCCCTACACCGACGAGACCTCCTTCGCCGGCTGGCTGCGGGCGCTGCTCCCGGCTTTCGACCCGGGGCGGAGCTGGGAGGTGATCAACGCCGGCGGCATCAGCTACGCGAGCTACCGGGTCGCCCGGGTGATGGAGGAGGTCGCGGCCTACGAGCCGGACCTCTTCATCGTCTACACGGGTCACAACGAGTTCCTCGAAGAGCGGAGCTACGCCGCCGTCCGGGACCTGCCAGCGCCGGTGCGCGAGGCCTCGGCGCTCCTGGCGCGGACCCGGACCTGGGTCGTCCTGGGCGCAGCGATGCGGAAGGTCGGCATCCTCTCCGGTGGCGACAAGAAAGAGCGCTACCTGCTCCCGGAGACCGTCGCGGCGCGGCTCGACCGCTCGGCGGGGCTCGAGCTCTACCGGCGGGACGACGAGCTGCGGCGCCAGATCCTGCGGCACTACCGGGACAGCCTCGAGCGCATGGTCGCGATCGCGCGCTCGGCCGGCTCGGCGCTCGTGTTCGTCACCCCGGCCTCCAACCTGCGTAGCTCGTCGCCGTTCAAGAGCCAGCACACGGACGGCCTCGCCCCCGAGATCCTGGCTCGCTCGGGGCAGCTCCTCGAGGTCGGGCGGCGGTGGAACCGCGAGGCGGCGCCGGCGCTGGCGGCGCTCGACGAGGCGCTGGCCCTCGATCCGCGATTCGCCGCGCTGCACTACGAGCGCGGCCGCGCTCTCTTCGCCATCAACCGCTTCCCCGCGGCGAAGGAGGCCTTCACGCGCGCCCGCGACGAGGACGTCTGCCCGCTGCGCGCCCTCTCGGAGATGCGGGGCATCCTCGCGGAGGTCGCGACGAGCACGGGGACGCGCCTCGTCGACTTCATCGCCCTCCTCGAGCGCGATCTCGAGCGCAGCCGCGGCCACACCATCCTCGGCGAGGAGGACTTCCTGGACCACGTGCACCCCACGATCGACGGCCATCGCCGGTTGGCCCTCGCGCTCGCGGACGCCATGCGGCAGGAGGGCCTCCTGCCGGCGGCCGCGAAGCCGAGCGCCGAGGCGCTGGCCGCCGTCGAGCGCCAGGTCGCGGGCACCGTCGATCCGAAGCGACAGGCGGAGGCCCTGGCCTCCCTGGCCCTGACCCTCGACTGGGCCGGCAAGGAGGAGGACTCGCGGCGCCTCGCGCTCCAGGCCCTGGAGTCGGGCACGGAATCGGTGAACGTCCTGTTGATCGCGGGCAAGCACCTGGCGCTCGAAGGGGACGTCGAGGGAGCGCTCGCTCTCTACCGGCGGGCCGTGCGCGCCGACCCGCTGAGCCCCACGCCCCGCTACCAGCTGGGCCTGCTCGCCATCCAGCGCGGCGACCTCGAGGCCGCGGCCGCCCATTTCTTTCTCGCCACGGTGCTGTGGCCCGAGGACGCCAAGGCGCACGAGAAGCTCGGCCTCGTGCTGGCCGAGCGCGGGCGCTTCGCGCTCGCCGTGGCGAGCCTGGAGGAAGCGCGGCGCCGCGATCCGGGGCGGCGCTCGACCGACGAGATGATCGCCCGGGTCAGGCGCCACGCGGGAGCCGCTCTCGGCGCAACGGAGACGCCCGGGATCGCGCTCGAGCGGTATCCTTCGGGGGTGATCGCCATGGCCGCGCAGTCCCGGAGAGACGGCGCCGGCAGGTCCGTCCACCACGGGATCTACACGGAGTGGGCCGAGGACGGCTCGCTGGCGCGATTCGCGGACACCGTGGACGGAGAGCTCCGCGGCAGCGACGTGAGCTGGGCACAATCGGGGCGACGTGCCGCCGGGGACGCGGGAGAGGGCTGAGGCCAGGGTGCCCGTTCCGCAGGCGCCGCCCACGCTGGCTGCCAGACCCCACCGGACGGCCAACTGGCGGCTCGCGCTGGCCGGTGCGGTCGTGTTCCTGGCGGCGGCGGCCCTCTACCTGCGCACCGTGGGACACGAACTCGTCTGGGGCGACCCTTCCATCCTCATG
>JAOTWP010000082.1 GCA_029862975.1 Acidobacteriota bacterium
GTCGCCGACGCCGCGGCGCTGGGCTTCCGGGTCGAGGGACGGCGGCGGCCGGGCCTGACCGCCGGACCCCGCCCCTATCCGACCTCGTCCGACGTGCAGGTGCTCCGCGAGCGGGTGGCGGATCCGGCGGAGCGGCGGCGGCGGCTGGCGATGGCGCCGCCCCTGCGCCTCGGCGTGCGGTTCTGGGATGCCGTCGGAGCCGACGGCGCGCCCGGCGCGCTGCTGCTCGAGTACGACCGGGAGGCCCGGCTGATCGGCGCCTCCTTCGGCTGGGACGGCATCGTCCAGGCCGGCCTGCAGCCCTACGCCGGCCCGGAGTTCGCCGACGCCGTCGCCGCCCGCCTTCTGGGCGCGCCGCCGCCGGCGCCGGAGGTCGTCCGCATGGGCGGCGGCATCGAGTACGTCTACGCCCCGGGAGAGGACCGGCCCGGCGCCTACGTCTACCTCGGCGGCAGCGCCCGCTGGATCGCCAGCCTGCAGGCCGCGCCCTACCCCATGCTCACCCGGCAGATCACCTTCTTCCGGAACGACCTCGGGTTCCAGCTCGCCACCTACCTGACCCTGGCGCTGGCCCTGCTGCTCTTCGGCAGCCTGCTGTGGCGCCTCAGCGTCCGGCGGGCCGGCTTCGGCCACGCCGGCCTGCTCGGCGGCCTCCTGCTCCTCGGCCTGCTGCCGGGACTGGCGCATCTGCCGACCGGGCTCGCGCGGGCCAACTTCCTCGTCCTCTACGTCGTCGCGAGCGGTCTCATCGTCCTCGCCTGGGCGGTCGCCGAGGCCGAGCTGCGCGACACCCGGCCGGGCTCGCTCGAGCACTGGGACCGCCTCGTCTGCCGTCGTCCCGTGCGCGCGACCGGACGCGCCCTGCTGGTCGGCGCGGCCTTCGGCGCCGGGCTGTCCGGGCTCATCGCGGCGGGCGGGCGCCTGGCCGAGCCCTTCGGCGGCGGCTACGGCGGGACGCTCGTGGTCCTCCCGGAGTACTGGGTGCTGCCGACGCCCCTCACCTGGGGTCTGGCGCTGGCCGCGTGCGTCGCGTTCCTCACCAGCTTCGGACGACGGCTCGGCGGCCACCCGGGAGCGATCGCGGGCGCGGCGCTCGGCGGCGTCGCCTGGTCCCTGACCGTGCCCGTGGCGCCGCTGAGCGGCGCCGTCGCCCTGGGCGTCGCGGTCTCGCTGGCGGCGGGATGGCTGATGACCCGCTACGGCCTCCTCGCCCTGGCCACGGCCTGCGTCACCGGCCTGTCGCTGCCCACCGCCTGGATCCTCGGCGCCGTCTGGCCGCTGCGCCCGGGCAGCTTCCTCCTGGCCTGCCTGCCCCTGCCCCTCGCCCTCCTGGGCCTCGTCCTGCTGCGCCGGGCGCCGCTCCGGGGCAGCCTCGAGTCGATCCAGCCGGTCTACGTCTCGGAGCTCGAGCGCGACGCGCGCCTGGCCCGCGAGGTGGAGCTGCTGCGGGAGTTCCAGCTGGCGCTGCTGCCGGCGAGCGACACCGCCCGCGGGCTGGCGCGGGGCGACGTCGCCTGGAAGATGATCCCGGCCGACACGGTCGGCGGCGACTTCCTCGACCTCGTCGAGGACGAGGCGGGCCGGCTGTGGATCGCCATCGCCGACGCCGCCGGCCACGGCATCTCGTGCTCCGTCCTCACGGCGTTCACCAAGGCGGCCGTGACCGAGCACGTCGGCGGCGAGGTTTCGCCGGCCGAGGCTCTCGCCGGCATCCGCCGGCTCTTTGCCCTGCTGCGCACGCGGCGCTCCATGGTCACCCTGCTGCTGGCGGTCTGGGACGCCGCCGAGCGCACGCTCACCGTGGCCAACTCCGGCCACCCGCCGCTCCTGATCTTCGACGGCGAGCTCAAGGAGGTGGGACCGTCCTCCAACCCCCTCGGCACGGCCCTCGAAGACGCCCCGATCGGCGAGGAGGCGGTTCGCCTCGCCCCCGGTGCCGTCGTCGTCGGCTACACCGACGGCGCTCCGGAGGCCAGCGCCCCCGGCGGCGAGACCTACGGCTACGAGCGCTGGGCGGCGCTCCTGCCCGGCCTGGCGCGCAGCGGCGCCCCCGCGGCCGTCATCCTCGAGCGCCTGCTGGCGGACGTCGCGAGCCACCGTGCCGGACGGCCCGCCGACGACGACGTGACGGCCGTGGTGGCGCGGCTGGACTGACGGCGACGCCGCCGGTCCTTGCCGCGCGGCCCGACGGCGGCTATCGTCCACGTCGTCTCGCTCGCGGCCCGTGCCCCGGACTCGATGCCCGGGGCAGCGCGCGACCGAACCGGTACCCGACACCGCATGACCGAAGCGCAGCGCCTGCGGCTCACCCACGCCGCCGCCTTCGCGGCCGTCTACCTGATCTGGGGCTCGACCTATCTCGCCATCCGCTTCGCCATCGAGACGCTGCCGGGCTTTCTCATGGCCGGCGTCCGCTTCGTCGCCGCCGGGCTGGCGCTCTACGCCATCGCCGCCTGGCGCGGCGCGGCGCGGCCGACCCGGGCGCAGTGGCGCTCGGCGGCGATCGCGGCGGCGTTTCTCTTCGTCGGCGGCAATGGCGGCGTCGTCTTCGCGCAGCACTGGATCCCGTCGGGCCTGGCCGCTCTCATCGTGGCCGTCGAGCCGCTCTGGGTGGTCGTGCTGCTCACGTTCTGGGGCGGCGGCAGCGAGCGGCCGAGCCGGCGAACCGTCGTGGCGCTGGCGATCGGCTTTGCCGGCGCCGCCATCCTCGCCCGGCCGCAGGACTCGATCGGCCTCGTGGCCGGCGACGCGGGAAGGGTGCCGGCCCTCGCCCTCGCCGCCATCCTCGTCTCGCCCCTGGCCTGGGCCGCGGGCTCGCTCTACGCCCGCGACGCCGACATGCCGGACAACCGCTCGCTGGGCGTCGCCATGCAGATGATCGCCGGCGGCGTCGGCCTCGTCCTCGTCGGGCTGGCCGCCGGCGAGGCGGCCGAGGTCGATCTCGCGGCGGCGTCGGGCCGCTCGCTGGCGGCTTTGCTCTACCTCGTCGTCTTCGGCTCGATCATCGCCTTCAGCGCCTACAGCTGGCTGCTGCGCAACACCCGCGCGACCCTCGTCTCGACCTACGCCTACGTCAACCCGGTGATCGCGGTCTTCCTCGGCTGGCTCCTGGCCGGCGAGCCCATCGGCGCCGCGACGGTGGTGGCCACCGCCCTGATCATCGGCGCCGTGGTCCTCGTCGGCATGGAGGCGCGGAGGAGCCGGCGGCGGCTGCCGCCGACCCCGCCGGCGCCGCCGGCTTCCGGAGGTTCCGGGAGCGCCGCGCCGTAGCCGGCGTCCGCCCGGCCATTCCAGGACACGCTCGCTCCTGCGGTCCCCGTCGGCGCCGGGTGCGCGAGCCCGGAGGACCCGCGCGCCTACCTGCCGCCTTCGCCGCCTTCGCCGCCCTCCGCGCCGGCCCAGTGGACGATGGCCAGGATCTCGTCCCAGTGGGCCTCCGACTCGAAGGTCTCGCCCCAGCGCTCCCGCATGGCCGCCGCCTCCGCTTCGCCACGCGCCTCGTCGGCCGCCTGCAGGGCGGCATGGAAGGCGTCGCGCCCGCCCAGGCCCGGCGTCTGGTACCAGAAGACGTGGCTCCAGGAAGGATCGCCGTGGAGCTCCGGAACCTCGACCCCGAAGCGGCCGATCTCGCCCTCCGCGGAGAGCTTCTCGAGGATCGGCTGGACGTACTCCTGGAACCGGCCCATGGCGTCCGCTGCCGGCTTGGCCTTGAAGAACGCCAGATTCATGTAGCTCGGCCGGCCTAGCGACGCGCCCCCGACGTGGACGCCGCGGTTGACGACGTCGAAATGCGAGCCGGGCTCGACGAGGGCCTGGAGCTGCGCCGCCTGCGCCGTCCGCTCCTCGGGGCTCATCGCCATCCTCGCGCTCACGAAGCCCTTCACGAAGCTGTCGACCCCTTCCCAGTTCGCAAACACGACGAACTCGACGTGCGAGTAGGCCTGATCCGGGGTGTGGGTGATGGGCTGCGCCACCCCCCACTCGTACACGGCGCCCTGCGCCATCAGCTGGCCGTAGAGCTCCGCGCCGTTGGCGACGATGTTCTGGGTCAGCGCTTCCGACTGCCCCGGCTTCGCCTGCAGCATCGACAGCCAGATGACCGGCCCGTCCTGCGCCGCTGAGACGGCGGGCAAGATCAGCGCCAGGGTGATTGCCACGCCCAGCATCTTCTTGACATTCATCGCTGCTCTCCTCTCGTCGGTCGGATTACGCCCCACGCGCCGGGCGCCTCCAGCGGCCCGGGTGGGCGCTGACAGAGGCACTTCGCTACGGGGCGTTGGGCGCGGGGAGACTACCACGAGGCACTCCCCGCCGGCGCCGGCCTCGACTCACTCGGCGTAGATCTGGAGATCGGTCCCGAAGCTGTCGGCGATGTGCAGCAGGGTCGGCAGGTGGGGATGGCGCACGATGATCCAGCCGTCCGACAGGAGCGTGTTCTTCCAGTTGCGGCGCGGCGCTCCCGGCGGCAGCAGCTCGACGGAGACGACGTGCTGGCCGAAGCGGGAGAGCAGGCTCTCGAGCCCCGCGATGTGGCGGATCCGCCCCCTTCCGTGCGCCCGCTTGAAGATGATGGCGCTGTTGTAGCGCCGCTCGACCGGCTGCGACAGGCGGCCGTGGACGACGGCTTCCGCCCAGCCCGCGAAGAGGTCGACGTCGCAGGCGTAGTTCATGATCTCGACCGAGCGGGCGCCCGGCGGCCGGGCGCCGATCTCCCCGAACACGGCCTCGCCGCCCGGGGTGAGGAACCATTCCATGTGGGTGAAGCCGTCGCGGTAGCCGAGGGCGTCGATCACCGCCCGGCCCAGGGCCCGGCCGGCGGCCAGGGACTCGACGTCGGGGTCGCGCAGGGTCACGGTCTGCGGGCTGATCCATTCGACCGTGCGGGCGATGAGCGGCTTCGGCCGGTACCAGGAGACGTTGTAGTAGAGGATCCGGCCGCCGGCGCACACCGTGTCGAACGTGTACTCCTCGCCTGCGATGAACTCCTCGACCGAGACGACCGGGACGTGGCGCACCATCGGCAGCACGCCCTCGAGCTCGGCCCGGTTCGCGACCTTGTAGGTGTCGGCCGAGCCGGCGCCGGCGATCGGCTTGACGACGAGCGGATAGCCGATCCGCTCCGCCGCTTCCAGGCAGCCGCGGGCGGTGCTCTCGCGCGAGTGCCTGGGGACCCGCACCCCGGCCTGCTCGAGCACCTGTTTCATCCGCTCCTTGTCGCGGAACGTCACCGCCTGCCCGACCGTCATGCCGGGCAGCCCCAAGCCCTCCCGCAGCCGGGCGGCGAGCACCACGAGGGGCTCCCAGAGCGTCTCGACGCGGTCGATCGGCGAGCCCGGTGCGTACCGCCGCACCTGGGCGAGCACGGCGTCGTCGTCGAAGAGCGAGGGGACCTGGAGATAGTCGGCGAGCGCCTCGCGCGTCATCGCCGGGAGCGCCGCGACCGGCTGGTCGCCCACCCCCACGACCCGCGCGCCGACGCTCGCCAGGCCGCGGGCGAAGAACGGCATCTCGTTGGGGAAGGCGGGGGCGAGCATCAGGACGCGCATCGGGCTCCTCCTACTCGGCGAGCTCGACGCGGACGGCGGCGACGATGGCGCGGAGCGCCTCCTCCACCCGGCCCGTCTCGGGATGGCGCACGATGACGTAGCCCTCGCCCTCGTAGCCCGTGGCGGCCGGCTGGCCGGGCTGCGGCAGCTTGACCTCGACGACGAGCTCCCCCGCGGCGCGCTGCGCCTCCTCGAGCCCGCGCACG
Organism: Acidobacteriota bacterium; assembly: GCA_029862975.1. Classification (GTDB taxonomy): domain Bacteria; phylum Acidobacteriota; class Thermoanaerobaculia; order Multivoradales; family JAHEKO01; genus CALZKB01. Next base: position 5,753 of record JAOTWP010000082.1, read on the forward strand.
GCGGCCACCCGTCCCCGGCCCTGGCCGCGCAGGAAGGCGGCGCCCGCCGCGTAGCGGCGGTAGGGGGGGTCGAACGCCTCCTCGATCATCAGCCGCGTCCAGGTGGCGTAGAAGTCGATGTCGTGGGCGGCCGAGATGAGGGTCGTGATCTGGGCGCCAGGAGGCCGCGCCGCCACCTCCGAGATGGCGAGGCTGCCGTCGGGCCGCCGGAACCACTCCAGGTGGGTGAGGCCGGTCTCGAGCCCGAGGAGCCTGACGGCCCTGTACGCCGCCTTGCGAATGTCGTCGTACTCCGGACCGTCGACCTCGCGCGGCAGCAGTACGCACCACTGGATCCAGGAGTTGCGCAGCACCTCGAGCGGCGCCGGCAGGTAGCGGGTCAGGGAATGCCACACCGGCTCCCCCTTGACGAAGACGCTGTCGAACGAATGCTCCTCCCCGACGATGAACTCCTCGAGCAGCACCGGGCGCTCGGCGCTCGGCGCCAGGAAGCCGAGCGCCTCGGAGAGCGCCGCCTCGTCGTCGACCCGGTAGGTGGCCTCGGCCCCCGCGCCGGCCGGCGGCTTGACGACGAGCGGGAACCCGGTGGCGGCCGCGAACGCGCGCCCCGCGGCCAGGTCGGCGGCCAGGCCGTGGCGGGCACACGGCAGCCCGGCCTCGCGCAGGAGCGTCTTCATGCGCGCCTTGTCGCGGAAGTTCAGCGCCGCCTCGACGCCGAGCCCCGGAATCCCCAGCGCCTCCCGAACCCGCGCCAGGGGGACCTGCAGGTGCTCGAGGATCCCGATCAGGCGGTCGAGCCCGCCCATCTGCTCGGCCAGGCCGCGGGCCCCGGCCTCGAGCTGGCGCCAGTCGAGCGCGTTGCCGATCCGCCAGTGGCCGGCGAGCGCCGCGCGCACGTCGTCCGGGACCCGCTCGAGCGGCTCGTGGGTGACGAGCCCCAGGCGCACGCCGCGCCCTGCCAGCGCGGCGCGCACGAAGCGCAAGGTCGTCGGCGGCAGGTACGGGGCCACGAATGCGACGTTCACGGGAGGCGGAGTCTACACGGGCTCGGGGGCCGATGTGCAGTAGTCTCGGCGCGATGAAGGTCTGCCTGCTGAGCTCCGAGCTCGGCCCGTTCGCCAAGACCGGCGGGCTGGGCGACGCGGTCGCCGGCCTGGCCCGCTTCCTGGCCGGGCAGGGGGTCGACCTCAGGGTCTTCCTGCCCTTCTACTCGTCCGCCCGGCTCGCCGGCCGGACGGTCGTGCCGGTCGAGTTCCTGCAGGGGCTCACGACCGAGCTCGCGGGCCGCGCCGTGCGCTACGGCGTCCACACGACGGCGCTGCCGGGGACCGCGCAGCCGATCTACCTCGTCCACTGCCCGGCGCTCTACGACCGCCGCGGGATCTACGACGACCGCGGCGACGAGCACCTGCGCTTCGCCCTCCTGTGCCGCGCGGCCATCGAGTGCTGCCAGCGGATGGGCTTCGGCCCGGACGTCTTCCACCTGAACGACTGGCACACGGCGCTCGTGCCGCTCTATCTGCGCACCGCCTACGGCTGGGACGAGCTGTTTGCCGGCAGCCGCACCCTGCTGACGATCCACAACCTCGGCTACCAGGGGATCTTCCCCGCCCGCGAGGTCGACGCGCTGGGGCTCGGGCCGGCGCGAGCGCTGCTCCACCAGGAGGACCTGGCGCGGGGGCGGCTGAGCTTCATGACGGCGGGCATCCTGCACGCCAGCCACCTGTCGACCGTCAGCCCCACCCACGCCCGCGAGATCCTGACCCCGAACTACGGCTTCGGGCTCGACCCCCTCCTGCGGGCCCGCGCCGACCACCTCGTGGGAATCGTCAACGGCGTCGATTACGGGGAATGGGATCCGGCGGCCGACGAGCTCATCGCCCATCCCTACTCGACCGCCGACCTCGAGGGCAAGGAGTGGAACAAGAAGGCGCTGCTCGAGGAGGTCGGCCTGCCCTACGAGCCCGGCGTGCCGCTCTTTGGCGTCGTCTCCCGGCTGACGGCGCAGAAGGGCTTCGATCTCTTCTACGACGCCATCCCGGAGCTCCTGGCCCGCCGCCCGGCGCGGCTTGTCGTCCTCGGCAGCGGCGAGCAGCGCTACGAGGAGTTCTTCCACGCCCTCGGGCGCGCCTTCCCCGGGAAGGTCCGCTTCCACTGCGGCTTCAGCAACCCCCTGGCCCACCGGATCCAGGCGGGCAGCGACATGTTCCTCGTGCCCTCGCGCTTCGAGCCCTGCGGCCTGACCCAGCTCTACAGTCTCCGCTACGGCACCGTGCCCATCGTGCGCCGCACCGGCGGCCTGGCCGACACCGTCGAGCTCTACGACTCGGCCGCCGGCACCGGCACCGGCTTCGTGTTCGACAACTTCGACTCGCAGGCCCTGCGCTGGGCCCTCGACTACGCCCTCGACAGCTACGCCGACCGCGCCAAATGGAACGGCCTGGTGCGCAACGCCATGGCCCAGGACTTCTCCTGGGAGCGCCAGGGGCCGCACTACCTCGACCTCTACCGCCGGATCTAGGCGGGTCGGCTGATTCGCGATCGCCGACCCGCCTGGACGCCCGCAGCCGGCGCGGCTAGTCCGCGTCCACCTGCTCGATGAGGCGCTCCGCCCGTTTCTGCCCGCCGAGCCCGAAGGCCAGGCCCAGAGCCAGCGCCGCGCCGCCCAGGATCGCGGCCACGGCGACCGAGATCAGGGACTCGCCGACCCCGAGCTCGACCAGGCCGAGGCCGAAGCCGAAGACGAGGATGGCCCAGCGCGCCACCAGGGACAGGACGTGCCCGTACCCCTCTGGGCCCACGGCGGACTGCACGAGCCCGGCGGCGTAGCCCGACAGGGCGAGCGCCGCGAGGATCACCACGAGGCCGACGAGCAGCTGCGGCAGATACGCGATGAACGAGCCGGTCAGGTTGGCCAGCGCCTCGAGCCGCAGGGTGGCGAGCGCCTGCTGCGCGGTCAGCAGGATGATGACTACCATGACCGCGGTGGCGACGATCGCCGACGGGGCCGAGCGCCCCTCGCCCGGCTTGATGAAGTCGAGCCCGAGCTTCGCCGGCAGCTGGTCGAACCCGACGCCGGCCAGGAACGACTCGACGATGCCGCGCACGATGCGGGCCAGGAAGTAGCCGACGCCGACGACGACCACCGCCACGAAGACCAGCGGCACCGCGGCCAGCAGGGTCTCCAGGGTGCGGGTGACGGGCTCGGATACGGCGCGGATCTGAAGCGCCTCGACCGCCGCTCCGATCACCGCGACGATGATGAAGAAGTACGAGACCGAGCCGGCGATGTCGGAGAGCTTCAGCTTCTCGACGGCCGCGCCCAGGCCGAGCTTCTGCGCGCCGGAGTCGACGCCCGTCGCGGCCAGGAAGCTGGTGACGATCTCGCGCACGACGGTGGCGATCAGGTGCCCGAGGAAGAAGATGACGACGGCCCCGACCACATTGGGCAGGAAGCCCAGCGCCTTCTCCAGCATCTGGCTCAACGGGGCGACCAGGGAGCTCTGCCCCAGGGCGTCGAGGAACGGCGGCAGACCGAAGACCAGCACGACGTAGAACGTCAGCCGGCCGATCAGACCGCTCGGCCGCAGGACCGTGCCCTCGACCTCGCGCTCGGGGATGAAGCGGGCGGCCCGCTCGTCGAAGCCCACCGAAGCGAGGCCGCGGCTGACGCCGAGGCGCAGCAGCGAGGCCAGAACCCAGTAGGCGAAGAGGATGACCGCCGCCTGGAGCAGGCGAGGCAGGATCGCGACGACCCGGTCGATGATGCCCTGCAGCGAGCCGGCCACCATGCTCAGGTCCAGAGCCTGGAAGAAGGCCACGAAGCCGAAGAGGAGCACGAGCCACTTGACGGCCGTGCCGGCGAGCTGCTCGATCGAGCGCGCCTTGCCTTCCTTGGTCTCGAGCATCCCGCCCAGACCCCAGTCGCGGGCGGCCCGGTCGTCGAGCTTCGTCATGCCGAGGAGCTTGCGCACGGCGGCGCCCGACGCGATGGCCAGGACCCAGAAGGCCAGGAGCAGCACGAGCGCCTTGAGCACGCCCGGCACGGCGGACGCGAGGCGCTGCCACATGGGCAGCAGCACGTCGCTCCACAGAGCCCGGCCCTGGCGGGCGATCCCGACGCCGCCCTCGCGGACCTTGCCCGCAGTCTCCTCGGCGGCCGCGACGACGCCGCCGGCGATCGTGTCGCGAGACGGCGTCGCGCCCGCCGTCTCGCTCGGCGCGGCGGCGCCGGGAGCCGGCTCGACGGCGGCCGGCGGGGCGGCCGGACGACTCGCCTCGTCCTGCGCCGTCGCGTCCTGTGCCGTCGCGTCCTGTGCCGTCACGTCCTGTGCCGCTGCTTCCTCTGCCGCATCCTGTGCCGTCGCGGCGTGAGCCGTCGCGGCCGCGCCGAACGCGGCGAGCGTCAGCAGCATTGTGGCGATCGCTGTCCATCGATGGGTCATGTCGTTCCTCCTCCGTTGTTGCCGCCGCCAGCCATGAGCGCCGGCCGCTAGAGGCCCAGTTAGTTTCGGGACCTCGGGTACAGACACCGGAAGGTCCGGGCAGGTCACTGCCCGGGCGCCCGGCGGCGGTGGACGGCCGGGTCGCGCCCGCGTGACCGGCCCGGCGTTACCTTTTCCTCCAACCGGTGTCTGTGACTGCGACCGGGGAGAGCGCATCCGCGCTGATCCCGAGCCTGCGGCTCGAACGCCCGCAGCGGTGCCGCCCCGACTACGGTGCGGCCGGTCGAACCCGAACGAGAACTCTGGAAAGGACCCAACCATGTTCCAACGGAAGTGTCACTACGGGCGGGCATCGTCCTGCCTCATGATCGCTCTGCTGGTCGCCCTCGTACCGCTGGCGGCCGGGGCTCAGGAGGACGACGGCGCTCAGGGCGACTACTACGCCTGGACCGCGCCCTCGGCCGACGAGCAGCTCGCGGCGGACGACACGCCGATTCCCGCCGGGCAGGGGGCCCTCTTCGCGCCCGCGCTCAGCAAGGGGGTCGACGAGCCCGAGGTCGTCGTCTTCGCGGGTGACGAGCGCGTCGCCTCCGGCCGCACCGGCCGGCGGATCGTCGTCGCGCCCGGCAGCTACACGGTGCGCGTCGGCAGCGGCGTCGTCAACCAGATGATGGCGTTTCCGGCCACCGTCGAGGCCGGCGCCACCACCTCGATCCCGCCCGGCTGGGCCGGCCTCAAGGTGGAGGTGGTCGACACCCAGAACATCCCCTTGCGCTCGACCTACGAGATCATCCGCGCCGAGGACCGCGAGGTGCTCGGAATCGGCTACGGAGCGGACCTCCTGCAGGCCGAGCCGCTCGCGACCTGGCTGCTGAAGCCGGGCCTCTACCGGATCGTGCGCTCGGGTGAGACCTTCCGCGCCCGCAAGGACTTCGCCACCGTGCTGCTGCCCGAGGGCGGGCTGGCGCACTTCAAGCTGGTGCTCGACTCGGAGACCGGGGACTTCCGCGGCGCCGGCGTGGTGACTCCCGGGGAGCTCGGCGTCAAGACCGCCGGGGCGGAGTCGAACTGGGTGCACGTCGCGACGGTGAGCGGCGCCGCGACCCTGAGCAGGACCAACGACTTCGTCGGCCGGCCCAACCAGAGCACACTGGCCGGAACGGTCTTCGTCGACTACTACTCGACCTACGAGAACGGCCCCCACTTCTTCACCGGCCTGATCGAGATGGAAGAGGGCTTCCTGCAGGTCGACCCGGAGCAGGGCCGCAAGCTGCCGACCCAGCAGATCCAGGACCGCCTGCGCGGCGAGGCGCTCTACATCCGCTACCAGTCCGAGCGCTGGGGCCCCTACGCCCGCCTCGGCCTGCTGACCAACGTCTTCGACGCCGAGACCCTGGCTACCGACCCCCTCGACGTGGCCTACAACAAGCTGGACGGCACGCGAGAAGTGCTCAGCCTGGCCGCGAACGAGCAGTACAGGACCGCCGACGCGTTCGGCAGCCTGCGCTTGCGCGAAGGCTTCGGCGTCAACGTCCGCCTGTTCCGCAACCAGAAGACCACGGTGAACTGGCGCGGCGGCCTCGGCCTCCGGCAGAACATGTTCTCGAACACGTTCGTCGAGAACGACTCGCCGCTGACGCCGGAGCTGGATCTCTTCCAGATCGACGACTTCAGCCAGGAGGGCCTCGAGACCATTCTGACGGCGAGCGTCCGCCTGACCCGCTTGCTGTCCTACATCACGGACCTCGAGGTGTTCGCCGACTTCGACGACACGGGGAATCCGACGATCGACTGGAGCAACACGCTCAGTCTGCGGCTGAACCGCTATCTGTCGCTCGACTACACCTACGATCTGCTCGACTTCCCGCAGGTCAGCGACAAGACCCAGACGCGGCAGAACCTGCTGCTGCGGGCCTCGTTCGACCTGCTGTAAGGTCGCGGCTGACGCTTCTTCGGCCCGGGCACCGCGAGGTGTCCGGGCCTTTCTTCTGCGCGCGAGGGCGCGCGGCACCGCAACGAGGCGCCGCCGACGAGGCTACCTGGCCGGCCGCTTGAGGACCGTCTGCTCGGTGAGCCGGGAGTTGGGCACGACCACCTCGCCGTCCTCGGTCGTCAATCGCGTGTTCAGCGAGCCGGTGTGGGCCAGCGCGCCTTCGTGCCCGTCCACCGTGATCCGATCCCCGGTCCGGAACTGCTCGCGGACGTAGCGGCCGGCAAGCACGTTGCGCGCCACCTCGCGGCCGCCCCAGGCGAAAGCGAAGACCACCCCCGCGACGACGATCACCAGCAGGTTGGAGAAGGTCCGGGTCAGCATGGTGACGTCGAACCCGAGCTGCTCGACCACGACCACCGCGGTGACGGCGGTCAGCACGCTGCGCACCACCCGCCCGAGGCGGCGGTGGTACTCGACGCCCATGGCGGCCAGCCCGGCGTCGGTGGCACGGCCGAGAAACGCCGCCACGAGAAGCCCGGCCGCGAGGATCAGCAGCGCGCCGAGAACCACGGGCAGGTAGGCGATGAAGGAGCGGATCGGCAGCTCGGAGAGCTTCAGCCCCAGGTTCTCCAGCCCGATGACCGCGAAGCACACGAACAAGAGCCAGAAGACGACTCGCGCCACGAGCTGGCTCGGTGGGCGCTTGATCGCGGCCCGCTCCAGGGTGGCCGCCAGGTCGCTGTTCGCGACCCAGTCGTCCAGCTTCATGCCGCGCAGCGAGCGCCGCACGATCGTCGCCAGCAGCCACGACACGAGCCAGCCGACGAGCAGCAGGACCACCGTCGCCAGCAGAGTCGGGAAGTAGCTGACCAACCGGTTGGCCAGCGTAGCCCAGGCCTTGCCGAAGAAGTCCCAGTCCATCATTCGATCGTTCCTCGGCCGGCCGCGGGCACGCCTTCGAAGGTCAGCAGCGAGCCCAGCAGGACCAGGATCACGCTGAGCAAGCCGCCCGTGGCCAGCCAGGCCAGCTCGGTGCCGACCGCCGCGTCGCGGATCCTCCCCAGGAGCCGGTCTTCGATCGCCGACGAGGCCTCGGGGGTCAAGGGCGGGATCGCCTCCTCCCCGGCCAGCGGCCCGACGGCCGGCCAGAGTCTCTCCGCCAGGTGAAGGCAGGCGTCGCACCCTTCGAGATGCTCGACGACGGCGGCGGCCCGGGCGACGTCGAGCTCCCCTTTCAAGAGCCCCTCGAGCTGCTGCGCACTCGGATGTTCGTTCACGATTCAGGCTCCTTGGTTTGCAGTCTCCGATGGCTCTCTGCCAGCGCCAGGCGCGCGCGGAGCACTCGCATCTTCACGGCGCTCACCGAGACGCCCAGCTCCGCCGCGACGTCCGCGTAGGGCCGTTGGGCGAACTCGACCTGGCGGAGGAGATCGCTCTCCGCCGGCGACAGCGCCGCCAAGGCTCGCGCCAAGATCGTCTCACGCTGGCGTCGCATGACGCGGTCCTCGGCCGACTCGGCGAGGGCGGCGATCGGCCCCGCGTCCTCGAGCGCGGTCGCCTTGCCCTGCGGCCGCCGGGAGCGGTTGCGCAGCTCGTTGCGGCAGGTGTTGGCGGCGATCCGCTGCAGCCAGGTGCGCAGCGACGCCCCGCCCGCGAACTGGGGGAGCTTGCGGTAGACCGTAAAGAAGACTTCCTGGGTCACATCTTCGGCATCCTGGCTGTTGCGGAAGAAGCGCCAGCACACCCGCCAGACGTCGCGGCGGCGGCGCCGGAAGATCTCGGCGAAGATCGCGTCGTCGCGGCGGCCGCTGGCGAGGAACTGCTCGACCAGCTGCTCGTCGGAAACCTCGCTGGATGGAGCCTCGCGGTGCCGCGGATCGCCCGCCGGGGCACCCGAGTCCGATACGCCACGAGCCTTTGAGGTCTCACCACCTGTCAGACACCGATCGCCGGAAGAGGTCACCGACGTCGCGCGACCAGCGGGGCTCCCGTCCCCAGGACCGCGGGCGCGACGAGGCGCCGCTTCGGGGCCAGGATGGCGGGGAGCGGCTGGATCGCGACGTTCAATGGCGGGGACCCGCGGAATCGACGGCGCGGGCGGGCCGGGTCATCTCCCGATCGCGCGGCGGCTCGAGAACGAGTCTAACAGCCCCCTGCAGGGCCCCCATCAGAGCGAGCCCCGGGGCGCGATCCACTCCGCCGGCTGCCCCGTGATCTCCGCGATCCGGGCGAAGTCGCCGTCGTAGTGCAGAACCGTCGCCCCGGCAGCCTCCGAAGCCGCGGCGATCACCAGATCGGCGATCTTGACGCTGCGGTGGTGGAGGCCGCCCGCGCGGGCGAGGCCTCCCTGGACCTCCAGCGCCCGCTCGAAGGTCGCTGCGGTGATGGCGATGGCGCGCAGCGCCGACAGCTCTTCGGCCAGCGCCTCGTAGTCCGCGGCCGACCGCGCCGACCAGAGGATCTCGAGGCGAGCCTGATCGCACAGGCCGAGCTCGTCGCGCTCGAGACGCCGCCGCCAGGCGTCCGCCACCTCGGGACTGCCGGCATGGTGCCAGGCGCTCGTGTCGACGCTGTAGAACGTCATCGCCGAGGCCGGGTCGCGTCGAGAAGCTCGGGCGAGCGGTCGATGCCCTGCCCCGTCGCGATCCGCTCCGCGAGCCTGCCGCGAAGGGCCCGTCGAATGGCCTCTCGGAAAGCCGTGTCCACCGTCTCCTTGAGGCCCCGGGTTCCGAGCGCCTCCTGAGCCCGGGCCAGGAGTGCGTCGTCGATCTCGATCGTAGTGCGTCGCGACATGCTCGGAGTATATACAACGGCGACGCTGAAGTAAGCATTCTCAGGGGCTTGGGCGGCAGCCGGCCAGTGGCCCGGCCGGGTCCCCCGTCGGTCCTGGCCACTGCTCCCTAGATCAGCCTTCGCTTGCGGAGCGCCATCGCGGCCAGGAGATAGAGCAGAGCGCTGAACACGATCGTGTAGAGCAGCGTCCACGCCAGGGCGGCGAAATGGGAGCCGTCCGCGCGCAGGCTCGAAGCCACCGCGGCGAAGGCGTCCTGGTATGGCGAATAGACCGGGAGCACCTTGTAGACGATCAGCAGGCCGTACTTGACCCCACCCAGGAATGCGGTGTGGAGGCCGGACGTCGCGAGGCGCTCGGCCGACGCGGTCAGCAAGCTCAATTGGTAGAACGTACCGTCTTGCAGGACCAGGGCCAGGACGCCGGCGAGCGCCGGGTGCATCTTCATGCTCAGGAACGTCAGGAACGAGAAGAGGACGAGACACCTGCAAACCGTCATGGCGGAGAGCAGCGGCAGACCGCCCTGCAGGGGAATGCTCCAAACGACGAACAGACAGTACGTGAGGACCAGATTGGCCACGGCCAGGGCGGTGAAGACGATCACGGCGGCGATGTAGTGTGAACCCAGCCAGATCTCCGGCCTCAGCGGCTTCGTCGCGACCATCTTGATCGAGCGATCGCGCAGGTGGCTCGAGACGCTGAGGAGCCCCAGGGCCGCAGCGAAGAGGAAGTAGAACTGGTTCAGGTACTCGAAGATCGTCTTCGCGATCTCGAAGCGTTGGGAAGAGCTCTGGAAGAAGAGGGCGGGGACCATGGTCATGAGGAAGCTGATGGCCAGCACGACGGCGATGAGCCACAGGAGACGGTTCCGGCGGTAGAAGAGGAGGTTCGTCCGGACGCAACTGAGAAGCTGCCTACCCACCGCCGGCCCCCTCCTCGAGCGTCGCGAGGAAGGCGTCCTCGAGCGACCGTTTCGCGAGCTCGGCCGAGATCACCTTGCCGCCGCTCGCTTCCACGAAGTCGAAGAGGTCGCGGACCCTCGCCGCCGGCAGCGTGCCGAGGATCGCCCCGTCACGGCGCTCGGACACGCTGAGGTAGTCGGGCGGCTGCTCCTCCAGGGCAAGCTTTACGGCGTAACGATCCGGCTGGGCGGCTCGGAGCGCCTCGATGGGGCCTTGGCGCAGCACCTTGCCCTTGCGAACGATCACGGCGCGGGTGGCGATCATCTCCACCTCGGCCAGGATGTGCGAGTTGAGAACGATGGTCGCCCCACCGCGGTTCATCCTCTTGAGCTCGTCGCGGAAGCTCCGGACGGACTCCGGGTCCAGGCCGCGCATCGGCTCGTCGAGGAACAGGAGATCGGGCTCCACCGCCAGACACGCGGCGATTCCGACCTTCTGTTTCATCCCCTTCGAGCACTTGCGCAGCAGCAGGTCCGTATCGGCCTCGAGCCCGACGGCCGCGATCGCGCCGGCGATCTTCTTCAAGGGCACAGGCCGCCGATGCAGACCGGCGTAGTAGCGGACCGCTTCGCCGACCGTCAGGTAGAGGTGATAGTGGGGCTCTTCGGGGAGGTACGCGATCCGGTCGTACATCGCGGAGCCGGGGATCGGCCGTTCGCCCATCAGACGGACCGACCCATCCTCCGGTTGGATCAGGCCGAGCATCGTGTGCATCGCGGTCGACTTCCCACAGCCGTTGGGTCCGAGGATCGCCACTACCTCGCCGGCCGCCACCGCCAGCGAGAATCCATCCAGGGCGTGCAGCTTCGCGCGGCCGAACCTGCCTCGTCGAAACGACACCCTGAGATCGCGTGCATCGATCACGAGGTCGCCCCGACGCAGAACTCGCGATTCAGAGCCTCCATGATCTCTCCATCCGCCGCTCCCTCGATGTCCATCTCGCTCAGCTTGCGGGTGACCTTGTCCGCCGTCTGGCAACCGCACTCGGCAACCTGTTGCTCGCAGCCGCACGGGCAGGGCATGTTGCGGGCGATCTCCAGGCGGCGGCCGGTGAGCTCGATCTCGTCATCGAGGCCGAGATCGAGCTCTGGCTGGGCGGCGAGGCGTTCGAGATAGGTCGCCCTGTCCACGACGGCGCCGTCGTCTCGGAGCTTCTGCTGCACCGCGAGTGACTCCGCAAAGGTGACCTCCGCGTTGGAGATCTCCCCGACTTGATAGAGAGCGATCTTGCCGTCGAGTCCGATGAGGACCGTCGTCGGAAAGCTGTCGACGCCGTATTGTCCGGCGACCCTGCTCGCCGAATCGAGGGCTACGGGAAAGTCGATCGGCACCTCATCGAGGAAGTCCTCGACCGTCGCGCGGTCCTCGCCAACGTCGATTCCCAGCAGGAGGAGCTCCTCCGCGCCGACGGAGCGCGCGTACCGGTCGAGCTCCGGCATCTCCTTGCGGCAGGGCACGCACCAGGTGGCAAAGAAGTTGAGAACGATGATCTTCCCGCCGATCTCGTCGGACAGCGCAAACGAGTCACCATTCAAGAGCTCGACCGCGAAATCGGGGGGATACCTTCCAACCCACCGATCGGACCGCAGGACGAAGTCCTCGAGCTCGGCGATCCGCCCCTCGTCGAGGTCCGGCTTCAGGAAGCCGTGGAAGACGCCGACCGCCGCCGCAAGCACCCAAGCCGAGGTCCGCAGCCACCCCAGAGGGCTCAACGAGGGCTCCCCGGCCAGCGAGGCGGGCGGACGGGCTGTGACATCTCGATGATCGCTCCCGACGCGAGGTCAGGCCAGCTCGTCGAGGTAGCGCGGCAGCATGGCGCGCCAGGTGGGCCAGTTGTGGTCGTAGTCGGGGCCCCAGGGGTCGACGCGGTTGGGGATGCCCTTCGAGCCGAGCAGGTTGGCCATCTGCCAGCTCTCGGCCGGGGCTTCCCACTGCCCTTCGCCGGTGGCCAGCAGCACGAAGCGCTGGCGCAGCCGCGAGAGCTGCTCGCCCTCGCCGAGGCCGGGCAGGTAGTGCAGCGGGGAGGAGAAATAGAAGTCGTCGCTCCACTCGCCGTCGAGCCAGCGGGTCAGGTCGTAGGTGCCGCTCATCCCGATCGCGGCCTTGAAGGCGTCCGGATGGCGGCACAGGGTCGCGACGGCGTTGAAGGCGCCGATCGAGGCGCCGGCGGTGACGATCTCGATCGTCGGGTCGGAGCAGTCCTTGCGGATGGCGCCGACGAGCTCGTCGGCGACGAAGCGGTCGAACAGGGTCTGCACCCGGGCGCGATAGCGCCCGTCGCCGAGCCGCGAGGTCCAGGTGCGGCCGGCGATGCTGTCGCACGAGTAGACCTTGATCCGTCCCGCCTCGAGCAGCGGCGCGAGCACCTGGAGCATGAGGAAGCGCTCGCACTCCTCCGCGTCGCCGCCCGCCGTCGGGAAGAGCAGCACCGGGGTGCCGAAGTGGCCCCAGCGGACGACCGTCAGGGTCTGCTCGAGA
>JAOTWP010000083.1 GCA_029862975.1 Acidobacteriota bacterium
CTCGCTCACGACTCGCCGCGCCGCGAGCGCTCGACCGACATCCCGGTGCGCGGCTCGGACATCGACCTCATCGTCGTGCTCGAGGACGCCGACGCCGCCCTGCGGCCCGACATCGAGGCCAAGCTCCTCGAGATCAAGTACTTCTGGCTCAAGCACCCGCGGATCGCCGAGGAGCTCGACTTCATCGTCAAGACGCCCACCGAGATCTCCCGGCAGCTCGGCTTCGAGACCGTCAAGGACAAGATCGCCATGAAGATCCTGGCCGAGAGCGAGCCCCTCCTCGATTCGGGAACGATCCTCGAGCGTTGCGCCGCGGCGCTCGCCGCGTCCGAGGTCTCTGGCCGCCTGGCCGAGCTCGAGAAGCGGGCGCGCCGCCGCCAGCGCCGGCTCGAGGCCGACGTCTACTCCGGGCGCGTCGAGACCCTCGACGCCGAGGCCAAGAGCATCTTCTTCTCGGTCGAGCTCGACGAGCTCGGCGAGTTCTCCCGCAGCCGCCAGTCGCTGATCGCTCTCAAGCCCTGATGGCCACCCTGCTGCTCGATCGCGATCTCGATCTGACGAGGTACTGCGGGCGCCTGTGGCCGATCTTCGCGCGCCGCACGGGAATCTTCTCGCCGCTCGAGCGGCTGCAGCGGCGGGGGGAGGCGGAGGAGATCGTGCTCTTCCACCCCGACCCGGCGTACGAGCGGCTCGCCGCGGCGGCGATCGACGCGGTGCCGTTCCGGGACGCGCACCGCGAGGAGGTCGCGTTCGCCTACCTCGAGGGGTCGGCGGACGACCTCACGCCGCGCTTCTCCCGGGTCGTCGACTCTGAGCCGCTGGCCGCCAACCGGCGGCTCGCGGGCGCCGGCGCCGCGATCGTCGCGGACCTCGAGCTGCTCGCGGCGGCGGGCGAGGTCCGGCCGCTCGCGGCGCCCCCGGCAGGGGTCTTCGTCGTCGGCCGGGAGTCCGACGTCTACCTGCACCCGGACGCGGAGCTGTTTGCGGGCACGGTCCTCGACGTCCGCGAGGGGCCGGTGGTGATCGCCGCCGGGGCGCGGGTCGGCCAGCTCTCCTACGTCGCGGGGCCCTCCTACGTCGGCCCCGGCACCCACGTCGAGAACTGCCGGCTGGTGGCGCCGGTCGTCCTCGGCCGCCAGTGCCGGGTCGGCGGCGAGATCGAGGCGAGCTTCGTCGGCGACTACTCCAACAAGCATCACGAGGGCTTTCTCGGCCACAGCCTCGTCGGCCGGTGGGTGAACGTCGGCGCGCTGGCCACGACGTCGGACCTGAAGAACAACTACGGCGAGGTGCGGCTCGAGGTCCCCACGACCTTCTTGCCGCGGGCGGGCGGCGAGCTGGCGCGCGTCGCCACCGGGAGCATCAAGTTCGGGTCGATCGTCGCCGACTGCGTGAAGATCGCGATCGGGCTGCGCTTGAACGCCGGCACGGTCCTCGACGTCGGGAGCAACGTCTTCGGCGGGTCGCCGCCCAGGTATCTGCCACCGTTCTCGTGGGGCACGGCAGGGGCGAGATACGAGCTCGATCGCTTTCTGGCGGACTGCGAGAAGATCTTCGCGCGGCGCGGGCAGAGCCCGTCGGGGCCGCTGCGCCAGCTCGCCGCCTACTACTGGAAGAACCTCGCCGGGTAGCCGCGGCCGGGGGTCCACGAGGTTGTCCGCGTCCCTCTTCACGGCCGAGTGCGCCGCCGTCCTCTTCGACCTCGACGGCGTCCTCGTCGATTCCTCGGCCGTCATCGAGGCGAGCTGGCGGCGCTGGGCGCAGAGCCGGGGGGTCGACGAGGCCGCGCTCCTGCCGCTCGTCCACGGCCGCCCCGCCACCGAGACCCTGGCGCTGGCGGCGCCGCACCTCGCCGTCGACCGCGAGCTGGCCGCGCTGGTGCGGCAGGAGCTCGAGAACGAGGGCGCCACGCGACCCTACCCGGGGGCGGCGGAGCTCGTCGGCTCCCTGCCCGCGGGGTGCTGGGCAGTCGTGACCTCGGCGCCCCGGGTGCTCGCCCGCGGCCGGCTGCGACGGCTCGGCCGCGGCCTGCCGGAGGTGCTGGTCTGCGCCGAGGACGTCGGCGCCGGCAAGCCTTCGCCGGAGGGCTTTCTCCTCGCCGCCGAGCGCCTCCGCGTGCCCCCAGCGCAGTGCGTCGTGGTCGAGGACTCGCTACCCGGCGTCGCGGCCGGCCTGGCCGCCGGGATGAGGGTCGTGGCCCTGGCCACGACGCGGCCGCCGGCGGAGCTGGGCGCGGCGAGCTGCGTCGCCGAGGACGTCGCGGCGATCTCCGCCCGGATCTCCGCCCGCGTCGTCCACCTGCGCGTCCGGGCGCTCGCCGGCGCCGCCTGAAGGCCGGCGCGGGCGTTCTGTGGCAGAATCCGTGGATGCCGGGTCGGGACGAGGAGCGCCGCCAGCATCAGCGCCGGGACGATCGCACGGAGATGTCCATGGGCGCCGGCCGGGTCGAGGTCAGCAACCTCTCGATCGAGGGGGCGTTCGTCGCCATCGTCTCCGGCCTCCAGCCGGGCGACGGCTTCTCGTTCGAGCTCGACCTCTACGGCGACGAGGACGTCCCGGTGCGCGGCCGGGCGGTGGTCGTCTGGGCCGACCCGGGCATCGGGGTCGGGGTTCACTTCGACCTGTCGGCAGGCGAGCGCGGCCGCCTCGCGGAGTATCTCGAGCAGACGGGCCTGCCGCGGCCGGCCGAGCCGCCGCGGCCGAAGCCCGGCGAGGAGGTCTACAATCCTGCGCGGCGCGTGCGGCGCCGCACCGTCGCCCTCGGCCCGGACACCCCCGGCGAGTCCACGCAGGTCTGGCTCAAGTACCTGCCCGGCGACGAGCCGGCCGATTGACGGCCGGCTCGACGACCGCCGGGCGGAGCGGCTAGGGCGGCGGGTCGGCGGGCGCGCACGGGTCGACGACCGGCGGTCCGGGCGCCGGCGGGGTGCCGCCGTCGAGGACGATCTTCCAGCCCCCGTCGGGCTGGCGCTCCCAGACGGAGAAGAACGTGCCGCGCGGCACCTCGGCGCCGCCCGGCGTCTCGATCCAGTACGGGCCGCTGGTGAAGCCGATCCTCCCCGAGGCCTCGACCTCGACGACGCAGGGCTCCCAGGCCAGGACGGGCGCCTCCGGGCTGAAGAGGCCGGCCCAGCCGTCGAGAATCGCCTGCCGGCCGCGCAGCGGGGCGCCGCCGGCGAAGACCGCTCCCGCGTCCACGAAGGAGGCGAACGCCTCCCGGTCCTTGGCCCGCACGGTCGCCGCGAAGGCCCGCTCCGCGCTGCCGAGCGCGGCGACGAGCTCGACGGGCACGCCGTGCTCCAGGACCTCGGCCCCGGCGGCTCCCGGCTCCTCCTCGGCTGCCGGCATCGGACGCGCCGCCAGCAAGGCGACTACGGACAGGCAGATTGCGATCGGTCTCATGCTCGCCTCCGTTGTGCCGGATCGCCAAGCCCGCTCCGGCTCCCGGCCTGCTCTTCCTTCTCGAAGCTGCGGGCGAGCCAGCTCATGACGGTGCTGCCGGCTTCCTCCGGCGAGCCGCCGAAGACCATGACCCCGTCGAGATGGCCGCCCATGACCAGCAGGCCGCAGCGCCGCAGGTCGCCGAGGCGAAACTGGCGGCCGACCTCGGCCGCCATCTCGGGCGTGCCGTACTCGACGGCGGGGTCGGTCGTGGGCAGGCGCAGCTCGCGGGCGAGCTCCCAGATGTGCGGCGAGTGGACGTGGAAGACCACCCGGACCGTCGCGTCCACATCGTAGAGCGCGCCGTGGGTCATCGCCTCGGAGGACGGCGGGGCGGGGCCGCGGCTGCGCACCCGGTTGCTCCTGTAGTCGTACTCCTCGACGAGCGCGAAATGATCGGCCGCGACGTCGACGAGGCCCGAGGTCTGCGTTCCCGTCACCAGGAACGAGCGCCGGCCGGGCGGCACGAAGCCCGGCGCGAGCCGCAGGCTCAAGTTCCCGAAGCCCGCGCCTGCGTACCTGCCAGGCTCCTGGCCGATGAGCCCGACGCGGCGCAGGATCCGGCGCCAGCCGACGAGCTTCGGCACGAGCGCCCGGACCTCGGCGCTCAGAGGCTCCGGCGCGTGCCGGAGCTGGAACTTGATGACCCCTTCGCCGGGCGAGTGGCGCGTCACGGCGACACTCTATCGTCCTCCGGGCCCGAGCCGCGGCCCCGCCGTCCCCGGGCGGGCCGCCTTGACAGGTCCCGAGCCCGCAACGACAATGCGCTGCCGCCTTGCCCGCGCCGCCCGGTGTGGCTGCGGCACCCCGTCCGCGCCTTCCCCCGGCGCGCGGGACCTGGCAGTCCGAAAGGAGCGTCGTGAATCGAGAGCAGCCTGCCGGGCCTGCGGCGGAAGCGATCTCCGTCGTCATCCCGTTCTTCGACGAGGAGGCCTGCGTCGAAGCGCTGCTCGACGAGGTGGCGCGCAGTCTCGACGGCCACGGGATCCCGTTCGAGGTGCTGGCCGTCGACGACGGCAGCACCGATCGCACCGGCGAGATCCTGGCCGCCCGCGCCGCCGCGGACCCGCGCATCCGGGTGCTGCGCAGCGAGCGCAACCGCGGCCAGGCGGCGGCCCTGTGGCGCGGCCTGCACGCGGCCGCGCGGCCGATCGTCGTCACCCTGGACGGCGACGGCCAGAACGACCCTGCCGACATTCCGCGCCTGCTGGCCGAGCTCGGGGGCCCCGGCGGGCTCGACATGGTGGTCGGCATCCGCCAGGACCGGCACGACTCCTGGCTGCGGCGCGGGATGTCGCGGCTGGCCAACGCGGTCCGGGGGCGGCTCCTGGGCGATCGGATGCGGGACAGCGGCTGCGCCCTCAAGGCGTTCCGCCACGGCGCCGTGGCCTCGTTCATCCCCCTCCAGACGCTCTACTCGTTCATGCCGGCGATGGCCGTCGCGGCCGGCCTCAAGGTCGGGCAGCTGCCGGTCAACCACCGGCCGCGGGCGGGCGGCACTTCGAGCTACGGCCTGCGCCAGTTCCTCTGGCGGCCGCTGCTCGACCTGCTGGGCATGTGGTGGTTCCTGCGCCGGCGCATCCGGCCGGGATAGGTCTCAGAACAACAGGCCTCAGAACGGCGACACGCCCGGAGAGCCGAACCGCTCCTGCGCCAGCAGGTGGAGCAGCGGATAACCGTAGGCGAGCGCCACGAGCACCGCGGCGACCAGCGTCCAGAGCCCCAGGCGATCCCAGATCCCCGGGCCCGCCACCGGCGCCAGGGGCCGGGCGAACTCGAAGGCCGGCGCCTCGCCCCGGCGCCCGGTCCACGCCGAGACGACGACCACGACGAGGAACGCGAAGGCGCTCGCGAAGAGGATCACCGCGCCCAGGGCCGCGACCTTGGTGAGCGGTATCCAACGGCTCGCCTGCTCGGCCCCGAAGTAGCTGACGTCGTAGATCCGCCGCGGCAGGCCCATGAGCCCGGCGACGTGGTTGCTGCCGGAGAAGAGCGCCATCCCCAGGATCCAGCCCCAGGGCTGCAGCCGGGCGAGCGCCAGCGGGCGCAGCGGCCGGCCGGTGAGCCGGGGCAGGAGCCAGTAGGTCGCGCCCATGAAGCTGAGGGCGACGGTGGTGCCCACGGTGAGGTGGAAGTGGCCCTGGATCCAGGCCGTGTTGTGGACCATGGCGTTCATGGCGTAGGCGGCATTGATCGCGCCGCCGAAGCCGCCGACGGTGAAGGTCAGCATGGCCAGGGTCACGGCCGAGAAGAAGGGGTCCCGCCACGGCAGCCTGCCGATCCAGTCGAAGAGCCCGCGCGCGCCCCCGAGCCGGCCGGCGACCTCGAGCGAGGCGACGATCGTGAACGCGGTCACCAGGCTGGGATAGAGGATGGCGTAGGTGCTGAAGGTGTGGGCGAGCTTCCAGCCGGCCTCGATCCCCGGATCGGTGAACTGATGGTGGAAGCCCACCGGCGTCGAGAAGAGGATGAAGAGGACGAAGACCATGCGGGCCAGGGGATCGCTGAACAGGCGCCCGCCGGCCACCTGCGGCAGCACCGTGTACCAGACGACGTAGGCGGGGATCAGCCAGAAGTAGGTCAGCGGGTGCCCGAACCACCAGAAGTAGGTCCTGGCGACCACCGGGTCGATCGTCGCCACGAGGCCGAGCGACCACGGGATCAGCATGCCGACGACCTCGGCGGCGAGCCCGGCGGTGGCCAGGTACCAGACGATCACCGCCGCCAGCATGCCGTGCACGGGCAGCGGCACCGCTTCCCCGCGATGCTCGCGGCGCCACGAGCGATAGCTCGCGAGCAGCACCGCGCCCCAGATCCAGGAGCCCACGACGAGGAGCGTGGCGCCGATGTAGAACGCGGGATGGGCCTGGAGCGGCGGATAGAACGTGTAGAGCACCGTGGCGTCGCCCCGCAGGATGACCCAGGCGGCGGCCCCCGAGCCCACGAGCGCAACCCAGAACCCGACCCAGGCCGCCCGCTCGCCGGCGAGCCGGCCCAGGGACTCGCGGGCGAGGACGTAGCCCAGTCCCATGATGAAGAAGGTCGTGAACACGAGCGCCATGAGGACGCCGTGCGCCGTGACCGACAGGTAGAAGAGGTCCTCGCTCCACTCCGGCAGCTCGATGCCGGCGATCGACAGGGCCTGCAGCAGCCCCAGGCAGGCGGCGAGGGCGAAGGCCGTAATGGCGACGGCGAGATGCGCGCCCGCGAGCCGGTGGCGGCCGCTCACGACGTCTCCTCCTCGGCGATCAGCACTCCCTGCATGTCGTGGTGCAGCAGGCCGCAGTACTCGTGGCAGGCGATCAGGTACTCGCCCGGCTCGAAGCTCAGGGTGAACTCCGTGACGTACCCGGGGACGACCATGGCGTTGGCGTTGGTGCCCACGACGTCGAAGCCGTGGATGACGTCGGTCGCGGTGATCCGGACGGTGATGGGCCGCCGCGCCGGAACGCGGATCTCGTCCGGATCGAAGAGGAACATCTCCGCGACCACGGAGACGACCAGGCGCCCGTCCGGCTCTTCGACGAGGCCCGGCGCGGAGAAGCCGGGGGCGTCGTAGACGGTGGCCGGGTCGATGGTCTCGAGGTGGCTCGGCGGCCGGATCGCCTGCGAGCCGGCGGCGAAGGTGATGGCGCCCAGGAACGCGGCGATCATCCCGGCCGCCAGCCACATCCAGATCTTCTCGTAGAGATCGACTTTCATCCCGTGAGCCTCCTACCGGGGCGCTCCCCGGGGCAGGAACTCGAAGACGTAGAGCGCCACCCACCCGAGGGCGAAGAGGATGGCGTACACGATCACGATGGCGAGCGTGCCGCGCGGATGGCCGAGGCTCGCGAGGGCGTCCTCCTCGTCGTCGTCGCGGACTGCTCGTTCGGCGTCTTCGGTCATGTCGCGCACCCCTGGAGTCGTGAGAGCTCGAAGCGACGGCCAGCCATCAGTCGGCGTGGGCGGAAGTCTACCCGATGGGCGGCGACCGCCGCTCCCGCCGCGATCGCCGATCCGGCGCTCGCCCGGGACTACGCTGGCGGGACTGCGCTGCCGGGACTGCGGTGCCGGGGCTGCGGTGCCGGGACTGCGGTCTTGCGACCCGGATGTCGCTTACCGATTGAGAGCACGATTCCCCAAGAGGAGAGGAGGCAGTCATGAGCGATCACCGCAACATCCCTGAATCCCGACGCCGGGCGGCGAGGACCGTCGGCGTCGCACTGGTCGCGCTGCTGGCCGTCGGTCTGGGCGGCTGCGACTGGAATCCCAAGAAGCACGTCGTCATCCCGACCGCGCTGCCCATCACGGCTCCCGACGACGAGGGCCCGGTCGTCACCGTGAGCCAGGACGTGCAGGGATTCCATGCCGTCTCGTTGGTCGGCGTGGGCACCGTCTTCATCCGCCATGGCGGCGCGGAGTCCCTGACGATCACGGCCGGCGAGCTGATGATCCCCTATCTGTCGGCGCGCGTGTCCGGGGGCACCCTGATCCTGGAATCGGATCTCCCGAACGGCATCCAGTCGACGGCGACGATCATCTTCACGGTCACCGTGAGGGATCTCGACCGCGTCGAGCTGGCCGGCGTCGGCGCGATCGACGTCGAAGGCATCGACGCGCCCGCCTTCCTCGCGTCGCTGAGCGGCGCCGGCAGCATCCGGGCGGCCGGCCGGGTGGACCGCCAGGAGGTGCTCGTCTCGGGCACCGGCAGCTACGCGGGCGAGGACCTCGCCAGCCGCACGACGAACGTCCACATCACCGGGATCAACACGGCGGTGGTGCGCGTGAGCGAGCGGTTGGAAGGGTTCGTGGCTGGTCTGTGCGTCCTCGAGTACTACGGGGACCCGGTCGTCGCGATCACCGGCAACGGCACGGTGCGTCGCCTCGGCCCCTGAAGCCCCGCCGCCCAGCGGCGCGGTCGCGAGGCCCCTGGCCCGTTGCGGGTCGGGGGCCTCGCCGTCGCTTACCTGGTGAAGGAGGAGCCATGAGACGACCCCTGATCATCGAGCCCGGCGGCGTTGTCCTGCTGCTCGCCGGCTGGCTGGCCCTGCTCGCCCTCGCCTTCGGCCTCGGGCTGCGCTTCGCGTAGGGCCTCCCGTCCGCCGGTGGAGCGATCGGGACCCATTGCGAGCAGACGGGTCCTGGTCACGGCGCGGAGCCCGCGTTTCGCCACCGGGGCCGGTGGAGCCGGGGTGGTCACCCCGGCCCGCAGCGCTCGATCCAGGAGCCCAGGGCGCTGAGCAGCTTGCTCAGCCGCTCGCTCGTCGCCGGGTCGGTGAGCCGGCCGTCCGCGTCGAAGAGCCGGCCGGCGCGGGGGACGTAGAGCGCCGTGCCGGCTGGCAGCACCAGGGCCCGCGTCGCTCCGAGGACCTCGCGCAGGGCGTTCTGGGCCAGGCGAGTGCCCCACTCGCCCGGCGTCGCGCCCGTGACGGCGACCGGCTTGTCGGCGAGGACGGCGTCGGGACGGCGCCGCGAGAGCCAGTCCAGGAGGTTCTTGAGCACCCCGGGGATCGATCCGTTGTACTCCGGGGTCGCGATCAGGAGCCCGTGCGCCGCGCGGACCAGCCGGCGCAGCTCGCGCACGGGCTCGGGATCCCCGTCCGGTCCGTTCTCCTCCAGATCCTGGCTGAAGGGGGGAACGGCGGCCAGCAGCGCGCCCTCGGCGAGGGTCACGTCCATCTCTGGCGGCGCGAGCGCGGCCGCCGCCTCGAGGAGGCGGCGATTGAAGGACCCCCGACGGAGACTCCCCGGGATTGCGAGCACGTTCATGATCCACCTCCGTTCGTCCTGCCGGGTGGCGGACGGTTACGAGGCGAGACTACGACACCGCTCGCGGGGCGAGGCCCGGGCGATGCAATGGCGGAGGAAGGACGGTGGACTTTGGACGGACGGCGATGCCAACATGCTGCCCGGTCGGTTGCTCCTCTGACCCGCCGGTCCGTGTCCCCCTGGCGCGGAGTGGAGGCCGGCCGATCGACCCATCGGCACCTCGGGTGGGCTGGGTACGGGGCCATGACGGAGCGAGCGCAGGCAGCACGGGTCGAGACGCCGATTCCGGTCGTCGCCATTCTCTCCGGCGCCCGCCGCGGCCAGACGGTGCGGCTCGCCGGAGAGCTCCTGCGCATCGGCACGGCGGCGGGTAGCGAGCTCGGGTTCCGCGCCGATCGCGATCCCGAGATCGCCGCGCGCCACGCACGGCTGGAGCACCGCGACGGCGCCTACGAGCTCTTCGTCGAGCCGGGCGCCGAGGTGTGGTTGAACGGCAAGCCCGTGGAGCACGCGGTGCTGGCCGCCGGCGACGTTCTCGAGCTCGGCCGCGGCGGGCCGGTCGTCCGGTTTCGCGTCTATCCCGCCGGCACGCCGACCCACAAGACGCTGGGCGACGTGTTCTCGGATTGCCGGGACTGCGCCGTGCACGGCGGCTCCGGGCCGCTTTCGCGAGCGGGCATCCTGCTCAGCCGCGCCCCCCGCGAGCTCGCCGTCCACACCTCGAGGTCGTTCCGCGTCGTCGTCACGATCGTCCTCGCCGCGCTCCTCGTCGCGACCTTCCAGCTGAGCCGCCAGAGCCGCTCGCTCACGAAGCGCTTGACGAGCGAGATCACGGGGATCAACGCGGTGCTCGAGCGCTCCGAGGCCATCCGCGCGGAGGATCTCGCCGCCATCCGTGGCGAGCTCGAGGGGCGCCTCACCTCGGCCGCGGAGCGCCTGGCGGCGCTGGAGGCGCGGTCGGAGGCGGCCATGAGGGTGGTCCCGGTGGCGGCCCGGTCGGTCGTCTTCCTGCAAGGGGCCTACGCCTTCCACGACCGCGAGACCGATCGCCCCCTCCGGCTCGCGGGGCTCGGGCCCGGCGGCGGAGTGCTGCGCGACGAGCGGGGCCAGCCGCTGGTGGGGCTGGAGGGCGACGGGCCGGTCCTCGAATCGCTCTACACCGGCACCGCCTTCGTCGTCGGCGGTCCGGACCTGCTCGCCACCGGCCGCCACGTGGCCGAGCCCTGGCGGCACGACCAGGCGGCGCGGGCGATCGCGGCGCAGGGCTTCGAGCCGCGCATCAGCCGCTTCCTCGGCTATCTGCCGGGAGTCGAGGAGCCCCTCGAGCTCGAGGTCGTGAGCCTGAGCTCCGAGGCCGACGTCGCGTTGTTGCGCAGCACCGCGCCAACGGCGCGGGCGGCCCCCGCGCTCGAGCTGGCCGACACCCCGCCGCGGGTCGGCGACGAGGTCATCGTGCTCGGCTATCCGGCGGGGATCCGCGCTCTCCTGGCGCGCACCGAGGCGCGACTCGTCGAGCAGCTGATGGCGGAGTCGCACCTGGACTTCTGGGTGATCGCCAGGAAGCTCGCCCAAGGGGGGCACATCGCGCCGCTCGCCAGCCGCGGCATCGTCGGCCAGGTCACGGCCGCCGCGGTGGTCTACGACGCGGAGACGACGGAAGGCGGCAGCGGCGGGCCGGTGCTCGATCTCGAGGGCCGCGTCGTCGCGGTCAACGCCGCGGTCCTGCCCGAGTTCGGCGGCTCCAACCTCGGCGTGCCGGCGGAGCATGCGCGGCGGCTGCTCGCGGCGGCGGAGGAGGCGCTCCTCGTCGAGGGGCTTCCTTGAGTCCTGCCCCTTTCCCACGCGCGACCCTGGCCATCGTGTTCTTCCTCTCGGGGGTCGCCGGACTCGGCTACGAGGTGGTGTGGGGCCGCTGGCTGCACTCGGTGTTCGGCGCCAGCGCCTGGGCGCTGGCGGCGATCCTCTCGGCGTTCATGGCCGGACTGGCTCTCGGCGGCTTCACGGCCGGGCGTCTCGGCCACCGGCTGCGCATCGATCCGCTCACCGCCTACGGGGTGATCGAGATCGCGATCGGAGTCTGGGCGTTGCTCCTGCCGCGGCTTCTCGACCTCGTCGTCGTCGTGCAGGGACGGTTCTTCTTCCAGTGGGTCGAGCAGCACACCCTCTACGGCCTCGTCCGCTTCGCGCTCTCCTTCCTCGTGCTGCTGGTGCCGACCAGCCTCATGGGCGCCACCTTCCCCCTGCTCGCGGGCTACGTCGCCCGGCGCAGCGACGCCCCGACCCGCTGGGTGGGCTGGCTCTACGGCTTGAACACCGCGGGTGCCGTCGCCGGCACCGTGGTCGCCGGGTTCGTGCTGGTCGCGCGCTTCGGGCTGGCCGGGAGCAATCTGCTGCTGGCGGGGGTCAACTTCGGCGTCGGCCTGGCGGCGATCGCGAGGGCGCGGGTCGACAGGTCGCGCTCCGGCGCTGCGCTTGCCGGCGCGAGGCCGGCGGGGGCGCCGGAAGCGCTCCAGCCGCGGCGGGTCGCGCCGGCGGGGGGCGGCCGGGCCTCGCTGTATCCCCTGATCCTCGCCCTCTTCCTGGTCAACGGCGTCTTCAACCTCGCTCACGAGGTGCTCTGGGCGCGCGCCCTGGCGCTGATCATCGGCACGACGACCTACGCCCTGTCGGTGATGCTGGCGGTGTTTCTCGCCGGGATCGCCGCCGGCAGCCTGTGGATGACCCGCCGGCTCCACAGGCTGCGCGACCCGCTGGCGACCCTGCTGCGGATCCAGGCGGCGATGGCTCTGTGGGTGCTCGCCTCGCCGCTCCTGGTCAATCTGCTGCCCCACCTCTTCCTGCGCGGCCTGTGGGCGCTAGGCATCGGCTGGGCCTCGTCGCTGGCGCTCAAGTGCCTGCTCTCCGCGCTGCTGCTGCTCCCCTTGACGCTCGGCATGGGGGCGGTCTTCCCGCTGGGCATCCAGCTCGCCTTCCGGGGTCGCGAGGATCTCTCGCGGGAGGTCGGCGACCTCTACGGCGTCAACACCGCGGGCGGCATCGTCGGCGCCTTCGCCGCCGGCTTTCTCCTCGTTCCCCTGGTCGGGGTCGAGGGCGGACTGGCGGTCACCGCTCTCGGCCACCTGCTCGTGGTGCTGGCTCTCGTGCTGGCCTCGCGGCCGGGGAGGGAGCGGCTGCGGCGCCATCGCTGGCGCTGGAGCGCGGTCGTCGGCGTCGCCCTCGTGCTGCCGTCGGTGACGGGCTGGGATCCGCTGATCCTGGCCAGCGGCGTCTACTTCCAGCCGCGCATGTTCTACGACCCCGACGGCCGCGTGGTCCTGACGGAGCTCATGTCGCAGGCGAGCCTGCGGTACCACGCCGAAGGCGCCGGCGCGACGGTCGACGTGCTCGAGGCGCCGGGCGGCTTCCGCGCCCTGGCGATCAACGGCAAGTCGGTGGCGACCTCGAACTACTACGACTACCGGGTGCAGCGATTGCTCGGCGTGCTGCCCCTGCTGCTGCATCCCGCGCCGCGCCAAGTCCTCGTGATCGGCCTCGGCACCGGCATGACCTCCGGGACGGGCTCGATCGACCCCGCCACCGAGAGCCTCGAGATCGTGGAGATCACCGCGGAGGTCGTCGGCGCCAGCGACTCGTTCCGGGAGTGGAATCTCGACGTCCTTCGCAATCCCCGCACCCGCGTCGTCGTCGAGGACGCCACGCATTACCTGCGCTTCGTCGATCGGCGCTACGACGTCATCACCTCGGACCCGATCCATCCCTTCGTCAGCGGCGCCGGAGACCTCTACTCGATCGACGCCTACGAGACGGCCCGGTCGAAGCTCGCCACGGGAGGCGTCTTCTGCCAGTGGGTGCCCCTCTACCAGCTCGCTGCGCCCGACATCGACAGCATCCTGCGGACCTTCGACGAGGTCTGGAAGAACGCCACGGTCTGGGTGACCGGCAAGGACTTCATCCTCTGTGGCGCCCGCGACGGCTACCTCGCCGACTTCCAGTCGATCCGGGCCAAGGCCACGGGCGACGCCTACTCCGAGGTTCTCCGGCGCCTCGGCTTCTGGACGCCGGAGGAGGTCTTCAGCGCCTACATCGGGAGGCTCGCGGGTCTCCGGCGCCACTTCGCCGCGGCCGCGGTCAACACCCTCGAGCACCCCTTTCTCGAGTTCTCGGCGCCGCGCGCGATCTTCCTCACGAGCGACGCCGCCAACCTCGCCCGCCTCCTCGAAGGCGCGGCCATGGAGGACCCGGACTTCCTCGCCGACGCTCCGCCCGACCTCTTCCGCGCGCTGGCGGCCCGCCGTCCCTGCACCGAGCTCGTGTGGGCGGGCTTCATCGCCGACCGGCGCGGCGACCCGGGCACCGCGACCCGCCTGGCGCGGCGCGCCTTCGACCGCTGCCCGCGGTTGGGCTACGTGCGCCACTTCGCCGCCCACACCCTGCAGGCCTACGCCGGCTCGATCCGCGCCACGGAGCCGGGGCGGGCGCTCGCCCTGCTCCGGCAGGCCCGCGAGCTCGACCCCTACACGCCGGAGATCGCGGCCGCGATCTCCGATCTCGAAGCCGCGCCCCGCTCCCGCTGAGCGCGGGATAGTCTCCGGCGCGTGACGAGAGTCGTCTCCATCCTCGCTCTGCTCTCCCTGCTCGCGCTGGTCGCGGGCTGCGTGTCGCTGACCCCCTACGAGGAGCTGATCGCGGGCCAGCCGGCGGAGCGGCTGCTGGCGCTCGCCGGCGGCCGGGTCTACGTCGAGGACCACGGGCGGGGCGAGGCCGTGCTGCTGGTCCACGGCCTGGGCGCCTCGAGCTACGCGTGGCGCACGGTGAGCGCGGAGCTGGCCCGCGACTTCCGGGTGGTGGCGCTCGATCTCGCCGGCTTCGGCCTCACCGAGCGGCCGCGCAGCAAGAAGAGCTACTCGGGCTCGGCGCAAGGAGAGCTCGTGCTCGCGGTGATGGACCGCCTCGGCATCGCGCGGGCCCATCTCGTGGGCCACTCGTACGGCGGCTCGGTGAGCATGGCGCTGGCCGTTCGCAGCCCCGAGCGCGTGCGCTCCCTCACCCTGGTCAACTCGTCGGGACCGGACTACCCGCAGGCGCGCAGGAGCGCGGCGGCCGCCCTCCTGCCCGTGACCAGCCTCTACGTCCGCACCCGCTCCCTGCGCCGCGCCAACGTCGAGAAGAAGCTCCGACGGTCGGCGGCCGACGACTCGGTGGTCACCCCGGCCCTGGTCGACGAGTACTGGCGGCGGCTCAAGGTCGAGGGCGCGCCACGCGCCTTCTGGGGCCTGACCGCGCCCCTCGCGGACCCGCAGGAGTCGTTCGAGCTGGCCGACGTCGCGACCCCGACCGTCGTCATCTGGGGAGCGCTGGACGAGCTGATCCGGGTCGACAGGGCGCGCCGGGCCGCGGCCCGGATGCAGGCCAGCCGCTTCGTCGTGATCGAGGGCGCGGGCCACGTGCCGATGGAAGAGCGTCCGCAAGAGCTCGTGCGTCTCCTGCGCACCTTCCTCGAGCTCGGGCTGTCGGCGTTCGACTGACGGCGGGCCGACTCGAAATCCGCGGCCGTTCTCGTGCTAGATTCCTGTCGACCGGCTCAATAGCGGCAAAGCCGAAACCACCCAGGGGGCGGGGCCGGGCTCGCGTTGCAAGGACCGATCACGATCCTTCAGCCCCGCCATCCTCTAACGTCGAAGGAGATCAAGACACCATGCCGAGGTCAATCCAAGCGGGCTTCCTCTCTCTGTCCCTCATCGCCGTCGCCCTGACGATCGAACCCGCGCTCCAGGCCGCGGACGCGCCTCGCCTCCTGCAAAAGGGCGGCATCGTCGTCGGCGACCCGGTGGTGGGCATCCCCGTGGACATCGACCTGCGGACCCTCCCGATCGAGGAGCCGTGGAAGCCGGGCGATCCGATCCGCGAGATCCCCCGCCGGCTCGACGGCAGGACGGAGATCGTCGTCGACACGCCGGTACGGCTCGATCCGCTGGTCGAGCTGCAGGCGGGGTACCAGGCCGGACCGCCGGCGATCACCGAGTTCCTCAACTACGACGGCAACTCGTCGGCGGCGAACCCCAACGACCCGACGGGCGACGTCGGGCTCAACTACTTCATCGAGATGATCAACGGACCCGGAGGCTCGTCGGTCACGGTCTACGACAAGACCGACGGCAGCCTCGACGCCGGGCCGTTCCCGCTGGACACGCTGTCGCCGGGGGGTGTCTGCACCAGCGGCATCGGCGACCCGATCGTGCTCTACGACCACCTGGCGCAGCGTTGGCTGCTCACCGAGTTCTCGAGCTCCGGCAACGGGATGTGCATCTACACCTCGCGCACCTCCGACCCGATCGCCGGCGGCTGGTGCGCCTACGTGTTCCAGGACACGTCGTTCCCCGACTACCCGAAGTACGGCGTGTGGCCGGACGTGTATCTCGCCACCTCCAACCAGAACGCTAACGGTCCGAACGTCTACGGCTTCGACCGGGTCAACATGCTGAGCCCCGACGGCACCACCTGTCCCACGATGCGGCCGGTGCAGAAGTTCGGCGCGCCCAACCTCCCGGTGTACAACTTCGAGACCCTGACCCCGGTCGACCTCGACGGTCCGCCGCCGCCGCCGGGCACCCCGGCCTACTTCCTGCGCCACCGCGACGAGGAGCTGGTCGGCGACCCGCCGAACCCGGCGACCGACCCGGTCGAGCTCTACGAGATGACGGTGGACTTCGACACGCCGGCCAACAGCACCTTCGTCCAGGCCCCGAACATCATCCTCTCGGACTTCGACTCCAACCTCTGCCCGCCGATCACCGTCTTCTCGTGCGTGCCGCAGCCGAGCGGGCCCCCTCTCGACCCCCTGCTCGAGGTCGTGATGCAGCGCGCCTCGTACCGCAACTTCGGGACCCACGAGGTGCTCCTCGGCGTGCTCCAGACGGACGTCAACGACTACCCCGACCACTCGGCCGAGCGCTGGTTCGAGGTGCGCGGCGGCAGCGGCGCCTGGAGCCTCTTCCAGGAAGGGACCTGGTCGCCGGGCAACGAAGGGCGCTTCATGGGGATGACGGCCATGGACGGCGACGGCAACATCATGCTGGCCTACAACGTCAGCAACGACGACGCCAATCCGCCCGCGGTC
Organism: Acidobacteriota bacterium; assembly: GCA_029862975.1. GTDB lineage: Bacteria > Acidobacteriota > Thermoanaerobaculia > Multivoradales > JAHEKO01 > CALZKB01. The sequence goes on from JAOTWP010000083.1 coordinate 16,310, forward strand.
TTCCCCAGCATCCGCTACACCGGCCGCCTGGCATCCGACCCGCTGAACGTGATGACGGTGCCGGAGACCGAGATGGCGACCGGCGGCGCGTCCAACAGCTCCAGCCGCTACGGCGACTACAACCAGATGGGCGTCGACCCCGTGGACGACTGCACCTTCTGGTTCTTAGGCATGTACAACCCCGCCGGCAAGGCCGTGCGCATCGCGGCCGCCAAGTTCGACGCCTGCACCGGCGGCGCGACCGCGATCTTCGCCGACGGCTTCGAGTCCGGCGACTGCTCGGCCTGGGACTTCACCTTCCCCGGCCCCTGCTGACCAGGGCCCAACCGCAATTCCCGAGAGCGGCCCCCCGGGCCGCTCTTTTCTTTTCCCTTGGCGCCGGACCGACCGCGCAGAGCGAACGGCCAGTCACGACATGCGGCTACCGGCACGAGGAGCAGCGACCCGATGACGACGAGGTCCAGCAGCGACAGACGAGGGTGCCGTAGAGACTCCCAGTGCTGCCGCAGATGCCGGACAAGACACTCAAACGCTTCAAGATCGGACGAACATCAGCGCGTATGAGCAGAAGATCACGACGTCCGGAACGAAGTGGATGATCCACGGACAGAGCATGCCTTTCGTCTCCAACATGCTCTTGGCCAACAACCAGGCCAGGAAACCGGTCATAAGAAAGCCAACGAGCCCAGGAGGCGAGCCGTACAACCAGTGCGACAGGCCGAAGAACACCAGGGTGATCAGCACGGCATGGGTCTTGCCGATGATCTCATGCAGGGTGGAGAGGATACTGGCTCGGTAATAGGCCTCTTCGGTGAAGGCGTTGACCGCCGCGAAGAGCACGGCGAACGGAAAGAGCGGCAGAGCCCGTACCAGGTCCTCGCTCGAGAACGCGATGCCCAGGACGGTCGGCACGAAGACGCCCACTCCGGCGGCGGCGGCGAAGATCCAGCCGAAGACGCTCCAGGATTCCCCGGCCTTGATGCCCAGCCATCGGATCGGCTCGACTGGCGCATCCATCCGCCCCTTCACCAAGAAGAAGTCCTTGCGCTCGCGCTTCATGAGCCACAGCGCAGCAATCACCGCGAGGGCTACGAGGACATCGAGGGTCATGATGGCCGCGTACCCTCTGAAGAAGGAAACGCCCGCGTAATTGAAGTTCTCCTGGTACCAACCTGCATTCCGCACGAGCGAGACCAGGCCGAGGGCCAGGAAAAGGGTAAGTAGCGCCGCGGCGTACTGCCAGAGCGGCCGGACGGTCCTCCATAGCAAAGTCACTACAAAGAACGCGGCAAGGAAACCGGCCTTTGCCCAGAACATCCAAGCCGGAATCGAACCTCCCGACTCCGTGATCAAAATGTCGGGGAGGTCAGAGACGGCCAACATTGCAGCCCAGGCCACGATCGGTAGCGCCGGCCTTGCAGTAGGGGCAATGTCCAATGTCTGCCCTCCCGTGAAGTGTCGTTGGACGGGACGATCAGCGCCGACCCGGCTCGATGCCGCTCAACGGAGTCTGAGCGAACCGGCACCGTTGGAAAAGGTGCCGGGCCACAGCCGCATAACGCTCCACTATGCGGTGACAGGATACTCATTTCACCCAAGGAGAAATGAGTATCCTGTCACCGCATTCCCCACCGCATTCCCCCAGGGGACTCTGCAATGAGAACGGCTGCGTGCTCGAGCTCCCGCAGGAACGCCTCGGCGGCTTGCCGGCTGCGAGCCAAGTACCACTGCAAGGCGTCATCGACCTCGCGGCGCGCCTCGGCGAGGTAGCGGAGCCTACGAGCGGGCATTCAGACGGGCGAAGAGCTGCTCGCGCACTTCTTCCCACGGGATCAACTCCACGCCTCCCGCGTCCAGCTGCTCGAGCCGGCGCCGCACCTCCTCGCGCCAAGCCTCGTCCACGCCGGTGTCCGACGACGGCTCCAAGCTCTCCAACAAAACGCCCGCGATCTCCGCTCGCTCCGCCTCGCCGAGGGCCATGGCCTGCTTCAACACCGCGTCAGCCCGATTCGTCATGACAGCATTCTACCAGCCGCCACGAG
>JAOTWP010000007.1 GCA_029862975.1 Acidobacteriota bacterium
GAGGGTCGCCGCCAGCGGCCCGTGCTCGGCGCCGGGCGGCTCTGCGAAGACCGCCAGGGCGCGGAAGATCTCGCCGGGCGGAGTGGGGGGCTCTGCGACGCTCACTCTCGCGCCTCGCAACCGCGCTCCGACCCCCGCCTGCGGCGGGCGCCCGCCCGGGGGCGGGCGCCGTCGCGCTCGGCGGCGACCGCTAGGAGACGTTGACCGCGGCTTCCACCGGGACCGGGGTCAGCCAGCTCCGGTACTCGGGCAGCTCGCCCCGGATCGCCTGGAAGAACGTGCTCTGGATCTGCTTCGTCACGGGGCCCGCGACGCCGTCGCCCACGGGGCGGTCGTCGACCTCGCGGACCGGCGTGACCTCGGCCGCGGTGCCGGTCATGAACACCTCGTCGGCGAAGTACATCTCGTCGCGGGTCATGATCGTCTGCTGGACGTCGTAGCCCAGGTCGCGGGCGATCTGCATCACCGACTCGCGAGTGATGCCCTCGAGGACGCTCGTCAGCGCCGGCGTCTTGACGGTGTTGCCGCGCACGACGAAGATGTTCTCGCCGCTGCACTCCGCCAGGTAGCCGTTGGTGTCGAGCATGATCGCCTCGTCGTAGCCCATCGCCGTCGCCTCGCGCTTGGCGAGGATCGAGTTGACGTAGTTGCCGATGACCTTGGCCTTGGTCATCGTCGAGTTCGGGAACGGGCGCATGTAGCTCGACACCTTGCAGCGCACTCCCTTCTCGATGCCCTCCTTGCCGAGGTAGGCGCCCCACGGCCAGGTGAGGATGGCGCAGCGGATCGGGTTGTCCTTGGGGTGCAGACCCATCACGCCGGCGCCGATCCAGACGATGTGGCGCAGGTAGCAGGTCGGCAGGCCGTTGGCGGCCATGATGTCGAGCGACGCCTGCCGCAAGGCGTCCTTGTCGAACGGGATCTTGAGCTTGACCGCATTGGCCGACTTGCCCAGCCGCCACAGGTGGTCTTCGAGGCGGAAGATGGCGCTGCCGCCGTCGACCTGCTCGTAGGCGCGGGTGCCCTCGAAGACGCCGAGGCCGTAGTGCAGGGTATGCGTGAGCAGATGGACCGTCGCCTCTTCCGTGGGGATCAGGCGCCCGTCCAGCCAGACGTAGGGTGTCTTCAGGTCTGTCATGGAGCTCCTTCGGGGAGTTTGGATGACCGGGAACGCTACGGGCACCTATTGTAGCGCAAAGCCGGCGGCCTTGACGCCGCTCGCCGGAGGCCCGGCGGGCCGAGCCTTGCCGCCCTCCCGCCCCGCAGGTAAGCTGACCGCCGGCGCTCGAAAGGCACCCTACGATGACGCGATTCCACGGTTGGGCGGCATTCCTGGGCGCCGGACTCCTGCTGGCGGCGACCGGGGCCGCGGCCCAGGCCTGGCGCGGCGAGGCCGGTCTCGAGGTGCGCGTGGCGAGCCGCAAGGGCGGTCCGCTGGCCGGCGCCCGGGTCGAGCTGATCTACCGCGACGGACCGGACGGCGGCGGTCCGGCCGCCGTGGCCACGGACGCGAGGGGCAGAGCCGTCGTCGGCGGGCTGGCGGCCGGGACCTGGCAGCTCGAGGTCTCCCACCCCGACTTCATGTCCTACGTCGCGGTGCTCGCCCTGCGGCCGGGAGCCAAGCCGCAGATCACGGCGTCGTTCCTCGAGGCCAGCGGCAAGTCGACGGCGCCGATCCAGGTGAAGCTCACGGGATCTCGAGGCGGCGCCTCGTCGCCCCCCCTGCCGGCGGCGCCCGCGCCGCCCGAGCCGCCTCCGCGGCCGGTGCCGGCGACGGCGCAAGACGAGGCGGCGCAAGACGAGCCGGCGCGAGACGAGCCCGCCGCGATCCCGGAGGCCGAAGCGAAGATGGCCGAAGCGCCGAGCGCCGCCCCGCGAAGCCCCCAGCCGCCGCCCGCCGACATTCCGGCCGGGCCGGCGCCCGAGCCGGCGCCGACGGAGCCGCCGGCCGCGAGCGCGGAGACCGCTGCGCCCGTGACGCCGACCGGGTGGCGGGAGGTGCCCACGCCCGCGGTGGCGGCACCGGAGAACGCCGACCCCGGAGCGCCTCCACCGGCCCCGGTGCCGCCGCCCGAGCCCGCGCCGGTCCTCGAGCCGACTCCCGAGCCGCCACCGGCCCCCCTGCCCGCTCCTGAGCCCCACCCGGTTCCTTCCGCGACTCCCGAGCCGTCAGCGCCCCCCGCGCCGACCCCCGAGCCTCCGCCGGTCGCCTCGCCCCGTCCCGAGCCCGCGACGCCCCCCTTGCCGACGCCGGAGCCTGCACCGGTTCCCGCGCCCGCTCCCGAGCCCTCACCGGCTCCCGTGCCGGCACCGGTTCCCGCGCCCACGCCTGAGCCCTCACCGGTTCCCGCGCCCGCTGCCGAGCCCTCGCCGGCTCCCGTGCCGGCGCCCGAGCCTGCGGCGGCCCCGCTGCCGACTCCGGAGCCTCCGGCCGCTCGCGTGCCAGCGACTGCGCGTCCGCCGGCCGCCCCGCCGCCGCAGTGGCGGGCCTACGAGGAGCGGACCTGTCCGGAGTGCCGGCCGGGCGAGTGGGCGCTCACGGTGACGGCCCTCGTGGCCGGCGGGGGCGGGTGCGGCGAGGAGGCGAGCGACGCGGTGGCGAGCTCGCTCGCCGGCCTCGCGTCGCGGCCGGCGCTGGAGCTCGCGGGGTTCGCCGGCGGCGTCGACGGCGCCGTCGCGCTGCTCGACGCCGCGGCGGCGGCGAGCGTCCAGACCGCTTTCGGCGCCGCCGACGCCGGTGGCTGCAGGATTCTCGGCGCCGTGCTGCCCAAGGGCAGCCGCTTCGTCGGCTTCCAGTACGAGATCGAGGACGCGAGCGGCCGCCATCCGTGCCTGCCCGACCAGCCCTGCCCCGGCGGCACGGCGGCCTTCGCCGGCCCGCCCCGCATCGTCCGCGGCGCCGGCGCGACCGTGATCCACGGCCTGGCGCACGGTCTGGCGAACGATGCGGCGGGCGGCCCCGGGGGGCTCGCCGCCCGCGTCCTCATGACGGTATTCTTCCGCGGCCCGAACAACGCCTGGACTCCCGAGAGGTGACCCTGCAATGAAACGACTACTCGCCGCCGCCCTGCTGCTGGCTTCGGCGGCCGCAGCCCCGGCCGCCGCAGCCGGATCCGCCACCGCCGGATCCGCCGCCGCCGGATCCGCCCAAGAGATCGCCGCCGCCCTGCAGGAGTCCATGGGCGGGTCCGCCTTCGCCGCGGCCCGGGTCCTGCGCTTCACCTGGGCCTTCGAGCGCGACGGCGAGCGGGCGGCGGCCTACGAGCACTCCTGGGACCGGTGGACGGGCGACTACCGCCTCGAGGGCACGGATCGCGAGAGCGGCGAGCCGTGGCTCGCGCTCTTCAACGTCGAGAGCCGCCAGGGCCGCGCCTGGCTGGGCGGCGAGGAGCTCGCCGGCGACGCCCTCGCCGAGCGCCTGGAGATGGCCTACGGGCGCTTCATCAACGACACCTACTGGCTGCTCATGCCGTGGAAGTGGCTCGACCCGGGAGTCCACCTCGCCTACGCCGGCACCGCCGAGGTCGACGGCGAGACCTGCGACGTCGTCGAGCTGACCTTCGGGGAAGCCGTCGGCCTCACCCCGAACGACCGCTACCGCGGCTACGTCAGCCGGACGTCCGGCCTGATGGTGCGCTGGAGCTACATCCTCCAGAACGAGGACCTGACGTCGGGCGAGGGGGAGCCGACGGTCTGGAGATGGACCGAGTGGCAGGCCACCCCCCAGGGGGTGTGGCTCTCGGCCCGCAGGGAGCGGCTCGGGGACGGGCCGCCCGTCGCCATCGTCTTCCCTGCCCTCGAGCTCGTCGACGAGCCGAGCGCGGCCCAGCTCGAGGCCTGGTTCGCCCGCCCCGAATAGAGGGGAGCGCGAGACGATGACGACGGCCCGCTCGGCGACCCGCCTCACCCTCCGCGTCAACGGCGAGGACCGCCTCGTGGCGTTCCCCACCCACCACACCCTGCTCGAGGTCCTGCGCGAGGAGTGCGGGCTGACCGGCACCAAGCACGGCTGCGAGCTCGGCGAGTGCGGAAGCTGCGCCGTCCTCGTCGACGGCAAGCCGATCCTCTCGTGCCTGGCCCTGGCGGCCGAGATGGAGGGCCGCGAGATCGAGACCGTCGAGGGCCTCCAGCGCGGCAACGCCCTCCACCCGCTGCAAGCGACGCTCGCCGACCTGGGCGCCGCCCAGTGCGGCTACTGCACGCCGGGGATCCTCATGACCGCCAAGGCGCTCCTGGCCGCCAACGACGACCCCACCGCCGCGGAGATCCGCGACGCCCTGGCCGGCAACCTGTGCCGGTGCACCGGCTACCACAAGATCGTCGAGGCCGTCCTGGGGGCGGCCGCCATGGAGCGCGGCGAGGACTGGACGCCGCCCTCCGAGGTCCTCTACGGGGCCGCCGTGCCGGCGGCCCCCGGAGAAGGCTCGTGAGGCGGCGCCCGCAGGCCCTGGCGCTGCTGGCCCTCGTCGCCTGCCTCGCGGCGGCGGGCGTGACGGCCCAGGAGGCGCCGCCGCCCCCCTGCGGCGGCGCCGAGTACCGGCAGTTCGACTTCTGGATCGGCGCCTGGGACGTGGCCGGCGCGGACGGCACGCCCCAGGGCACGAACCGGATCGAGCCGATCCTCGGGGGCTGCGTGCTGCGCGAGAGCTGGGCCGGCGCCGGCGGCTCGGAGGGCCACAGCTTCAACCTCTTCGATCGCCAGACGGGCCGCTGGCACCAGACCTGGGTGGACAATAGCGGGCTGCTGCTCGTGATCGAGGGCGGGCTCGACGAGGACGGCGCCATGGTGCTCTCCGGCACCGGCAAGACCCGGGCCGGCGCGGCGCTCTTCCACCGCATCACCTGGACCCCGCTGGCCGACGGGCGCGTCCGGCAGCACTGGCAGACGTCGACCGACGGCGAGGCCTGGAGCGACGCCTTCCTCGGCTTCTACAGCCGCCAGCCCGGCGCCGCGGAAGGCGCCGCGGAAAGCGCCGGGGAAGGGGGCGGCTAGCCGCCGGGGCCATGGCCGAGCCGGTTCGCACGCCGCCCGACGAGCGCCGGGCGAGAGAGCCCCGCAACCTCGTCGGTACCCCGTTCCGGCGGGTGGACGGGCGCGCCAAGGTGACGGGGCGCACGCTCTTCGCCGACGACCTGAGCTTCCCGCGCACGTGCCACATGCGCCTCGTCCGCTCCACCGTCCCCCACGCCCGGATCGTCGCCATCGACCTCGCCGCGGCCGAGCGCGTCGAGGGCGTTCTCGGCTTCCTGACCGGCGCCGAGATGCCGGAGCCCTTCGGCATCCTGCCGGTGTCCCAGGACGAGCACGCGCTGTGCCCGGACAAGGTGCGGTTCGTCGGCGACCCCGTCGTCGCCGTCGCCGCGACGACGGAGGACGCGGCGTGGGAGGCCGCCCACCGGGTGCGCGTCGAGTACGAGGAGCTGACGACGATCGCGTCCGTCGACGAGGCCCTCGCGACCCCGGAGCCGCGGATCCACGACTACGGCGAGTTCGGCAACGTCCACAAGGCGATCTCGATGCGCTTCGGGGACGTCGAGGCGGGCTTCGCGGCCAGCGACCTGGTGCTCGAAGACACGGTCTTCTACGAGGGCAGCACCCATCTGCCGATGGAGCAGCACTCGGCCCTCGCCGTGCCCGAGGACGACGACCGGATCACCCTGTACTCCTCGACCCAGACCCCCCACTACGTCCATCGCGCCCTCGCCAAGGTGCTCGGCATCCCGGCGGCGCGCATCCGGGTCATCGCCTGCTCCAACGGCGGCGGCTTCGGCGGCAAGAGCGACCCCTTCAACCACGAGATCGCCGTGGCCAAGATGGCGCTCAAGCTGGGGCGCCCGGTCAAGGTCACCCTGAGCCGCGAGGAGGTCTTCTACTGCCACCGCGGCCGCCATCCCGTCCTGATGCACGTCAAGACCGGCTTCGCGAAGGACGGCACGCTCGTCGCGCAGCGGCTCAAGACGGCCCTCGACGGCGGCGCCTACGGCAGCTACGGGGTGGCGTCGACCTACTACACGGGCGCCCTGCAGACGGTCACCTACGACCTGCCCGCCTACCACTTCCAGGGCGCCCGGGCGTTCACGAACAAGCCGCCGTGCGGTCCCAAGCGCGGCCACGGCACCCCGCAGCCGCGCTCGCCTTCGAGATCCACCTCGACAAGGCGGCGCACGCGCTGGGCATCGACCCCGCCGACCTGCGGCTGCGCAACCTGGCTCCCCCCGACAGCGTGACCGCCAACTGGCTGCGCATCGGCTCGATGGGGCTGCGCGAGTGCATCGAAGCGGTCGTCGCGGGCAGCGGCTGGCGCGAGCGCTACGGCCGGCTGCCCGTGGGGCGCGGCCTCGGCCTGGCGTGCGGCTCCTACCTGTGCGGCGCCGGCCTGCCGATCTACTGGAACCACATGCCGCAGTCGGGCGTCCAGCTGCGGATCGACCGCTCGGGCTGCGTGGCCGTCTTCTGCGGCGCGGCCGAGATCGGCCAGGGCTCCGACTCGGTGCTCGCGGCCATCGTCGCCGAGGTGCTCGGCGTCGAGCTCGCCGACCTGCGGCTGTGCGTCGCCGACACCGATCTGACGCCGGTCGACCTCGGCAGCTACTCGTCGCGGGTCACCCTCATGGCAGGCAACGCGGCCCAGCAGGCGGCGGACCGGGCGCGCGAGGTCATCGCCGCCGCCGTCGGCGAGCAGCTCGAGGTGCCGGCCGGGCGGCTCGTCTTCGCAGAGCGCCGGGTGTTCGACGCCGCCGACCCCGACCGGGGGATGGACTGGGTCGACGCGTGCATCGCCGCCGAGGCGCGGCACGGCACGCTCGGCTTCGTCGGCTCCTATACGCCGCCGCGCTCGCCCGGGAAGTACCGCGGCGCCGGCGTCGGGCCGTCGCCGGCCTACTCCTACAGCGCCTGCGTCATCGAGACCGAGGTCGACCCGGAGACCGGCATCTACCGCCCGCTGCACGTCTGGCTGGCCCACGACGTGGGGCGCTCGATCAATCCCGTGCTGGTCCTCGGACAGATCGAGGGCGGCGTCTACATGGGGCTGGGCGAAGCCATGATGGAGGAGCAGGCGTTCCGCCGCCTGCCGCCGAAGCGCTCGCGCGCCCTGGTCCACAAGATGCCCTCCTTCCTCGAGTACAAGAGCCCGTCGGCCCACGACATGCCGCCGGTGACGAGCTACATCATCGAGAATCCCGACCCGGAGGGCCCCTACGGCGCCAAGGAGGTCGGCCAGGGGCCGCTGCTGCCGGTGGTTCCGGCCCTCGCCAACTCGATCTTCGACGCCGTCGGAGCGCGGGTCGACCAGGTGCCCATCCACCCCCACATGATCCTCGCCGCGCTGCGCAACGGCCAGCGGACGGGGACCGCGCGCTTCGGTCCGGCGGCGTTTCCGGACGTCGACTTCGGAGAGACGATGGTCGTGCCCACCCCCGCCGAGGGGGGCGACGGCAAGGCGATCACCGAGTACAAGCAGAAGCTGCGCGGCGGCATGCGCGGCGCCACCGGCACGATGACCACCCGTGAAGAGGCTCTCGAGTCCAAGAAGGACCTCACCACCCGCTAGCCCGCGGCCCCTCTCCCATGCTCCGCCTGCCCCCATTCGAGCTCCGCCAGCCGACCACCCTCGCCGAGGCCGCCGACATGCTCGCCTCGGAGGGACCGGGCGCCCGGCTCGTCGCCGGCGGCACCGACCTGTGGCCCAACATGAAGCGCCGCCACCAGCAGGCGGCGACGGTGATCAGCCTGATGCGCATCCCGGGCCTGCGCGAGATCGGCAACGGCGGCGGCGACCTGACGCTGGGTGCGACCCTCTCGCTCCACGAGGTGGCCACCCACGCCGCGGTGCGCGCCGCCTACCCCGCCCTGGCCGCGGCGGTCGAGTCGATCTCCTCCCCGCCCCTGCGCCACATGGGCACGCTCGGCGGCAACGTCTGCGTCGACACCCGATGCACCTACTACAACCAGACCGAGGAGTGGCGGCGGTCCATCGACTACTGCCTCAAGGAGGCGGGCGAGATCTGCTGGGTGGCGCCGGGATCGAAGCGCTGCCTGGCCCACACGGCCGCCGACTCGGCGCCGATCCTCTGCGCCCTGGGGGCCCGCGTGCGCCTCGCGTCGGCGGCGGGCGACCGCGAGATCCCGCTGACCGACCTCTACCGCGACGACGGGATCGAGTACCTCGCCAAGCGCCGTGACGAGATCGTGACGGCGATCCTCGTGCCGGCGAGCGCCGGCGCGCCGCGCTGCAGGACGGCGTTCTGGAAGCTGCGCCGGCGCGGCACGATCGACTTCGCCGTGCTCTCGAGCTCCGTCGCCCTGTGGCTCGCTCCCGGCGGCGCCATCGAGGCGGCGGAGATCTACCTCGGAGCGGTCAGCTCGCGGCCGCTGCGCGCCACGGCCGCCTGCGACTTCCTCGTCGGCAAGAGGCCGCTGCCCGACGTCCTGCGCGAGGCCGCCGAGCTGGCCCGCAAGCCGGCGACGCCCTTCGACAACACCGACTTCCAGGCGCAATGGCGCGGCGTGATGGTGAGCCGCTACACCGAGGCCGCGCTACGCGAGGCGGCGGGGCTCGAGCGCCAGCGGATGGCGCCGAGCCACGGGCTCGCCGCCGAGCCCGCGGGCCGCCGGGGCTAGCGGCCCGACGAAGCGACCGGCGCCAGGACCATCACGAGCCGGCGGCCGTCCATGCCGCTGCGGCTCTCCACCGCGGCGATGTCGGCGAGCTCCTCGACGACGCGATTGAGCACCTCGTCGCCCAGCTCGGGGCGGCGCAGCTGGCGGTAGCGGAAGAAGACCGTGAACTTGACCTTCTTGCCGGAGGAGAGGAACTTCCGCGCCCGCTGGGTCTTGATCTCGAAGTCGTGATCGTCGATGTTGGGCCGGTACTTGACCTCTTTGACGTCGATCGTGTGCTGCTTCTTGCGCGACTCCCGCGCCTTCTTCTCCTGCTCGTACTTGAGCTTGCCCCAGTCGAGGATCCGCACCACCGGCGGATCGGCGTCGGGTCCCACCTCGACGAGGTCGAGACCGATCTCCTCGGCGCGCGCCCGCGCCTCCTCGATCGGGACGACGCCCAGCTGAGTACCCTCGTCGTCGATGAGCCTGACGGGGCTTTTCCGGATCTGGCGGTTGGTACGGAACTTGTCCTTCTTCTGGACGGGCTCCGGCCGCCAGCGCTTTCTAGCGATGGCCGAGCTCCTTTCGACGGCGGGCAGCGCTCATCGCGCGCGGAGGGCGGCGAAGGGCTTCACGCGTGGGAGAGGGCGGGGGGCGCGCAGACGAAAAGCGCCGCGACCCGAGAACTGAGCGAACGTGTAGACACCGAGCGGGACAATAGCACACGCGCTTCCGCCGCGGTCAAGCCCGCCGGCGGTCATGGAAGAGACAGCGCGGCCCGGTAGTCGTCGACCACCAGGCTCGTTCCCGGCGGGGCTCCCGCCGTGCCGCCGGGCAGCCCGAGGCGGATCTCGCGGACCAGCCGCGCGTCGTTGTCGAGGTGGCGCAGAGTGCCGCGAGGCCCGCCGTTCTTGACCAGGCGCACGTAGCCGTCGAGCGCGCCCTCTGCCGAGGCCCGCCGCCAGATCACCTCGATGTCCTCGGTGATCTCGGCCCGCAGCGGGGTGCGGCCGACCTCCTGGTAGGCGTCGTCGTTGGCCTTGGCGTAGAGCGTGAGCCAGTAGGCGCCGTCGATCTGGCGGACGGTGACGGTCAGGTGCCGCTGGCCCTTGCCGAAGAACTCGAGAAGGGCGACCTCGGCGCCGCCGAGGTCCGCGTTGTTCGCGTTGATCAGGAACCCGACCTCGACCCCGTCGCCGGGCGGAGCCAACCTGTGCGCCAGGAAGCGGCGGGCGGGCGAGCCGGTGAGCGGCAGATCGAGGGCCAGCGCCGAGCCGCGGAGCCCCGGCTGCCGGGTCGCGAGCCCCCCCCGGACGGAGAACCAGGACAGGAAGCTGCCGCTCTCGAAGTCGTCGGCGAAGAGCAGTCCGCTGATCCTGAACCGGGCCGTCACCGGGGCGCTCACGGCGCCGACCCGGGCGTTGTCCCGCTGGTCTTCGATGCCGGTCGGACGGCCGTCCCACTCCACCCGCGGGTTGGAGAAATGGAGGATCTCCTCGCAGCTCCCGCAGGGATCGGGGTAGGCCATGATCGTCCGGAAGTCGTTGGCGACGATGTGGCCGTAGGCCCACGGGAACGTCACGTCGGTCGGCCCGGGGGCGTTGGCAGGGTCGTGATGGAAGCCGAAGTTGTGGCCGATCTCGTGAGCGAAGGACGTCACGCAGGGCGAAGCCGTGACCGAGTAGGCCCAGGGGGCGAACCCGGGGCCGATCACGTTCGGGACGTAGGCGATCCCGCACAGCCCGTTGTGGCGGACGAGGAGGGCTACCAGATCCGCCGCGTGCTCGTTGCGGAGGGCCGCCACCTGGGGGTCCGTCCGCAGCGTGTCCAGATCCGACTCCCCGCCGCCGGTGTCGCCGAAGGGGGCCAGCGCGGTGTGCACGAGGTTGAGCCGCGCGCTCATCTGGCTGTTGGCGAAGACCACGTTCGCCGTGTCGACCATGAGCTGGGCGCGCGACTGGATCATCAGCTCGCCGCCCGCGAGGTCGCGGGCCTGCGGCGTGTAGAGGACGAGGACGTCGATCCTGCCCGGGCCGTCCGCCGCCGTGGGCGGCGCCGCCGGCTCCTCGGGGACCTGCGGCTCGAACGCCGGCATCAGCGCCGGACCGCAGCCCGGCAGGTCGTCGAGCTCGATCCGCGAGACGACGGAGTCACCGTCGCTCAAGGGGCGGATCTCGTAGTCGCCGAAGCGCGAGTGGATCCAGCCGGAGAGCACGCCCCGGGTGATGGACAGGATCACCTGGCTGTCGCGGCTGCCGGCGAGGTTGCCGCTCCAGGTCGCCGAGTCGATCCCGCGCCGGTCGAGGCCGCTGCGCCTGGCCTCGAACTCCAGACCGTCGGGCAGATCGAGGTGGAGGCGCGGCACGCCGGCGAGGACGAGGCCCGTCTTCACCTCCACGCGGCGCGCGGCTTCGGCTCCAGGGCCGAAGGGCGTCTCGCCCGGCGCGACCTCGAAGAGCCGCGGCGCGGATGCCGCCGCGGCGCCGGCCGGCCACAGGCAGGCTCCCAGGAGAATCGCGCTCGTCGTTCGCTGCCACATGGTGGGCTCCTTCCTCGTCTATCTCGTCCTCGTCTATCTCGTCCTCGCCTATCTCGTCCTCGTCGCCCCGCTCATTGTACCGTCACGAGCCCGCCCTGCCGAGCGCCTGGCGGGTGATCGACCAGTGGCTGGCATGCCAGACGGCCGCGCCGCGGCGCACGAGAATCACCTGCGGCGACTCGTGGCGCACGCCGAGCCGCTCCGCCAGCGCCAGCGACGCCGCCCGCGCCGGCTGGACCTCCACCATGCAGAAGCGGGCGCCCCGATGGCCGGAGGCGAAGCTCTCGAACTCCCGGCGGGCGGCGCTCGAGATCCCGCACGTCCGGCTGTGCTTCAAGATCCAGACGTCCCGCTCGTGGGAGGCGAGGAGCTCGTCGAGCAGGTCCTCCGGCGTCGAGATCTCGTGGATCTGCCCCATCGCGCTCCCGCCTCTAGCCCGCGAAGTCGCGCCGGCGGCGCTCGATCTCGACGCCGACGGAGTCCGCGAAGCGCAACGCCCCCGGCTTTTCCACCCGCACGCGGACGCGGGCGGCGCCGTGCTCGACCACGCACAGCCGCGCCAGCGCCGTCGCGAGGCTCTCGACGAGATAGTGCGACGACGACTCGACGTACTCGATCACGTCCTTGGTGATCGTGCGGTAGTTGAGCGCGTCCTCGATGTCGTCGGACTCCCCCGCGCGCGCGAAGTCGCCGAAGAGGGTGAGGTTGACGACGATGTCCTGGCGCTTGCTGCGCTCCCACTCGTTGATGCCGACGATCCCGCGCAGCCGGAGATCGCGGACGAAGATGCGATCGGCGGCGCGCTCGCGATCTCCGCTCATCGAACCGATCCCTCGCGGCGCCCCGCCGCCGCCCGTCTCATCTCTTGTTGCTCCCGTGAAGATGCTCGCCGCCGTCGACGAACAGGACCTCGCCGGTCACGAAGGACGCCGTGGCGAGGAACACGACCGCGGCACCGACGTCCGCCGGATCGCCCGTCCGCCGCAGCGGCAGCCGCTCCCCCGCGGCCCGCCACGCCGGCGAGTCGGCCGGCTCCCCCGCCGGCGGCAGAATGGCTCCGGGCACCACGGCGTTGACCCGGATGGCCGGCGCCAGCTCGAGCGCGGCGCAGCGCGTCAGATGCAGCAGACCGGCCTTGCTCGCTCCGTGGTGCGCGTACCCGCGCCAGGGGACGACGCCGCTCAGGTCGGCGATGTTGACGACCGCCGCGGCGCCGCCGGCGGCGGCCGAGGCGGCCAGCAGCTCTCGGGCCTCGCGGATGCACAAGTGGGGCGCCCGCAGGTTGACGGCCTGAGCCCGGTCCCAGCGGGGCGCGTCGATCGCCGCCAGCGGCGCATGGTCGAACGACGCGGCGCTGTTGACGAGCACGTCGAGCCGGCCGCAGACGTCGCGCACTCGCTCGAAGAGGCCACCGATCTCGTCGGGGGCGGCGAGGTCCGCCTGGAAGGTCCAGGTCGGCACCCCGTGGGCCTCGCGCAGGCTCGCCGCGGTCGCTTCCGCGGCCTCGCGCGATCGCCCGTAGTGCACGGCCACGGCGAGGCCGCTCGCCGCGAGGCTCTCCGAGATCGCGCGCCCGACGCGGCGCCCGCCGCCGGTGACGAGGGCTACGCCGCCGCGCGTTCTGTCGGCGGGACCGGGCACTTCGAGGTATTCTCCGAAGAGCGAGCTCGGGAAGGAAAAGTGAAACGGGAGGTTCCTGGTTGGGTGGGGCGGATCTGGATTTACTCTAGGCGATCTAGAGAGTGGGGTGGGCCGAGAAGCGGGGCGGACGGTCTTGCGACCTCCGCCGATGGGGTAGGCCAGATCTTTCGGTAGGGGGAACCTCCCTCGCTCTTGCGAGCGTAACGTGGCTAGAGGATACCAGCTTGTGAAAACTTTCACAAGACCCCGGGGCCAGATCGCCGGGAAAGACGGGGGGGCCAGACTCCCGGCCCGCCGGCGCGACCGGGAATACCGCGCCGCGCGCCGGCGGTAGGGAGAGAGGAAGCCCGATGACGCGACGACGAGGGGGACGGCGATGAAGGCGGCCGTGGCGTTCGCCACGCTCGTTCTGGGGCTCACCGCGGGGCCGCAGCGGATCGAGCTGCTCGTCGCTCACGGCGTCGACCACGTCGACGTCTCGCTCGACGGCGTCGTCGTCGAGCGGCTGACCGGCGCGCCCTGGACGGCGGTCTGCGATCTCGGACCGACCCTCGCGCCGCACCACCTGCAGGCCGTCGCCTACGCCGCCGACGGCGCCGAGCTCGGGCGCGCGTCCCAGTGGCTGAACCTGCCGCGGCCCCCCGCCCAGGCCGCGATCCTCCTCGACTCGGACCCGGAGACGGGGCGGCTCGCCGCGCGGCTGCGGACCAACAGCATCGTCGGCGCCGAGCCGGCGAGCGTCACCGTCCTGTTCGACGGCGTGCCGTTGCCGGCGGCCGACCTCGATGCCATTCCGCTTCCCCCCCACGACCCGGAGCAGCTGCACTACCTCCGGATCGACGTGCAGTTCGGAGACGGGCTCTCCTCGACCGTCGAGCGGACGTTCGGCGGCAGCTTCTCCGACGAGGTGGGCGCCGAGCTGACGGCGGTGGCGCTCGAGCTCGACGAAGGGGCCGCCGAGCCCGGCTCGCGCGCTGCGGGCTGGCTGCGCGCCGGCGGCCGGCGTCTCGAGGTGGTCGACGTCGTGACGGGCCCGGCGAGCATCATGCTCGTCCGGGACCAGGGCGCGCAGCGCGACATCGATCGGATGGCGCGGCGGGCGGGCGCCGACTTCCGCTACGTGGCCGGCCTCAAGCGCGGGACCTCGCTCCAGATCATGCCGCCGGTGGCCCGGAGGTCGCCCCGCACCGACATGGACATGCGGCTGTTCCAGCCTTCCTCCCCCTTGACGTCGCGCGACGGGGGGATCTTCTGGCTCCTCACCCGGGTCCGGTCGCCGAAGATCTCGCCCGCGAGCCAGCGGATCTCGGACGCGCTCGCGGTCGCCGGAGTCAGCGTCGCGGCGGCCGGAAACCGGCGCGCCGCCGTGCTGCTCCTGGGACCCGAGCCGGCCGACCACAGCCGCTTCTCGGCCCGGGAGGCGGCCGACTTCCTCGCGCAGCTCCACGTTCCGGTGTGGATCTGGAGCACCGCGGGCGAGGGCGATACGCCGTGGGGCCGCGCCGCCGACGCGTCCTCGATGGCGCAGATCGAGACCCAGGCCCGGCTGCTCGCCAAGAGCCTCGAGCGCCAGCGGATCGCGTGGGTCCGCGGCATCCATCCGCCCATGGAGATCACGCTGGGGGGCGGCACCGACGGCGTCCGGCTGGCCGGCTCGTGAGGCGCACCCGCGCGGGCCCGGCCGCCGCGCTCGTCCTCGCCGTCATCGCGCCTGCCGCCGCGGCGCAGGATCCGCCGCTCGGCCGCGGCGCCGCGTTCGGCGTGCTCGAGCTCGAGGACATGGTCCGGGTGCCGGCCGGCGCGGCGCTGCGCAGCCGCCCGGACCCCCAGGCCGAGGCCTTCGTGCTCTTCGAGGCCGAGATCGAGGTGCCCGTGCTGGAGCGGCGGGGACGCTGGATCCGCACCCATCACCGCGACTGGACCGGCTGGGTGGCGCCCGGCGGCGAGCCCACCGTCGAGCAGTACGAGCTCGAGGCCCTCGCGGCGGGGTATCTCGTGGTCGCCACCTCCGCGGCCGAGCGCGCGGAGCGGATCGCGGCCGCCCGCCGGCTGCTCGGTGAAGAGAACGCCGACTTCACCACTCTCGGCGGCTGGCCGCTCTACACCGACGTGCGCGACGCCGGCGCCCTGACGCGGCTCGATCGGCTCGCCGGCCGGCTGCCCGCGGCCTACGAGGAGCGCTTCGCCCTGCGGGCGGGCACCGAGCCGCGGCGCGCGGTGGTGCTCTACCGCAGCGAAGACGCCTACCGGCGGTTCGCGAGCGAGTTCACGGACATCGGCGAGCTGCACGGCGACGGTCACGCCGACGACGCCATGGCCGTGCTGTACCTCGGCGGCGGCGGCGTCGACCCCGCGGCCGTCCTCGTTCACGAGCTCACGCACCTGATCAACCGCGACGTCTTCCAGCGGCCCCCGATGACCTGGATCGAAGAGGGGATGGCCGAGGATCTCGGCCTGTCGCGCATCGACGGCAAGGGCAACCTCGAGCCCGGCACGATCGGCGTGCGCGAGACCCGTGCCACGACCTCGGGCGGACGGTTCGTCTGGTCGCAGCTGCTTCGCGACTGGCGCCAGGACAGGGGGCGGCTGCAGCCTCTGCCGGCACTCCTGGACCTCTCCTGGGCCGAGTTCGTCAGCGACCGGTACCGGCAATCGAACTACGCGCAAAGCGCCTTTTTCGTCCGCTACCTGCTCGACGGGACGGACCCGCCGACGCGCCGACGCTTCCAGGAGTTCCTCGCCGCGGCCAGCCGCGGGGCAGCGTCCGGAACGGACGCCCTCGCGGAGGCGCTGGCGACCTCGCCGGGTCGCCTGCGCAACGGCTACGAGCTCTGGCTCACGCGCCGAGCAGCGGCGTCACGATAGCCGGCCGCCGGGCCGCTGCCCCGCGCTCCATGCGCTAGAATGCCGCCGCCATGGGAGAGTACGCTGCGAGGCGTGCATCGGCCCGCCTGCCGATCAGCGCGGAGGTCCGGGTACGCTATCCCGGGGTCGACGAAGTCTTCGACGAGATCGTCGGCGACGTCGGCCTGGCGGGCATGTTCGTGGCCACCGCCTCGCCGATGCCGGCGGGCACGCTCATGCACTTCGAGCTGCGCCCGTCGCCGCAGTGGCGGCCGCTGCGCGGCCGCGCGCGGGTGGTGTGGGCTCGCCATCGGGCCGGCGGCGAGAACCGGCCCACGGGCATGGGCGTCCGCTTCATCGAGCTCGACGAGCGCGCCCGGCGCGGCGTGCGCTGGCTCATCGAGACCTACCAGGCCGTGGGGGACAAGCCCTTCGACACCTGGACGATTCCGCAGCAGTTCGCGCGCTCGGGCGCGGCCGCGGACGCGGACGCGCACGCGACCCAGGAGGTCGAGCCCCTCGGGCCGCCGCTCGCGGAGACGGCGCGCGGCATGCCGCCGTGGCCCTGGCTGGCCGCGGCGCTGGCCGTCCTTCTCGGCCTCGGCTGGCTGCTGCGCGGCGCGAGCGGTCCGGAGCCCGAGGCCGTCGCGAGCGCTCGTGTCGCGACGCCACCGGCGACCGCCGGCGGTGCCGAAGCCGCGGCCCGCGCCGCGCCGGCGGAGCCTGTCCCCGCGCCGCAGGCCGCGCCCGTCACCGCGCCAGCCGAGCCCGTCACCGCGCCGGCCGAGCCCGTAACCGCACCGGCCAGGCCCGCCGCGGTGGCGCCGCTCGAGCAGGTCCTCGGCCAGCTGGCGCAAGAGTGGGCGGCGGCGTGGTCGAGCCAGGATCCCGAGCGCTACCTGGCCTTCTACGCCGCCGATTTCGTGCCCGAGGGAGCCGTGAACCGCCGCGCCTGGGAGCGGGCGCGCCGCCAGCGCCTCGCCGCTCCGGCGTTCGTGCGCGTCCGCATCGAGAACGTGCAGGCGCTCGAGCTCGAGACCGCCACGCCGCGCACGGTCTTCACCCAGACCTACGAGTCCGACACCTTCGGCGACCAGGTCACCAAGTCGCTGACCTGGACCCGCGACGACGGCAGCTGGCGGATCGTCAGCGAGCGCTCGGCGCCGTGAGCCGATCCAGCCCGGGGTAGAGCCGGCTCTCGTTGGCCGCGATCGCTTCCCGCAGGGCCCGCGGATCCAGCCCCTTGAGCTCCGCGATCGCCCGCAGCGCGCGGATCGCCTGGGCGGGCTCGTTGCGCGCGCCGGGCTCGGCGCCGAGCACCGGGCTGTCGGTCTCGAGCAGCAGGCACGACAGCGGCAGCCTGCGGACGAGCTTCTGCTTCTGCGGCGACCTGACGACCGACGGCGGCACGGAGAAGAAGTAGCCGGCCTCCACCCCCGCCAGCGCGCTCGCGGCGCGGCCGTCGAAGGCGTGCATCTGCACGCGGCGCGCCCCCCGCGCGAGGAGGAAGTCGATCGTCGCCCGGCCGGCCGACCTCGAGTGCACGTTGAGCGGCAGATCCACCTCCAGCGCCAGCTGCACGAAGCGCGACAGGATCTCCTCCTGAAGCTCGCGGTCCTGCCCGCCGCGCACCTTCCAGTGGTCGAGACCGACCTCTCCCACCGCGGCGAGACGATCGCGGTGGCGGCGGATCCAGGCGCAGATCTCGTCGGCCTCGTCGAGATCGAGGCGCGTCGGGAACAGGCCGGCCGCCGGTGCCACCATCTCGGGGTGGGCCGCGGCCAGCTCGAGGTTGCGCCGCGCGTCGGCCAGCGATTCGCCGACCGCGACGACCCGCCGCACCCCGGCCGCCCGGGCGCGCTCCAGGACCGCCGGAAGATCGCCGCTGAAGGCCGGGTCGCAGAGGTGGGCGTGGGTATCGATCACTTCGGCGCCGCGGTCGCCGCGGCGGCTAGCGCAGATCCGCCGTGAAGGCGCCGTCGTCCGCGACCCGCAGCCGCAGGACGTGGTTCGCGCCGCCGCGCAGCTCGGCCGCCACGTTGACGACCTGGGTCGCGCGGCCCGGCAGGCTGAGATACACGCGCAGCGCCATGTCGCCGGCCGGGATCTCGAGCTTTCCGGTCAGCGAGCCGGTGGCCGCCTTGGGCGGCAGGAACCGGCGCCGCTCGAGAAACCGGAACGCCTCCTTGAACAGCTGGCGGTCCCCCTCGTAGATGGTCAACACGCCGCGCGACGCCAGGCTGAAGAAGTCCAGCTGCACCACCGCGACGTCGGAGACGGGCTCGGGCTCGACTCGGACGACCTGCGGCGCGACCTGCTCCGGCGGCGGCGGCCGCTCGACCTCGACCGCCGGCGGCGGCTCGACCGGGCGGGCGGGCTGCCGGGCCAGCCAGAGCCGGCTTTCCAGATCGGCCACGCTCGGATGCTCGGGGTCGAGCGCCCGCGCTCTCTCGAGCGCGCCCTGTGCGTCGCCCCAACGGCCACGCGAGAGCGCCGCCCGCCCCTCGCTCACGGCGGCGTCGACGTCGATCTCGCGCAACGCCGCCTCGTCGCGCCGCAGCCGGCTCGCGGCGAGGCGCCGGCCGAGGCGGGCCCGCAGCGAGTCGGGCGCGACCAGCTCGGCGGAGCGAAGCAGATCGTGGGCGGCCGCCGTGTCGCCGGCGGCCAGCCGCGCCGCGCCCTGGCCCAGGAGCTGGAGATGCGCTGCCCGTGGCGGCGGCTCGCGCGCGGGCTCCCCCACCGGTGAGCCCGGTCGGCGCGAGCCCCACCAGGCGATCCCCCCGACGACGAGCGCCAGCGCGATCCCCGCCGCGGCCGGGATCTTCCAGCGGCGCGGCGGCGGGGCGCCGGCCGCCACCGGCGGCGCCGGGGCGCTCTCGGCCGGTGGCACCGCGGGGGTGACCGGCTGGGTCCGGTGCAGGGCGGCGATGCGGCTCAGCGCGGCCCTCAGGTCGGTCGCCAGCGCGCCGGCCGTCTGGTAGCGCTCGTCCGGATTCTTCTCGAGGCTCTTGAGGAGAATCCCCCGCAGCTCCGGGGTGATCTCGGGCACGAAGCGCTCCGGCGGCGTCGGCGGCTCGCGGGCGATGCTCCTCGTCAGGTCCGCGACGCTCGAGCCCTTGAACGGCATGTGCCGGGTCGTCAGCTGGTAGAGAACGACGCCCAGCGAGAAGAGGTCGGCCCGCTGATCGATCTCCCGCCCCTCGATGCGCTCCGGCGCCATGTAGCTGGGAGTGCCGAGGAAGCGGAGATCGTCGCTGAGCGCGGTGTCGATCAGGTGCGCGATGCCGAAGTCCGTGATCTTCACCCGTCCGTTCGGCGTCACGATGACGTTGGCGGGCTTGACGTCGCGGTGGATCACCCCCTCCCCGTGCGCGTACTCGAGCGCATCCGCGATCTGGGCCGCGAGATCGAGCACGAGATCCGGCGCCAGGGGCTCCGGCTTGCGCAGGAGGTCGCTCAGGTTCGTCCCCTCGACGTACTCCATGGCGATGCACAAGGCGCCGTCCTCGGTCTGCTCGATGGCGTCGTAGACCGTGACGATGTTCGGGTGCGAGAGGATTCCGGCGCTCTGCGCCTCGCGCTGGAAACGGGAGCGCAGTCGTTCGCTCGACTCCTCCGCCCCCGGCAGGTCGAGCCGCAGCACCTTGAGGGCGATGCGCCGCCCGATCACCGGATCGCTGGCGAGGTAGACGACGCCCATGGCGCCCCGCCCGAGCTGGCGCTCGATGAGATACCGCCCGATCCGGGCCGTCTTGGCCGTCGTGTCCATGCGCCCAGCCCGCCATCGTAGCAACCGCGCTTCCCGGCCGCTACCTCCAACGTCACCCCCGCGGCGCCGCGGCCCCTGCCGCCCGCCGACCGTACCCGCTAGTCGTACCCTGGCTGGTCGTACCTGGCCGGTCGTACCTGGCTAGTTGTACCTGGCGCGGCCGATCCGGGTCTTCCAGTCGCAGCCCATGAGCGGATCGATCTGAGAGGTGTACTCACCGGCCACCCAGAAGGAGACGTCGTCCAGCGGATCGGTCTGCAGACCGACGTAGTCGCCCGTCCGGTTGGCGCCGAGGTTGACCGAGAAGTTGTCGAGCGGACAGCTGCTGCCGCGCAGGTTGCGGATCCCGTCGAAGTGCAGGGCGTTGGCGCGCTTGCCGTTGAAGGTGACGCCCATGAAGCCCTGCGGCACCGCGCGCTGGAAGGCCATCATCAGGTCGCCATTCTTGTTGACGGCGATTCCGGGCCAGAACATGAACATGTTCGGGCGCCCGAAGGCCTCGCCGAAGGTGAACGCGGCGCTATCGGCGCTCGGGGTGATCCCCACGGCCCGGACGCAGCTCTCGTTGGGCAGCGGCCCGATCCCACAAGCGGTGGCGTGAGCCGCCCACACCGTGCCGTCCCGGAACGCGACCTGGGTGATCCGGGTGTCCCCCGTATCGAGGAGAGCGCCGTCGCGCTGCGGAGCCAGCGGCGGGAAGAAGTACGAGAAGTCGCCTTCGATCGTCTGCTTGGAGATCCGCGGCTGGCCGCCGGCGTCGGTGATGATCCGCCACAGGGTGTAGTAGCTCTCGGGCAGGAAGCTGGAGCCGCTGACCATGAAGAGCGGCTTGCCCGGCAGGTCGGTGGTCGTGTAGTGCTGCGCCGGATGGACGCTGAACGCCGTTCGGCCCTGTGCGTCCGTGGGGGGAGCGAAACGCTTGATGGCCAGCGCCGGGCAGCTCTCCGCGTTGTCCGTCACCTGGCTCACCCGGGTGAGGTAGATCTGCACCCGGCGGAAGCTGCCGTCGGCGAAGGCGAAGTTGTTCACCGCCACGGCAAACCAGTTCTCGTTGATGCCGATCCCCGGATAGTCGGCCCAGCTCCCCTCGCGCCGGCCCTGGATGCGGTAGGTACAGAACTCGTCCGGGGCCAGCAGCACCGCCGGATCGGAGCTCTTGGAGACCCCCAGCCAGATGCCGGAGAGATCGGGGTCGAGCGACTGCTCGAGCGCCACGACGAAGAACCTCTCGGACAGGCGGTCGAAGTAGACCTTGGGATCGAACAGGACGCTGCCCGCGAACCCGAAGAAGTTGTTGAGTGGAATGCTGTCCACCTCGAATCCCGTCCGCGTCGTCAGCCGCAGGGCGACGTTCGTCCCTTCGAGCACCTTGGTGGGGCTCGCCGCGACGATCGTGTCCGGCGGAAAGAAGCTGGCGCCGAGGCGGCCGGCCGTGGAGCGGTTCAGCCCGTCGAAATCGATCAAGCGGGCCGGAGCCTTGGCGACCATCGGGCTCCCGGGGGGTCCGACGTTGCTGCCCAGGCGGAATCCCTGGGGCAGGTCGGCGTCGACGTAGGCCGCGGCGCGCGCGCTCGCCAGCAGCTCAGGCGCCCAGAGGTAGTGGTAGCGCTCCCCGGGCTCGGTCGACCGGACGAGCGGCTCGCCGCTCCAGGGGATGCTGCCCGCGGTCGACTTGACGACCAGCGTCCCGTTCGCCCGCCGGAAACGGGACTGCGCGGGCGGGTCTTCCTGGGCGCCGGCGAGCGCGGCACCGGCGGCGACGAGCAGGGCGAGCGACGAGAGCGTTTTGAGCATGATCAGCCTCCTCGAGTTGCAGGATAGCAGACGGGGCTCGCGGCTCGCCGGACCCTGTGTCGCAGGTCACAGCGACACGTGTACCGATGCGCCATACTCTCGTTGCTTCACAACCCCTCCTCATCTCCCCTATGCAGGCGAGAGGCCCCCACCTCTCGCCGCCTTTTTTCCGGCGCTCGCCCGGGGCCGCCGCCGGTCGGATGGGCGGACGGACCCGGAGTGGAAACAACGGCGTGCGGCGCGCGTATGCCTTCGGTAGGAGCCCTGCGGCTCCGGGTGGAAGGAGGAGCTCATGACCAGAGGCTCGAACGCGCTCGTGCGGTCCCGCACCGACAGGATCCTCGGCGGCGTGTGCGCCGGCATCGCGGACTGGCTGGGCTGGCGGGCCACGACCGTGAGGATTCTCTACGTCCTCGTGTCCGCGCTGTCCGCGGCGTTTCCCGGCATCCTCGTCTACGTGATTCTCTGGATCGTCATGCCGGCGGCCGATCACCGCTCGCGCGTCTCGACCGGCTGAGAAGAACCGCCGCCCCCACCGCCTCGCCGGCACGCCGAGTCGCCGGAGCCTCGCCCGGGAGCCCGGCGAGGCCCGGCAGGCCATACGCCGCGGCCGCTTCTTGACACCTCCGCGGGCGCGACGGTAGCCTGCCGCCGGTTCCACCCAGATCATCTCGTGCTACGGGCAAGGAGGCCGCAGTGAGCGTCCAGCAAGCTGGAAGGGAACAGTGGGGCACGCGCATCGGCCTGGTGCTGGCCATGGCGGGCAACGCCGTCGGCCTCGGCAACTTCCTGCGCTTCCCCGTGCAGGCGGCCCAGAACGGCGGCGGGACCTTCATGATCCCGTACTTCATCTCCTTCATACTGCTCGGCATTCCCCTGATGTGGATCGAATGGGGCGTGGGCAGGCTCGGCGGGCGGCACGGCCACAGCACGGTGCCGGGCATGTTCGACGTCCTCACCGACCGCAAGAAGAAGTGGGCCAAGTACTTCGGCATCCTCGGCGTGGTCATGCCGCTGATCGTCTTCATCTACTACACCTACGTCGCCTCCTGGATGCTCGGCTTCAGCTTCTTCAGCCTAACCGGCAGGTACTTCGGGCTCGGCGACGACGTCGCAGCACGGGCGGAGGGGGTGCGGAGCTTCCTCGTCAACTACCAGAACATCCACGACTCGACGGGCACGGGCGGCTTCGTCCCGGTCCTCTTCTTCGCCGCGACCATGATCTTCCTCGGCTGGATCCTGGCGCGCGGCATCCGCGGCGGCATCGAGAAGCTGGCCCTCTACGGCGTGCCGATGCTCTTCCTCTTCGCGATCGTTCTCCTCGTTCGGATCATGACGCTGCCGGAGGCCGCCGCCACCCCGGCCGAAGGCCTCGACTTCATCTGGAACCCGGAGTGGTCGAGCCTCGGCAATGCCCGGGTGTGGGTCGCGGCGGCGGGCCAGATCTTCTTCACGCTGTCGGTCGGCATGGGCAGCATCCAGACCTACGCCTCGTACCTGCGCCGCAAGGACGACGTCACGCTCACCGGCCTCTCGACGGCGGCGACCAACGAGTTCGCCGAAGTGGTCCTCGGCGGCACCATCGCCATCCCGGCCGCCGTCGTGTTCTTCGGCGTCACCGGCGCGATGGCGATCGCCAGGAACGGCAGCTTCGATCTCGGAATCGTCGCCATGGGCACGGTGATCGGCGAGATCGCCGGCTCCCAGCTGTGGGGCTTTCTCTGGTTCTTCCTGCTCTTCATCGCCGGCATCACCTCCTGCGTGGCGCTGGCCAGCCCGACGATGGCCTTCCTGCAGGAGGAGGTGGGCCTCACCCGGAAGCGCGCCGCCCAGGCGGTGACGGCCCTGGGCATCGGCCTGGGCATGTTCCACGTGGTCTTCTACCGGTGGGGGGTGCTCGACGAGTGGGACTACTGGGCCGGCACCTTCGGCCTCGTCGTCTTCGCGGCGATCGAGATCTTTCTTTTCGCCTGGATCTTCGGCATCGACCGGGGCTGGGACGAGCTCCACCAGGGGGCCGACCTGCGCATGCCCGGCTTCTACAAGCCGGTCATGAAGTGGGTCACGCCGGTCTTCCTCGCCGTGCTCCTCGTCTGGTGGGGCTGGACCGAGGCCCGGCCGAAGCTGATGATGGAGGGCGTGCCCGAGGAGAACGTGCCCTACCTGCTGGTGGCCCGGCTCATCATGACTCTCATGCTCCTCGTGGGCGTCGTGTTCATCCGCCGCTCCTGGCAGCGCCGGGCGGCCGCCGCGGCTGCCGGCAAACCCGGCGCCTAGCCGCTCGAGAGGAGAGAGACCATGCACCCCTTCGCCCTCGTGTTCATGATCGTCAGCATGGCAGCCGTGACCACCCTGGCGGGCTACACCTTGCTGCGCACGATGCGCGCCGATTCGCCCTCCGGCGACGACGACGACTGAGCGCGCCGGCCGGGCGGCCGACCGGGGGCCGGCTCACGGAGCGAGCAGGAGCTTCAGCGCGAACAGGATGATCGTGGCGGTGACGACGCGGCGCACCCAGCGGTGGCCCTTGAGCACCGTCCAGCGGGCGCCGAGCAGCCCGCCGGCGAGAAACCCGGCGGCCAGCACGCCGCCCGTCACCCAGTCCACCCTGCCGTTCCAGGCAAACACGGCCAGGGCGACGGCCGTCATCGAGAGGATCGAGAGCACCTTCACGGCGTTGCCGCGCACGAGATCGAGCCCCACGAGCGAGGTCAAGGCCAGGAACAGGAAGCCGACCCCCGCCTGGACGAACCCGCCGTAGATCCCGACGACGAAGAAGCCCGCCGTCCGCGCCAGCACCGCGCCGGCGCCCGCCGCGGCGCGCTCCGTGCCCGCCCGGCGCCGCGAGGGGCTCCACAGCGAGCCCAGCGACAGGACGATCATGAGGATCGCGAGCAGCCGGACGAAGGCCGCGTCGCTCACCTCGAGCGCCAGGAGCGCCCCGACGCCCGCTCCCAGCGTCGCCGGCAACGCCGCCCACAGGGCGGCGCCCCGCTCCAGAACGCCGTGGCGATCGAACGACCAGACGGCGACGAGATTCTGCGTGACGATCCCGAGGCGGTTCGTCGCGTTGGCGATGCCCGGCGGCAGGCCGAGGAACATGAGGACCGGCAGGCTCAGGAACGAGCCGCCCCCGGCGACGACGTTGATGGCGCCCGCCGCCACGCCGGCGGCGAGAAGCAGGACGTAGCGGCCGGCCGTCTCCATGGCCGGCGGTCAGCCGGGCAGCGCGCCGAGGAAGTCCGCGGCGCGCCGCCGAAAGGCGCTCGTCCACTCGTGACCGCCGCGGAAGACGCAGGTCTCGACTCGCGAGCCCAGCTCCGCGAGGAGGCGCTCGTCGCGCCGCCACCGGGCCTCGTCGTAGAGCGGGTCGCGGGTCCCCCGACCGATGAGCACCGGCGGCCGCCCCCAACGGCCGGCTTCGGCCAGCTCGGGCGGCACGTCCCCCGCCAGCGCCACGACGGCGTCGCAGCCACCGTCCGCGGCCGCCCGGTAGGCCATGGCGCAGCCCTGGGAGAAGCCGGCGAAGACTCGCGGGCCCGCCACCGGGGCGCGCTTCGCGATCGCCTCCAGGCTCCGGCGCACGTACCCGAGGTTGTCCGCGATGGCCAGCTCGCGATCCTGCTTGGTCATCCAGCTGGCGACGACCTCGCCCGTCACGCGGTGGTAGAACGGATGGAGCGCCTGGATGGCCGCGACGTGCCAGCCCGCGAGCCCGGGAACCGCCAGCAAGGCCTCGAGCATCGACGAGGCGCCCTCGCCGTAGCCGTGGAAGCCCACGGCGAGCGGCGCCGGCCCCGAGCCCGCCGCCGGGCGCAGCAGGAAGCGCCCGTGCGCCGTGGCCGCCACGTTGCCGACCTCGATCCCGCCGTCGCCGCTCATCGGCGCTTGCGCCCGCGGCGTAGCGGCGCGCTCAACCGCCGCACCTCGGCGGCCAGCGGCCCGGCCGCGCCCGCGCCGTGCTCTTCGACCAGGCGCACGAGGGCACTGCCCACGACGACCCCGTCGGCCAGGGCGCCGACCCGGGCGACCTGCTCCGGGGTCGAGATGCCGAAGCCGACCGCGAGCGGGTGCCGCACCCGGCGGCGCACCGCCGCCAGCTCGCGCGCGAGCTCCGGGGCCAGGGTCTCCCGCGCCCCGGTCACCCCGGTCCGGGAGACGTAGTAGACGAAGCCGCGGGCGAGCTTGCCGACGGCCTTCATCCGCGCCGCCGTGCTGGTCGGGGCCAGCAGGAAAACGGGGTCGAGGCCGGCGTCGCCGAGCGCGCCGGCGAAGCCGGACGCGGCCTCCTCGGGCGGCAGGTCCAGGCACAGGACGCCGTCGACCCCGGATTCCGAGGCGCGGGTGGCGAACTCGGCGACGCCCATCGCGAGCACGGGATTGAAGTAGGTGAAGAGCACCACGGGCACCTCGTGGCGCAGCCGCGTCCGCGCCACCAGGTCGAGGACCGCGGCCAGCGTCGTGCCGCTGGCGAGCGCCCGGGCGGCGGCGCGCTGGTTCACCGGTCCGTCGGCGATCGGGTCGCTGAACGGGACCCCGAGCTCGAGGACGTCGGCGCCGCCGGCGACGAGGGCGCCGATCAGGTCGAGAGTGGCGGCGGGGCTCGGATCCCCGGCCATCAGGAACGGGATGAAGGCCGCCCGCCGCGCTGCCTTGCAGGCCGCGAACGCGTCGTCGAGGCCGCTCACCGCTCGCTCTCGGCTGCCGCCAGGTCCCAGGCGCGGACCGACTCGAGGTCTTTGTCGCCCCGCCCCGAGAGGTTGACGAGGATCACCCGCGAGGCGGAAAGGGCCGGCGCGCGGCGGCAGGCCTCGGCCACGGCGTGAGCGCTCTCGAGGGCCGGCAGGATGCCCTCCGTCTCGGCCAGCGTGTGGAACGCCGCCACCGCCTCGGCATCCGTGGCCACGGTGTACTCCACCCGCCCGATGTCGCGCAGATGGGCGTGCTCGGGCCCGACGGCCGGATAATCGAGCCCGGCGGACACCGAGTGGGTGGGCGCGATCTGGCCGTCGCCGTCCTGGAGCAGCCAGGTGCGCGTGCCGTGCAGGACTCCGATCCGGCCGCCCCGGAAACGCGCCGCATGGTCTCCGAGGCCGGCTCCCCGCCCCCCGGCCTCGACGCCGATCAAGCGCACCTCCGGGCGGCCGAGGAACGCCGTGAAGAGGCCGAGCGCGTTGCTGCCGCCGCCCACGCAGGCGATCGCGAGGTCCGGCGCGCGCCGGCCGGCCTGCTTTGCGAGCTGCAGCGCGGCCTCCCGGCCGATGACCTCGTGGAAGTCGCGCACCATGCGTGGGTACGGCTCCGGGCCGAGCACGGAGCCCAGGACGTAGTGCGTGTCGCGGACGTTGGTCACCCAGTCGCGCAGCGCCTCGTTGATCGCGTCCTTCAAGGTGCGGCTGCCGCCGTCGACCCCGGCGACCTCGGCGCCGAGCAGCCGCATCCGGTCGACGTTGGGACGCTGGCGGCGCATGTCCTCCTCGCCCATGTAGACCGTGCATCTCTGGCCGAAGAGGGCCGCCGCCGTCGCCGTCGCCACGCCGTGCTGGCCGGCGCCGGTCTCCGCGATGATCCTCTCCTTGCCCATCTCCCGCGCCAGGAGCGCCTGTCCGAGAGCGTTGTTGAGCTTGTGCGCCCCGGTGTGCAGCAGGTCCTCGCGCTTGAGGAAGATGCGGGCGCCCCCGAGCCGATCGCTCAAGCGCCGCGCGTGGTAGAGCGGCGTCGGCCGCCCGGCGTAGTGGGCCAGGAGATCGTCGAGCTCCCGCCGGAAGGCCCGGCGCCGGCTGAGCTTGTCGTAGGCGCGCGCGAGCTCCGCGAGGGGCGCCATCAGCGTCTCGGGGACGAACGTCCCCCCGAAGTCGCCGAAGTAGCCCTGCTTCCCCCTCTCAGCCACCGCGCACCTCCCGGACGAGGCGCTCGACCGCCGCCGCGTCCTTGACGCCCGGGGACGACTCGACGCCGGAGCACACGTCGACTCCGTCGGCGCGGCTGAGCCGCAGCGCCTGTCGCGCGGTCTCCGGCCCGACCCCGCCGGCTACGAGCTTCGGCTCGGCCAGACCCAGGCCCGCGATGCGCTCGTAGGGCCAGCGCAGCCCGGTGCCACCGTAGGCGTGGGTGCTCGCGACGTCGAACAGATAGCCCCAGATTCCCGCGTACTCGGTCAGGACGCCGTGGTCGAAGCCGTTCTCCGGGTCGACGCGGATCGCCCGCACGGCGCGGCTCCCGAAGCGACGCACCTCGTCCGCCGGCTCGTCGCCATGAAACTGCAGCCGGTCGAGCCCGACCTCGCGCTCGATCGCCACGATCTCGCTCCCGGGCCGGTTGACGAAGACCCCGACGAGACCGAGTCTTCCGCGCACCGAGTCCGCGATCGCCCTGGCCTGTCCGACCTCCACGTACCGCGGGCTGCCGGGCCAGAAGTTGAGACCCAGCAGATCCACCCCGAGGTCGGCGCAGACCACCGCGTCGGCCACCGAGGTAACGCCACAGATCTTGACGAGCGGACGGCTCATGGGAGGGCGAATCTAACGGGCTATCCCGGCCGCCGCAAACCTGCAGGAGCGGGAGCGAGCCCGGGAGCCCGACGGCTCGTCAGCCGAGCAGCTCCCGCAGCTTGGCCGCGGGGTCCGCGGCGAGGAGCAGGGACTCGCCGATCAGGAAGGCGTCGAAGCCCGCCCTCTCCAGGCGGGCGAGGTCTTCGGGGCTGCCGAGCCCGCTCTCGGCCACCTTGAGGGCTCCTTCCGGCAGCCTCGGGACGAGCCGCTCGGAGTGCCCGAGGTCGACCTCGAAGGTCCTGAGATCGCGGTTGTTCACCCCCACGAGCGGCCAGTCGCCGCCCGCTAGCTGCGCCAGGTCGGAGGGGTCGTGGAGCTCGACGAGGACCTCGAGCCCGAGGCCGCGGGCCGCCGCGGCCCAGCGCGTGAGCTCCTCCCGCGAGTAGAGCGCGGCGATGAGCAGCACCGCGCCGGCGCCCGCCCGCCGCGCCCACTCGAGCTGCCGGTCGTCGACGACGAAGTCCTTGGCCAGGGTCGGCAGCCCGCTCGCCGCGCGGCAGCGGGCCAGGAGCTCGTAGCTGCCGTGGAAGAAGTCCGGCTCGACGACCACCGACAGCGCCGCGGCGCCGTGGGCGGCGTAGAGGCGCGCCTGCCGCTCGGGCTCGACCCTGCCCACGAGGGATCCCAGGCGCGGCGAGCCGAGCTTGACCTCGGCGATCACCCTCCGCCCGCGGTGGTGGCGCAGGGAAGCGACGAACGCGCCGGCCGCGGCGGTCTCCGCGGCCGGAGGGACCCCCGCCGAGTCCGCGCCGGGCGCGGCCAGGCGCTCGCGCCGTCGCTCCACGATGCGCCGTAAGACGTCCGCGATCTCAGCCCCCATAGTGATCTCTCAGGGCTCGGAGCTTGTCCGCCGCGGCGCCGCCGTCGAGCGCCGCGCGGGCCGCCGAGATTCCCGCCCGCAGGCTGTCCGCCCGCCCGCTCACCCAGACGGCCGCCCCGGCGTTGAGCAGCGTCACGTCCCGCAGCGGCCCTTCGCGCCCGGCGAGCAGCGCGGCGAGCGCCGCGGCGTTCTCCGCCGGCTCGCCGCCGGCGAGCGCCGCCCCGTCCACGTACGCAAAGCCGAGCTCGCGGGGATCGAGCACGCTCTCGGTCACCTCGCCGCCGCGCACCTCGGCCGCATGGGTGACGCCGGTAAGCGTGATCTCGTCGAGCCCGTCCTCTCCGTGCACGACGAGGGCGTGCTCGCTGCCCAGCTCGGCGAGCACCCGGGCCACGAGCAGCACGCGGTCGCGCGCGTAGACGCCGAGCACCTGGCGCCGCGCCCCGGCGGGATTGGTCAGGGGGCCGAGCAGGTTGAACGCGGTCCGCACCCCGAGCGCCTCGCGCACCGCCATCACCTCGCGCATGGCCGGGTGGAGGAGCGGCGCGAAGAGAAAGGCGATGCCGATCTCGTCGAGCGCCCGCGCCGCGCGCGCGGCAGGCACGGTCACGTCGACCCCCAGGGCCGAGAGCACGTCGGCACTGCCCGAGCGGCTGGAGATCGAGCGGTTGCCGTGCTTGGCGATCGGCACGCCGGCGCCCGCCGCGACGAAGGCGGCCGCCGTCGAGATGTTGAACGTGCCCTTGCCGTCGCCGCCGGTGCCGCAGGTGTCGACCGCCCCCTCCCGATGGTGCTCGATCGGGATCGCGCGGTGGCGCATCGCCGCCGCGGCGCCCGCGAGCTCCGCGGCGGTCTCGCCCTTGACCGCCAGGCCCATGAGCAGCGCCGCCTGGGTCGGCGCGTCGAGCTCGCCGTCCATCAGCTGCCCGAAGAGCGACTCGACCTCGTGGCGCTCCAGATCGCGGCGCGCGATCAGGCGCCGCAGGGCTGCCGCCGGAGCGATCGCGGGCGCGCTCACGCGGTGGGCTCGCCGCCACCGCCGGCGGGCGCGGCGCAGCGGTCGAGGAAGTTGGTCAGGATCCGCGGTCCGTGGACCGTGAGCACCGACTCGGGATGGAACTGGACGCCCCAGTAGGGCAGCTCGCGATGGCGCATCCCCATGAGCACGCCGTCGCGAGTCCAGGCCAGCGGCTCGAGCTCCGGCGGCAGGGTCTCCGGCACGATGGTCAGGCTGTGGTACCGCGTCGCGTCGAACGGGCTGGGCAGGCCCGCGAATAGCTCCGCGCCTTCGTGGACGATCGCGGACGTCTTGCCGTGGACGAGCTCGGGAGCGCGCTCGACCCTCGCCCCGAAGACGTGGCCCAGCACCTGGTGGCCGAGGCAGACGCCGAGGATCGGCAGCCGGGGCCGGCGGGCCACGAGCCGCGGGCAGATCCCCGCTTCCTCCGGGCGCCCCGGCCCCGGCGAGATGACGATGCCCCGCGGCTCCATCGCCAGGAGGTCGTCGACCGTTGCCGCGTCGTTGCGAACGACCTCCACCTCGGCGCCCGCCCGCAGCAGCTCCTGCACGAGGTTGAAGGTGAAGGAGTCGTAGTTGTCGATCATGAGGATCACGGCTGCGAGCTCGCTTCCAGCCCGCGGGCCAGCTCGACGGCCGCCAGCAGCGCCGCCGCCTTGCTCTCGGTCTCGAGCTGCTCGGACTCGGGACGCGAATCGGCCACGATGCCGGCGCCGGCGGTCACGGAGACCTCGCCGTCGTGGATGACGAGGGTACGGATCGCGATGCAGGCGTCGAGGTCGCCCGCGAAGGACACGTAGCCGATGGCCCCTGCGTAGGGGCCGCGCGCCTCCGGCTCGAGCTCGTCGACGATCTCCATCGCGCGGATCTTCGGCGCGCCCGACACCGTTCCGGCGGGAAAGCAGGCGAGCAGCACGTCGAGCGCCCCGCGGCCGGAGGCGAGGGTCGCCTCCACCGTCGAGCAGAGGTGCATCACGTGGCTGTAGCGCTCGATCTCCATGAAGCTGGCGACTCGCACCGAGCCGCCCTCCGCCACCCGGCCGAGGTCGTTGCGGCCCAGGTCGACGAGCATCACGTGCTCGGCGCGCTCCTTGGCGTCGGCCAGGAGCTCGCGCGCCAGCCGCTCGTCCTCGCCGGCCGTCGCGCCCCGCCGCCGCGTGCCGGCGATGGGCCGCGTCTCGAGGCGCCGGCCGGTCTTGCGCACGAGCATCTCCGGGCTGGCTCCGACGAGCGCCACCTCGGGCATCTCGACGAGAACCATGTAGGGGCTCGGATTGATCGTGCGCAGCGCCCGGTAGAGAGTGGTCGCGTCGACCGCGGGCCCGAGCGGGAAGCGGCGGGCGAGCACCACCTGGAAGACGTCGCCGCGCTCGATGTGGCGCTGCGCCCGCTCGACGGCCGCGCGGTACTCCGGGCCGGAGAGGCTCGGCGCGGCGACCGCCCCCGGCGGCGGCGCCGGGAGCCGCTCGGCGCCGGCGGTCCGCACCCCCGCCAGCAGGGCTTCCAGCCGGTCGAGCTCCGCCGCCGCCGCCTCGCGGTCGACCTCGCCCTCGATCTCGTTGGCCACGGCCAGCAGGCGCTGGTGAGCGTGATCGAAGACGAGGAGCGAGTCGATGCGAGCGAGAAGCGCCACGGGCAGGCCGAACGGATCGGGGGGACTCGCGGGCAGGCGCTCCGCCAGGCGCGCGAGGTCGTAGCCGAAATAGCCCACGAAGCCGCCGGCGAAGGGGACCGGGCCCGGTTCCGCCACGATCGCCCCCAGCGTCTCGCGCAGGCGCGCGAGCGGCGGCCCGCCGAGCGAGCGCCGGCCGGCCGCGTCCTCGACCTCGAGGCGATCCGGATACAGGCGGTACAGGGCGCGCGGCGCGCCGCCCAGAAAGCTGTAGCGGGAGACCTGCTCGCCCCCGGTGACGCTCTCGAAGAGAAAGCGCGGCCGGTCGGCAGCGAGCCGGCGGTAGGCCGCGACCGGCGTGAGGCTGTCACCGAGGAACGTCCGTACGTGCGCCACGGCCCGCCGCGGCCGGCTCATCGCTCCTCCAGCTCGGCCAGGAGCTCGGCGACGAGATCGGCGGGCATCTCGCGGCCGGTCATCGCCTGGAACTGCGGAATCGCCTGGTGCAGGAGCACCTCGCGGCCGCCGATCGCGAGCCGGCCGGCAGCGCGCAACGCCGCGACCCAGGGGGTGGCTCCCCGCCGGCGGTAGACGAGGTCGAGCCCCACGCCGCCGGCCGGGAGGGCCTCCGGGTCGCACGGCAGGGGATCGGAGTCGTCGCGGCCGAGCGGCGTCGCCTGGACCACGAGGTCGAAGCGGGAAGGGTCGAGCTCCTCCCACGGCAGGCAGGGACGCTCGAGCTCGCGGGCGACCCGCCGCCGGCGCTCGGCGCCGCGATTGAAGAGCGTGACGGCGAGCCCGGCCTGCTCCAGCGCGTGGGCGGCCGCCCGCCCCGCCCCGCCGGCACCGAGCACCGCGGCCGGCTTGCCCCGCAGAGCGATCTGCCTGCGGCGCAACGGCCCGAGGACTCCCTCCGGATCGGTGCTGTCGGCCTCCCAGACGCCGTCGTGGAAGACGAGGGTGTTGGCGGAGCGGATGCGGTCGGCCAGCGGGCTGACGGCGCCGGCGACGGCCATCGCCACGCGCTTGTAGGGGGCCGTGATGCTGAGCCCGCGCAGCGAGCAGCCGGCCTCCGCGAACCCGCCCTCCTCCACGACCTCCAGCCAGAACTCGCCGAAGCTCTCCACGTGGAACGGCACGTAGAGGCCCGGGAGATCCAGCCGCCGCAGGGCGCGATTGAAGACGTAGGGCGAGAGGCTGTCGGCCACCTGCCGGCCGACGAGCCCGAAGATCCAGCGCACGCGCTCCGGCGGCGGCCAGGCGAAGTCTTCGAGCAGCCGCGCCAGCTCCAGCTGCCCCGGCGCCGCCGCCTGCGGCCCGGCGGCGGCGAAGATCGCCGGCGCCCCCAGGACCGGGGCCACGAGCCGCGTCCAGCCCCCAGTCTCACCCGTGGCGAAGGCGATGAAGTCCCGCCGCCCGAGGTCCTGCAGCAGACCGAGCGGCCAGCGGTCGGGGCCGCTCGCCGGCTCGACGGTGACGGCCTTGTACCAGTAGGCCGGCACGCCCAGCAGCCGGCCCGCGACCTCGTGCAGCTCCTCCTCGCTCTCCGGGCTGCCGTGCCACGACAGGACCCGCTGCTCCTCGGCGACGGCCTCGAGGGTGCTCCCGCCGACGTCCCGCAGCTCGAGGTCCACGAGCTCGTAGGCCGCGGCGGCCGCGGCGAGGCGGGCGCGGCGCTCGTCGTCGCCGCCGCGAAAGCCGCCCCCCTCGGCGGCGCTGCGCAGCGTGTACAGGAGGCGGCCCGGGAACTCCCGGCGCAGCGCCGCCGCCTCGGGCTCCGGGAAGAGGTCCGCCCGCACCTCGAGCACCTGGCAGCGCTGCGCCAGCTCGTGCAGCCGGGCCGGGTCGAGAGCGGCGGTCAGCGAGGCGACGACGGCAGGATCTGGCAAGGAAGCCCCCACGGAGACGGGGGGCCAGTAGACCAGCCGGCCCGAGTCGTGTCAATCGATGGCCGGTGGCTCCAGCGCGAAGCGCGGCCGCTCGTAGCGGGCCTTCCACCCGGGGTCGGTGCGGTCGAGAAGGAGGGCGAGGCCGGCGCCGAGCGAGTAGAAGGAGATCCGGTGCCGGCCGGCGAGATCCGGCGCCGCGAGCTCCTCGAAGACGCGCTCCCTCGCCGTCCGGGCGGCGGCGGCGAACGCTTCGGGGGCCGCGAGGGCGGCCACCGCGGGCGGCGCCGGCCCGCCGCCCCCCAGCTCCTCCGCCAGCCGCAGCTCGACGTAGCGGGCCACCCCCTCCTGCCAGATCTGGAAGCGCAGATAGCGCGCGTCCGCCGGCGCGAGGGCGCCGACGAGCCGCTCCCAGCGGTGCCAGAAGTCGCCGGCCGCGGCGCTCAGGTCGGCGTCCGCCGGGCGCCGTAAGAGCCCGGCGAGCCGGCGGCTCAGCGCGTCCAGGCCGGCGGCGACGCCGGCCTCGTCGTACGGGAACGGATACTCGAGCATCCAGCGGCCCGTCGTGTCGCCGGCGGCGAGATCGAGGGCTTCCGTGGCGGCGAAGTAGTCCGGCGCGCGCATCTGCCACTGATGGAAGTGCTCGTGCAGCAGGACGAGAATCCACTCCGCGGTCCCGAGGCCGGCCGCTTCCGGCGTCCCGACGACGATCGTCGGCGGCGGACCGAAGACGGGCATCGTGGCCAGCATCGTCTCCGGGAAGACCCGCGGCCGCCACGCCGCACCGGCCGCCGAGGCCCCTTCTGCCGAGTCCCCGGCCGCCGAAGCCCCGGCCGCCGCCTCGAAGCCCGGGGGCCGGACGGCGCGCCCGATCAGGACCTCGCGCTCGCCGGCGACCAGCAGCACCTCGAAGCCCGCCGCGTCCCAACCGGGCCAAACCCGCCCGCCGATCGCGTCGGCGAGATCCCGGGCCGCCGCGACGAGCTGCAAGTGACGCTGCGAGGGCGCCACAACGGCATCGCCGGAGCCGGCCGCCGGCCGGGCCGGACCCACTGCCGGCAGTGCGCAGAGCGCGAGGAGGAGGCCCATTCGTCGCACGGCGACGAGGCGAAGCAACTCTCGTGCCGCCCGGCGCGGCGGGCCGGGAGCCAGGAGCAGCGGCGGGTGTCGCGGGCTCAGGAGCCGGCCGTCGGACTCGCGCGCGGCCCGCTCGCGGCCTCGCGCAGCAGCTCCTCGACCTGCCGGTTGCTGCCACCGGAGAGCTCGAGGGCGCGCTCCCAGGTCGCAACCGCCGCGGCCTCGTGTCCCGCGGCGAGGAGCGCCTGCCCGCGCGCCGTCAGCGCCGGAACGTGATTCGGGGCTCTCTCGAGCACCTCGTCCAGCAGCGGCAGGGCGCGGCTCGGCTGCCCCATCCTCACCCGCACCGCGGCGAGGACGAAGAGGCCGTCGACGTCCTCCGGATCGCGCTCGAGCAGCTTCTCGGCCTCCTCGAAGGCGGCAAAGAACGCCCCCTGGCGCAGCAGCTTCAACGCCAGCCGCCGGCGCAGGTCGTCGCGCTCCGGGTCGGCGGCGACGGCGGCCCGCAGACCTCGGGTCTCCGGGTCCTCGGCGGGGCCCGCACCGGCCCCGGCGTGCGGCGACGGCTGCGCCGCCGGGTGGGCCGCCGGGGTCGGCGACCCCGCCCCCGCCACGACGGGCTCGAAGGCTGGACCGCGCGCCGGCTCGCCGCCAGCGCCGAGCCACCAGCCCGCCGCGATCAGGGCGACCAGGGCGACCCCGGCCGCCGCCCCCGCGGCCGCGGAGGCGAGCGGCGACGCGAACCGCTTCGCGACCTTCTCGCTCTCTTGCATCGCCATCTGCCGGACTAACCGTTCTGGGAGCCGATGACGACGGCGTCTTCCCGAGGACGCGACTCGCCGCCGAAGAGCACCCCGGCCTCGCGCAGGAACGAGAACGGCGGAATGCCGCCGGCGAAGACGAAGACGTAGTCGTTCGCCAGCTCGACCGTCTCGACGCCGCGAACGCGGAGCCTGACGCTGTCGGGGAGGATCTCTTCCACCGCGGAGTCGAAGACCGGCTCGATCCGGCCGGACGCGAAGGCGCGCTCGATGCGGTCCTCGTTCTTCTTCTTGATCCGGAACAGCTTGCTCTTCCGGTACGAGAGCGTCACCCGGTTGCTCGCGACGTTGGCGAGCCCGAGGGCCGCTTCCACGGCGCTGTCGCCGCCGCCGACCACGAGGATGCGCTCGCCGTCGTAGGACGCGGCGTCGATCAGCCGGTACATGACCCTGCTCTGCTCCTCGCCGGGCACTCCGAGCTTGCGCGGCGTGCCGCGACGGCCCATGCACAGCAGCACCCGCCGGGCCCGGTAGAGCGTGCCGCCCGCCAGCAGCTTGAACGCGGCGCCGTCCTTGACGGCGCTTTCGACCGGACGCTCGAAGTGGATGTGGAGCCCCGTCTCGTCGACCATCCTCGACAGGAGCGCGAGCAGATTTTCCTTGCTGTACTCGCTGCGGTCGAGAGCGCCCCACTGGCCGAGCTCGACCGGCTGGGTGAGGACCATCTTGCGCCGCGGATAGTGCAAGAGGGCGCCGCCGAGGGTGGCCTCCCGCTCGAGCACCGCGTAGTCGAGGCCGGCCTCTCTCGCCGCGAGGGCGGCGGCGAGGCCCGCCGGCCCGGCGCCGACGATCGCCAGATCGAGCTCGTCGGCGGGCCGCGGCCCCACCCCGGGCTCGGCGACCAGCGATTCGACGATCGCCTCCGCGGCCGCCCTGCCCTGCCGGCACGCATTGCGCACGAGGGCCAGGCCGCCGAGCTCGCCGGCGATGTAGAGACCCGAGACCGACGTCTCGTAGTCTTCGTCGAGCTGCGGAATGTCTGCGCGGCCCTTGAGATCGCCGAGGCCCACCTCGATGGCGCCCACCGGGCACGCCACCTCGCACCTGCCGTGCCCCACGCAGCGCAGGCCGTTGATGACGACCGCCGTGCCGCCGACGACCCCGAGCGGGTCGCCCTCGGGGCAGGCCTCGACGCAGGCGCCGCAACCGATGCAGCGGCTGGCGTCGATGAACGGGTACTGGGCCGTCGGCCGGTCGATCCCCAGCTCGGCGGCTTCCCGCTTGCGCTCGCGCTGAACCACCAGCCGGCGCCGGAAGCGCACGAAATAGATGCTGATGATCGCCAGGCTCGTCGCGATCGCGGTTGCCCAGATCTCGAAGGACTCGTTCACGAGCGGATCAGAACCGGTATCCGAGGCCGAGCAGGAACCTCTGCCCCTCGAGGTCGTCACCGGAGCTCACCTCGGCCTCGGCGCGGGCAAAGAGCTGCCCCGGCAGCTCGAACCAGCCGTCGAGGCGGAACCACTGCGTCTCGCGGCTCTCGCCGCCGCGCAGCGCGTCATCGAGCAGGCGGGCGCCGGCCGTCAGCCCCAGCCGGTGGCCGCCGCGCAGCCGCTTGCCGACCCGCAACGTGCCCGTCGTACCGTCGCTGTAGGGATTCGAGTAGGCGAGCACGTTGACGCCGAAGCTGTATCCCCTGCCGAACAGGTTGTTGTGGTGGACGCCGAGGCCGGCCGAGGTGGTGTCCTTCTCGTCGTTCTCGCGCTGCCGCCACCCCGCGGAGAGCGCCACGTTGAGGCCGTTCGCGCGGCCGGTCTGCCAGCGCGCCTGGAAGCCCTGGCGCTGGCCCGTGTCGAACAGCTCTTCGGGAATGAACCGGGTCTCCTCGGTGCGGTAGCGCTCGAACCGGCTGTAGGAGAGGGAGAACCTGTTGCGCTCGGAGATCCGGGCCGAGGCGTTGACGAACAGCGTCGAGAGCTGGCTCGAGGTCCCCGTGAGCTCCTGGCGCCAGCCGTTGTTGAGATCGAGCTCGCCGCGGGCGTAGAACGAGAGGCGGCCGCCGGTCAGCCGGCTCTGGACGGCCACGTACTCGCGGCTGACGTCCTCGATGCCGTCCTCGCGCACCGCGGCGAGGAGGATCTCCCGGAGGCGCTGCGGCTCGCCGGTCGTCCACCGCGTCGTCAGGCCGTAGGTCGTCCGATCGCTGTCGGGACCGAAGTCCGAGATGTCCGAACGGGCGCCGCCGAAGACGCCGACGTGGAAGACCCGTCCGACGCGCGTCTCGGCCGACACCCCGTCCACGGTCCCCGCCCCCGCGTAGCGGCCCAGGCGCAGCCGGCCGAGGCGCAGGGCGAAGCGGCCCTCGGGCGGCTCGTAGGCCAGGGACAGCTCGTACAGCCGATCGCGGGTCTCGCTGATCGTCGAGGAGTCGTCGGACGAGACGACGCGGTCGAGCGTCCGGGTCGAGGCGCGGATCCGCAGTTGCAGCGGCATGCCGCCGAGGTCGCGGCCGCGCAGGCCCAAGCGGGCCGAGGTGCGATCGAAATCCCGGTCGTAGCCGGACTCGTCCGTGAACTGCTCCCAGTCGAAGGTCATGCTGCCGCTGACGTTGGCCTTGAGCTCGGGACGGCGCTCCGGCTCCGTCCGCGAGTAGCTCGGCGCCGGCGGCGCCGGATCCTGTCTCGCGGCGGTGACCGTCGTGGCGGCGGCCGGCATCGCGACCGGCGTCCGCGGCGAGTCCCAGATCGCGACGTCCCCCGTTCTCAGGGCCTCGGTCGCCTCGAGCACCCGGCACGACGCCGAGTGGGTGGCGACGAACACGACCTCGAGCACGCCGATCTGCTCGCCGTCGCGCTCGACCTCCAGGCGGTCGCCCACCGCGAGGCCGAAGCGCGAGCCGCCGTGCAGGTAGACCCGGTCCGCGGTCATGTACTGGATGCCGAACGTGACGGGGTCGGCGGCCGACGTGCCGGCGGCGAGCGCGGCGAGGGCAAGCAGGGTGGCGATCGCGCGGATGGCTCTCATCAGTCGTCCGCCTCTCCGTTCGGGTGGCAGTTGAAGCACGCCTGGCTCTCGTAGGTGTAGCCGTTCACGTCCTCGTGCTCGTCGTCCATGTCGGCCTGGTTGTGCTCGTGGCAGAAGATGCACTCGAAGACGCCGAAGTCGTTCGGTATCACGTGGCAGTCCGCACAGGTGTCCCACTCCCCTGCGTGCCGTCCCGAGTAGATCGGGAAGTACGCCTGGTCGTGATTGAAATCGGCGTCCTCCCAGTCGTTCGTGTTGTGGCAGTCCTCGCAGGTCGTCGGGAAGCCGGCGGCCTGATGGTCGGGATCCGTCGTGTTGTTGTAGTCGTCGAGGTGGCAGCCGACGCATTCGGTGGGCGTCCCGGGGTAACCCTCCGCGTGGCACTCCTCGCAGTCGAGGTTCTGGTGCTGCCCGGTCAGCGGCCAGAAGGAGTGGTTGAAGTTCGAGTCCCAGTTCGCCGTCGTGTGGCAGTCCTCGCAGGAGGTGGGGAACCCGGCTTCCTGGTGATCGGGATCCGTCGTGTTGTTGTACTCGTCGATGTGGCAGGCCGCGCAGTCCGTCGGCGTGCCCTCGTAGCCGTCGGCGTGGCAGGCCTCGCAGTCGAGCGGCTGGTGGGCGCCCGTCAGCGGCCAGAACGAATGGTCGGCGGTCGCCCCCTCCCACGTCGACGTGTTGTGGCAGGCCTCGCACATCGTCGGGAAGCCGGCCTCCACGTGATTCGGATCGGCCCCCTCGTAGTCCTCGCGATGGCAGGAGTAGCAGTCTCTGGGCGTGCCCTCGTAGCCGTCGGCGTGGCACGCCTCGCAGTCGAGCGGCTGATGGGCTCCGGTGAGCGGGAAGAACGCGTCGTGGTTCAGGACCGCGTCGTCCCAGTCGCTCTCGTTGTGGCATTCCTCGCAAGCGGTCGGGAAGCCCTGCGCCACGTGGTTGGGGTCGTCCGTCGACTCGTAGTCCTCCCGGTGGCACCCGTAGCAGTCGCGCGGCGTGCCCGCGTAGCCGTCGGCGTGGCAGTCCTCGCAATCGAGGGCCTGGTGGGCGCCGCGCAGCGGGAAGAACGCCTCGTGGTCGATGGCGTCGACGAACCAGTTGGACTCGCCGTGGCAGTTCTCGCAGTCGGTGCTGAACCCCTGCGCCGCGTGGTTGGGGTCGGTCGTCGCGTTGTAGTCGGCCTGGTGGCAGGCGAAGCAGTCCGTCGGCGTGCCCTCGAACCCGTCGGCGTGGCACGACTCGCAATCGAGCACGGCGTGGACGCCGTTCAAGGGGAAGAACTGGCTGTGATCCACCTCGCTGGCCCCCTCCCAGGTCGTCGTGCCGTGGCACAGCTCGCACATCGTCGGGAAGCCGAGCGCCACGTGGTTCGGATCGCGGGTCGCGTTGTAGTCGTCGGCGTGGCAGGCGAAGCACTCGCTCGGGGTGCCGCCGAAGCCGCCGGCGTGGCAGTCGGTGCAGTCGAGAAGCGCGTGCGCGCCGCGCAGCGGGAAGAAGAGGTCGTGGTCCACCCCGTCGAAGGTCGCCGGGCTGAAGGCGTCGGTCGTGTGGCACGCCTCGCACGAGGTCGGGAAGCCGAGCTCGACGTGATCGAGCTCCGCGCTCCGGTAGTCCTCGATGTGGCACTGGAAGCAGTCCGTGGGCGTCAGCTGGAACTCGAACGGCGGATCCTCGGTGTGACAGGCCGCGCAGTCCGCCGAGCGGTGGGCCCCGGTCAGCGGGAACGTCGCGTCGTGGAGCTCGCTCATGCGCGCCCGCGGGTCCCAGCCGGTGGTCTCGTGGCAGTCGCCGCAGGCGAAGCCGAGCTCGCCGAGGTGGGGGTCGAGGTGGCAGTCGGCGCACGCCGAGCCCACCTTGGCGAACTCGAGCACGGCGTGGCAGCTGGCGCACTTCACGCCCCGGTGGCCGGCGTCGAGGGGGAAGCCCGTCGCCCCATGGTCGAACGCCGGATCCGCAAGCAGCGGCGTCCACCCCTCGGTCGTATGGCATTCGTCGCACGAGATCGAGAGATCGCCGTGCGGGTTCTCGAGGCTCGGCGCCGCCGCGGCCGCGCCGACGCCGGCCAGCGCAGCCGCCAGCCAGACCGCCGGGAGCAGCGCGCCGCGCCCGCCGTGAGTCTTGTCGCCTGCTCGCTTCGTATCCATCGTCCCTCGTCGGCTCGGTTGTCTCCGGCTCCTGCTCGCTCGGCTGGTGGGAGCAAGTCTCGCGCCAGTTGTCACGGTCCCATCCGGGGGATTACAGGGGCATTACTCGCTAGGAGGGCAGGGCCTCCCTGGAGCCGCGGCCGGGAAGCCGTGTCTCAGGCACTGTCTCGCCAGAGACGGTGGCGAGACACCGCGACACACCCGGGACCGACGCCGCCGTGCCCTCTCCGGACAGTAATCCAGCGCTAATGTTGGCTATGCTAGAGACCTTCCCGAGACCGCCGGAGCGGAGCCCCGCCGTTCGTTGGTACGCGGCTTGAACCGAGAGGGACGCGATGATCGAACCGCAGACGAGACGACGCACCGCGAGCCTCCCGAAGACCTATCAGCGAAACTGGGGTCTGGCGGTCCTCTACGCCCTCTCGCTCGTCACCTTCGGCCTCCTCGTGGCCTACGGCTGGGACTACTACACGACGCCGCTCGTCGAGCGGCCGCACCACCCGCAGTACTGGGACCTGAAGCCCGGGGGGAGTCTCGGGCGGACCTACGGGATCATCGGGGCCAGCCTCATGACCCTCATGATGACCTACTCGCTGCGCAAGCGGGTCAAGGTCCTGCGCAGCGTCGGCCAGCTGCGCTGGTGGCTCGATTTCCACATCTACTGCGGCGTGATGGGCCCGCTGCTCATCGTCCTCCACAGCTCGCTCAAGGTGACGGGCGTCGTCGCCTTGAGCTTCTGGTCGATGGTGCTGGTGGCGACGAGCGGCATCCTCGGCCGCTACCTCTACCTCCAGATCCCCCGGCGCCGCTCGGGCGACGCGATGAGCCTCGCCGAGGTCGAGCAGCTGTCCGAGGGCCTCAACGCGAAGCTCACGAGCCAGTACGGCGTGACCGAGAAGGCCCTCCACCGGCTCGACGGCGTCGTCAAGCGCACGGTGGACGGCTCCGCCGGGCTGCTCCGCATCCTCGCGAGCCTGCCCCTCGGCTCGGCGCGGCTCCAGTGGCAGGTGAAGGCCCTGACCCGGGGAATGTCGACCCAGCACCGCGCCGAGCTGCAGAAGCTGCTGCAGGATCGCGCCCAGCTGTCCCGCCGGCTGCTCCTGTGGGAGAGGCTCCAGGAGCTCTTCCATCACTGGCACGTCTTCCACAAGCCCTTCGCGATCATCATGTACATCTTCGCGGCGGTGCACATCGCCGTCGCCATCGCGACCGGCTACGGCTTCAGCTAGTGAGCGTCGCGCGGGCCGCCGTCCTCACCCTGGTCTGGAGCGGCCTCGGCCTGCTCGCGGCGCCGGGCGTCCACGGCCAGATCTCGCCCGGTCCCCTCACCGCCGCCCACGCCGAGATCGACGGCAGCCGCAACTGCCTGGACTGCCACACCCAGGGCGAGGGCGTCGCCGCCGCCAAGTGCCTCGAGTGCCACAAGATCCTCGGCGAGCGCATCCGCACCGGCGCCGGGCTGCACGCCCGGACCGACTACGAGGATTGCCGGCTCTGCCACATCGAGCATCACGGCCGCGACTACGAGCTCGTCTGGTGGGGACCGGACGGAATCGCGAGCTTCGACCATGCCGAGACGGGCGAGCCGCTCGCCGGCAAGCACCTGGAGCTCGACTGCCGCGAGTGCCACCGCGCTTCCTTCATCGAGCGCGCCGAGGCCTTCGTGGCGGCCGGCAAGGACCTCGACCGCACCTACCTCGGGCTGTCCGCGGCGTGCGCGGCCTGCCACGCGGACGAGCACCGCGGGCAGCTGGAGCCGGCCGCCTGCGACCAGTGTCACGGCGTCGAGGCCTTCCGGCCGGCCTCCGGGTTCGACCACGCCGGCGCGGCGTTCGCCCTCGCAGGGGCCCACGCGAAGGTCGAATGCGTCGAGTGCCACCGCCCGGAGACGGACGCCGGCGGCGAGCCGTTCGCCCGCTTCAAGCCGGTCGCCCACGAGCGCTGCTCGGCCTGCCATCGGGATCCCCACGAGGGAGCGCTGGGGCCCGACTGCGCCTCCTGCCACGTCGCGGACTCGTGGTTCACGACCCCCGGTTTCGACCACGCCGCGACGCGCTATCCGCTCACCGGGCGGCACCAGCGGGTCGGCTGCGCGGAGTGCCACCGGCGGCCGGGCGGCGCCCTGCAGTTCTCGGGCATCCCCTTCGCCACCTGCCGCGACTGCCACGCCGACCCGCACGAGGACCGGCTCGGCCCCGACTGCGCCAGCTGCCACGTGACGGGAGGATGGGACAGCCGCAGCCGCGACGGCTTCGACCACGGGCGCACGCGCTTCGCGCTCGCCGGCGCCCACGCCGCCGTCGAGTGCGGCAAGTGCCATCGCGCGG
This sequence comes from Acidobacteriota bacterium, assembly GCA_029862975.1. Taxonomy (GTDB): domain Bacteria; phylum Acidobacteriota; class Thermoanaerobaculia; order Multivoradales; family JAHEKO01; genus CALZKB01. The sequence goes on from JAOTWP010000007.1 coordinate 42,401, forward strand.
GCGAGCCCTTCGCCGTGCCGGGGTTCGAGCGTTGCGCCACCTGCCATGCCGACGAGCACCTCGGGCAGTTCGCGGGACGCGAGGACGGCGGCGCCTGCGAGGGCTGCCACACCGTGGAGCGCTGGGTGCCGGCGCTCTTCTCGGAGGAGGACCACGCGCTGTCCCGCTTCGCGCTGACCGGCCTCCACCGCGGCGTGGCGTGCATCGAATGCCACCGGGAGACGACCTACCAGCGCCCCGGCGATCCGCGGGTCGTCGCGACCGCCAAGTTCCGCTTCCAGAGCCTGGCGTGCGTCGAGTGCCACGCGGATCCGCACGGCGGTACGGCCGACCGCTGGCTGGCGGAAGGCGGCTGCGCCGCCTGCCACTCCGACGCCGGCTGGACGGTGCCGGTCTTCGACCACGCCGGCACCTCCTTCCCGCTCGAGGCGGGCCACCGGGAGGTCGCCTGCGGCAAGTGCCACGCCACCGCGGAGGCCACCGAGGAGCGCCGTCTCCTCGCCCTCGAAGGGGTCTCCACGGACTGCGCGGCGTGCCACGCGGAGCCCCACGGTGGCCAGTTCGAAGGCCGCCCCGGCGGCTGCGCCGCCTGCCACACGGCCGTCCGCTGGGCCGATCTCGTCTTCGTCCACGACCGCGACAGCGCCTTCCGGCTGGCCGGGGCGCACGCCCGCGCCCCCTGCGTCGCCTGCCACGAGCCGGAGGCCGGGCTGCCCGAGCCGATCGTCCGCTACCGGCCGCTCCCCGTGACCTGCGAAGGCTGCCACGCTCCGGCCGCCGGCTGAGGGGGCCGCGGCGACCTACTGGAGGTAGCCGGCGGCCCGCAGCCGGCGCTTGAGCTCCTCGTCCGCCTCCACCCGCGGCGCGTCGAGGCTCGTCCAGTAGTGCCGCCTGAAGCGCAGCAGCGAGCCCAGGTAGCCCGTCCAGACGGTGTCCCGGGCCGCCACGTCGCGGGTCTCGCCGGGGTCCGTGACGAGATCGTAGAGCTCCTCGCCGGACCTCGGAAACCGCTTCGTCGGCAGGTAGCTGATCAGTTTGCGGGCCGGCGTTGCCACGCTTTCGAGGTGGCGGTCGTCGAGCTGCAGGTAGGCGTAGCTCACCTCCTCTGGCGCCCGGTAGCCGCCGACCGCCGGCAGCAGGCTGCGCCCCTGGACGGCGGCCGGAATCTCGGCACCCACGAAGTCGAGCAGCGTCGGCAGCACGTCGATCTGCCGGGCCAGGGCGCCGACCGTCGCGCCCCGCCCGCGGCCGTCCGGGAAGCGGATGACGAGCGGCACCGCGAGCTGCTCCTCGAAGAGGCCCTTGCCGTGGGCGAGACGGTCGTGCTCGCCGAACTCCTCGCCGTGATCCGAGAGCAGGACGATGAGGGTCGACTCGTAGAGCCCCAGCTCCCGCAGCTTGTCGAGGAGCGCCCCGAAGGCCGCGTCGTTGAAGGCGATCTCCGCGTCGTAGAGGTCGCTCAGGGCCTGCACCGCGGCGTCGCCGGCCTCGACTCCGGCCGTCGCCAGCTGATTGATGCGCTCGTTGGAGCCGGCCTCGGGGTCCTTCACCTGCGGGGCGAAGCGCTCCCGGTAGGGGCTGCGCGGCATGTACGGCCCGTGCGGATCCGTCGTGTGGAGGTAGAGCAGGAACGGGCGGTCGGCCGGCCGCTTCTCGAGCCAGGGAAAGGCCGCCGCGTTGACCTTGTCCGACAGCTCGTGGACCTCCGGCCTCGTGGCCCGCTCCTGCAGCCAGTTGAAGATGGAAAAGCCGCGCTCGAAGCCGAACTTCCGGCCCACGTTGCCGTTGGTGATCACCGCGGCCGTGTCCCAGCCCAGGCCCTGGAAGATCTCCGGCAAGAGCTGCACCGACTCCGGGATGGCGTCGTCGCGCTCGTTCGTGCCGTGGACCTGGGGATTGAGCCCGCTGAACAGCGAGGCGACCGTCGGCCGGGTCCACGACGACTGCGCGCTCACCTCGGTGAACCGCGTCGCCTCGCGGGCGAAACGGTCGATGTTGGGGGAGGTCGGCCGCTCGTAGCCGTAGCAGCCCAGACGGTCCGCCCGCAGCGTATCCACGAGGTAGATCAGGATGTTCGGCCGCCGCCCCGAGGGCTGGCCAACGGGCGCCGGCGGCGGGGCGTCCTCCTTCCGCGGCGCGCGCACGACGGGGGCGACCAGCCGCAGGCCGCCGGCGGCGCCCGCGGCGGGCAGCGCCGCGAGCGTCACCCGCACCGGCCCGGAGGGCGAGGCGGGCAGCTCGACGGCGACGTCCTCGAGGCTCTCCTCCGCCAGCGAGAGATCGCGGGTCGCCACTTCCCCACCCGCCGCCTCGACCTCGACGCGCAGCGCCGGTACCGCGCCGCCGGCGCCGCTGAGGTCGCGCCACGGCGCCACGCCCGCGATCTCGAGACGGCCCCCCGCGGGAAGCCGCAGGTAGTAGCTGGCGCTCGAGGCGAAGGGCAGGATGAGGTCGTCCTCGCGCGCCTGCGGCGGCTGCGAGCCCGAACCCGGCAGCAGGCTCAGGGAGTGCCAGGACACGGCCAGCTCTCGCCGGTCCTCGGAGGCCGGATCGACCTCCGCCGGCCGGCGGCTGTAGGCATACTCGAGCTCGAGCACGTTGCTGCCCACGACCAGCGCCGCCTCCGGCAGCGCGAGGCGGTACTCGCGAACGCTACCGCCGCGCGGGCTTTCAGGGGTCTCGAAGCCGTCCATCACGATCTCGCCGACCGCTTGCCCGTTGAGCAGCACCCGGACGACCTGCGGCGGCGCGCCGGCGAAGAGGAACGGCGTCGCCTCGGCCACGAGCTCGAGGGGACGCCGCCAGGAGATCTCGAGCCGCAGCTGCGAGCTGCTCCCCAGCCCCCAGCAGTACGACGCTTCGCCGGGCTGCTCGTCGACGCCCCAGCCCGCGATCAGGAAGGGCCGCGCCTCGGGAGTGCCGAGATCGAGCGCCGTCGTCTCGGATCGCAGCTCGGCCAGGGGGAGGAGCGTCGCGAGACTGGTGCCGGGCTCCGGCGCCGGTGCGGGCCCGCCGCAGGCCCCGGCGAGGACGGCCAGACCGAGCCCGGCGAGCCGCCACGGCCCCTTCACGCGATTGCGGCGGCAGCTTCCCGGGCCGAACACCGGCGGAGTATACACACCTGGCCTGGGCGCAAACCCATCCTGGGATGCCGGCCGCCGGACCTCGCCGGCGAAGGGCGGGAATCTCGCAGCGGGCCCCTCCTGTTGCAGATAAGACGAGGAGGAGGTCACGACCGGCCGTTGCCCGGCACCGTATACTGCGACGATGCGCGACCCCCGCAAGCTCCGCCGCCCGACGCTGCTCGCCCTCGCGGCGATCCTGCTGATCCCCGCCTGCGACGGCAAGTCGCCGACGGCGCCCACGCTCCCCGAAGGGGACGTGCCCTGGGAGACGCTGTTCCAGTCGCAGGAGTCGGGAATCACCGAGTTCCGGCGCGACGTCATCCGGGTGCAGAGCGGCCTGGAGGCTCTGTGGAACGAGCTCGGGACCAGGAGTGAGCTGCCGATCGTCGACTTCAACGTCGACATGGTCCTCGTGGCCGCCTCCGGCGAGCAGCCCAACAGCTGCTACGACATCGAGGTCACGGCGGCCAGGTCCGACGGCACGGACCTCACGGTGACGGTGACCGAGCGCACGCCGACGACCATCTGCGTCTGCCCGCCGGTGGTCGTCCAGCCGGTCGAGGTGATCAAGGTCCCGCGGGCCGACGAGGTCTTCTTCACCAACATCACCTTAGCCTCCTGCGCCACCTGACGGCCCCGAGCTCGCGGGGCGCGCAGCGGCCGGCCTCTGCGCCGGCGGTCAAACGTTGGTAGCATCCTCGAGGTTCGTGGGCGTCTTCGCAGCCTCGCAACGGAGCGTCTCGGCGGGCCGCTCAACCTGCAACCAAGGGAGGGCGCGGATGCTATTCGCGGGCTGGGAGCAAGCGTTGCTCGTCGTGCTGGTCGCCGCATCGGCCGGTCTTTTCGTCCACGGACTGCTGCCCAAGATCCGGCACATCCGAGCCGGCCGGCCGGAGCGGCCGCGGACCGATCGGCTGCCGGCGCGGCTCCTGCGGGTGATCCGGGAGGTGGTCTTCCAGTCGCGGGTGGTGGGCGGCAGGCCGGTCGCCGGGGCGCTCCACGCACTCGTCTTCTTCGGGTTCGTCTTCTTCGGGCTGGAGACGGCGGATCACTTCCTCGAGCCGTTCTACGTGCCGCTTCTGGCGACGATCTTCGGCGGCGCCCTGCCGCTCTTCAAGGGCTTCCTGGCCGTCGTGGCGGTGCTCACCGCCGTCGGCATCGTCGGTCTCGCCTACCGCCGCTTCGTCATGGTGAAGATCTCGCCCGACCCCAAGTCGTACAGCTCGGGCGTCGTGGCGCTGATGATCCTCGTGCTGATGCTCACCTACCTCTACGGCCTCGACGAAGCAGCCCCTTTCCAGAAGGCCAACTGGTGGCTGCACTCCCTCTTGATCGTGGCCTTCCCGCCGCTCATCCTCCGCTCCAAGCACTTCCACATCCTCATGGCCCCGGTCGACATCTTCCTGCGCACCCACGAGCTCGGCGAGTACCTGCCGCTCGAGCTCGACGAGGAGGCCCTGATGGCCGCCGAGGAGGAGGTCTCGCTGGGGCTCGAGACGATGGCCGACGTGCCGTGGAAGATGCGCATGGACTTCCTCTCCTGCGTGGAGTGCAAGCGCTGCACGGACCAGTGCCCCGCCGCCGGCAGTGGCCAGGAGCTCAATCCCCGCGGGTTCATCCTCGCCGGTCGGGCCGCGCTGGGCGGCGACGGCGGCGTCATCGGCAGCGTGATCACCGAGACGGCTCTCGGCCAGTGCACGAGCTGCGGTGCGTGCGAGAGTATCTGTCCCGTCGGGATCGAGCATCTCCAGCTCCTCATCGGGGCCAAGCGAGCTCAGGCGCTGGCCAGCGGCAAGGGCATGGTGGCGGCCGACTTCCTGCAGGACGTCGAGCGCTACGGCAATCCGTTCAAGGCGCCGGGGGACGCCCGCGGCAAGCTGATCGCGGAGCTCGGCATCCCCCTCTACCGGGCCGGCGAGACCGAGTACCTGCTCTGGCTCGGCTGCGTCTGGACCTACAACGAGGACGCGCGGAGCAGCCTCGCGGCCACCCTCAGGCTCCTCGACGAGGCCGGCGTCAGCTACGGCGTGCTCGAGGAGGAGTCGTGCAGCGGCCACCACTCCCGGCGCCAGGGCGAAGAGCTCCAGTTCCAGACCCTGGCCAACGAGAACATCGGCCGGCTCCGGGAGCGGCAGGTGGCCAAGGTGGTCACCGGCTGCCCGCACTGCTTTCACACGATCCGCCGCGAGTACCCGACTCTCGACGCGAGCTTCGAGGTCGAGACGATCCACCACTCCGAGCTCCTCGTCGAGCTCCTCCGTCAAGGCAGGCTGCGGCTCGCCGGCGGCGCCGGGGCGGGGCGCAAGGTCACGTTCCACGACCCCTGCTACCTGGGCCGCTACGAGAAGGTGTTCGACGCCCCGCGGCAGGCGATCGCGAGCGCCGGATTCGAGCTGCTCGAGCTGCCCCGGCGGCGCGAGAGGTCCTTCTGCTGCGGCGGCGGCAGCGCCGGGTTCATGAGCCAGCGCGAGGAGGAAAAGCGCGTCGACCTGGAGCGCAAGCGCGAGATCGGCGCCTCGGGAGCCGAGGTCCTCGTCACGGCCTGCCCGGAGTGCAAGATGATGCTCGACGCCGCGGTCGCCGAGACCGTCGATCTGGCGGAGCTCGTGGCCGGCTCGCTGCAATCCACGTCCGAGGCGTGAAGCGGATGCCCCGGCCCTCCACGAGCGCTCTCCTGGCGATCGTCCCGACCGCCCTCCTGACCGCCCTCCCTCTGCTCTTCGCGACTCGGCTCCTCGCGGCTCAGGAGGACACCCCCGACCCCGCCCGCGAGCCGTTCGGGGAGACGGTCGACGTCAAGGTCGTCAACGTCGAGGTCCACGTCACCGACAAGGACGGCAACCCGGTCACCGACCTCGGCCCGGAGGACTTCGAGGTTCGCGAGGACGGCCGGCCCGTCCAGATCACGAACTTCTACCGCGCGACCTCCAGATCGTCTGCTCCTCCCCTCGCCGTTGCGCAGCCGGCCCCCTTGCCGGGAAGCGACCTTCCCGACACGGTCTCGCCGATCGAATCGCCACTCCGACCCGAAGACCGCAAGCTGCGCGTCGTCGTCTTCGTGGACAACTTCTACTCCCGGCCCGTCGAGCGCAACCGCAACCTGCCGGCGCTGCGCCAGTTCCTGCAAAGCACGCTGGGGCCCGACGACGAGGCCATGGTGGTGAGCTACGACCGCGCCCTGCACGTCCTCCTGCCGTTTACCACGGATCACCCTCGCGTCTACGAGATCCTGTTCGAGCTCGAGAAGACGGCGACCTTCCAGAACGAGCTCGACGACGCGCGGCGCGGCGTCCTCCAACGGATCGACGAGGCCGAGAGCGCCGACGAGGCCCTGATCTCGGTGCGGCCCTACGCCGACACGGTCCGCAACGACGTCGAGCACGAGATCGAGGCCGTCCAGACCATCGTCAACGACCTCGCCGGGCTCGCCGGCCGCAAGATCCTCGTCCACGTGTCGAGCGGCGTTCCGATGATCGCCGCCGGCGACCTCTTCTACGCCGTCGAGGAGAAGTTCGATCGGGGACCGGCGGTCAACCTCTCGATGTCGTACGACATGTCCCGCCGCTTCACCGAGCTGGCCGCCCAGGCCAACGCGCACGGCGTCGTCTTCTACACGATCGACGTCGCGGGGCTGCGGACCCATCGCTCCATGTCCGCCGAGGAGCGGGGCCTGGACACGCCCATGATGGGCGTGCGGGTCGAAAGCGACCGGGTCGCCAACCGTCAGAGCCCCCTGCGCTTCCTCGCGCGCGAGACGGGGGGCCTGGCGATCCTCAACCAGAACAACATCCTGCCACCCTTGATGGAGGTGGCCGCGGGGCTCGAGACCTACTACTCCCTGGGTTTCGTCTCCGGACATCCCGGCGACAACCGCTACCACAGCCTGCGGGTCGAGGTGGCCCGCAAGGGGGTGACGGTCCGCCACCGGAACGGCTATAGGGACAAGAGCATCGACGTCGAGATGGAAGAGAGCGTCCGCGCCGCTCTCGTCCACCGGGCGCCGACCAATCCCTGGGGCGCCACGCTCGGAACGGGACGAGCCCAGCCGCGCGACAACGACCTCTTCCTCGTCCCGATCTCGATCGAGGTGCCGATGCGGGCGCTCGAGCTCATCCCGACCGGCGAGTACGCACGCGCCGACCTCACCTTCTTCTTCGCGGCGATGGACGGCAGCGCCCGCCTGTCGGCGGTCACCAGCGCCCCCATCGGCGTGAGGATCCCCGCCGCCCAGGCCGCGGCCGCCGCCGGCGAGTCCTACATCCTCAACCACCAGCTCCTCATGCGCACCGGCCGCAACACCATCGCGGTCGGCATCTGGGACCACTTCGCGGCCGACTCGGTCGTCCTCACCCACACGATCACCGTCCCCTGAGCGGGGAAACCCAGACAAGAAAAGGGGGCCTTGCGGCCCCCTTTGGATGATGCCCTTGCGGGCTCGCTAGATGCTGAAGCGAACCCCGAGGAAGTACCTCTGCGGAGGCACGAACTGGATGCCCTCGCCGAACGCCGCGGCGCCCGAGCCGGCCACCAGGTCCTCGTCGCGGATGGAGCCCTGCTCGTCGAAGACGTTGAAGCTGTCGAGGAAGAACTCGCCCTCGAACCGGCCGAAGGACCGGTTGTACTGGACGCGCAGGTCGAGAGTGCCCCAGCTCGGATTGGTGAGCGAGCCGACGGCGTCGGGCGCGAGCCAGCGGCTGGTGATGCCCGCGAACTCGAACTCCTCGCCGGTGGGGACGCGGATCGGCAGGTTGCGGCGCGACGCGCTGAACGTGCGGCTGGCGATGGTGCCCGAGTTCCAGCGGTACTGGCCGCCGAGCACGATGCCGTTGTCGAAGTGGTAGGAGCCGGCCAGCTTGACCAGGTTCTCGATCAGGCCGGGCTGCGTGCCCTGCTGACCGGGCGCCCGCGGATCGAGAAACAGAACATCGCCCTGGAAGTCGGCGTTGGAGTCCGAGTTGGAGTTCCCCGTGCCGTCGGCGATGAGCGCCGAGGCCAGAGCCTGCCACTTGTCGCTGTAGCGCTTGCGGAAGACCAGCTCCAGACCGTCCCAATCCCGCTCGCCGCCGGCCAGAGTCGCGATGACGAAGTTCGACCCCGGGTTCTCCGTGTAACCGAAGTAGTCGAGGCCGAGCCACAGCGAGTCGGGATGATCGAGCGGGCCCGGATAGAGGGTGCCGCCACCCACCTGATCGGCGTAGAGCGCCAGGTCGTAGTCCTCGAGGATGTCGCGCGTCTGGCGCGAGATGTAGGACGCCTCGAAGCTCATGTTCTGACCCAGGTCGCGCTGGTAGCCGACCATCAGATCGTCGGTGTACGGCGTCTTGGTGGTCGGCGCGAAGAACGCGTCCTGCGCCACCGGGCCGCCGCGGGTGCGGAACGTGAGCCAGTCGTCGATCGCCGAGACGTAGACCTGCTCGTCGCGGATCCGGCCGGTCAGCGTACCGGCGAACTGGGTCATGTTGTTGCGCACCGGATCGAAGTAGCGGCCGTAGTAGGCGGACAGCTTCTGCCGGCCGTCACCCTTCAGGTCGTAGACCACGCTGATGCGCGGGGCGTACTCGAGGTCGAACTTGAAGATCTCTTGGCCGGTGGTGGCCTTGTGCCTCCACTCTTCCGCGCGGACACCCGCGTTGACGCTCCACTGGCCGTTCTGCCAGGTGTCCTGGATGTAGTAGATCGCGCCTTCGGAGCCCAGGGTCTGGGGACCGGCGGCCGTCTGGATGATGCGCTCGTAGTTGATGTCGCCCGTCGGGTTGCCCGCGGTGCTGTTGAACTGCAAGCCAGCGCCGACCTCTTCCTCCGAGAGCACGCCATCGTGGTTGGTGTCCATCGCGGCGTAGATCTCGTCCTTCCGGGGATCGGCGTTGATCGTGTTGATCAGGCCTCCGAAGTCACTGGCGTTCGTGTGGTTGAACGTCGTGTCGGTCCAGGTGAGGTTGGCGATGTCGTTGGCCGTGAGGTTGTCGCCCAGGTAACGGATGTCGGGCGAGGTGAAGACGGCCGGTGGGTTGCCCGTGGTCGTGGAGTCGCGGAAGCTGATGTTCTCGGACCGCTCGGCACCGAACTTGAGGGTGTGGTCGCCCCAGCTCGTGCCGGCGAAGAACTCGTAGGTTCCCTTCAAGAACTCGTTGTCGCGCTCGTCCACCAGGTTGGCTCCGGAGCCGCCCTTCTGCTCGTCCTGCAGCGAGAAGGTGCCCTGGTCCGACTCGAGGAAGATGACGTTGTTGCGGGTCGACGGATCGGCGGCGAACGTCGAGGACTCGCCGTTGTGCTTGCCGCCGGAGACGTCGAGGAACGCCTGCGAGCCGAACACGTGCGAGTAGTTGACCGTGAAGCGGTCACCACCGGTCTCGCGCGTCGAGTCGCGGTTGTTGAGCACGTCGCGCAGCAGGCTGCCCGAACGGTCCGTCGGGTCGCTCAGGTACGTGCCCGTGATCCGGTCGGCGCCGGTCGGCGCCCAGCTGAGCTTGAAGAAGCCCTGGTCGGAGGTCTCGGTCACGGTCCGCAGAAACTCGTCGGTATCGAGGCTGATGACGTCCTCGTTGAGCTCGGTCTGGCGGAAGCTGCCGAAGAACCACGCCTTGTCCTGGACGATGGGGCCGCCCAGGGTGATCGCCGTGTCGAACGTGTCGAACTTGGCGTCGGGAGCGTTCTTGTTGCTGGCGACGAGCGAGTCGTTCTGGAAGTAGTAGTTGACGGAGCCGGAGAAGGCGTTGCCGCCGCTCTTCGTGACCACGCTGGAGATCAGGCCCGCGGAGCCGACGAACTCCGCCGGGATGCCGCCGGTGATGACGCTCTGCTCCTGGATGATCTCGGTGTTGAGATCGGCGCCGTACGTCCCCTGGACCGGGTCCGTCACGTTGATGCCTTCGAGGTAGTAGAAGTTGTCGCGCGAAACGCCGTTCTCACCGCCGATGTCGCGGTAGTTCAGGCCCGAGCGCGAAGCCGGGTTCTGCTCGCGCACCGTCGGATCCGTCGGCATCACGCCGGGAACCAGCTGCAGATAGCTCTGGTAGGAGCGGCCGGTGGGCAGCGACTCCGTGAGCTCGAGGGTGATGTCCTGGCCCGTCACCGCCGAGGTGACGTCGACGATCGGCGACTCCGAGGTGACGACCAGCTCCTCCGTCACCGAGCTCAGGCTCAGGGTGATGCGCAGGGTCGTCGTCTGGCCGGCCTTGACCAGGACGTTCTCGTTGCGCGCGCCGTTGAATCCTTCGAGGCTCGAGATCACCACGTACCTGGCCGAGGGAGCGAGACCCGTGAGGGTCGCGACGCCGTCGGCATTGGTGACCGAGTTGCGGGTGCCGAGGACCTCGGTGGACTCGGCCATCACCGTGACTCCGGGGAGCCGGCTGCCGTCCTGGGCCTCGGCGATGACTTGGATGGAGCCGTTGGAGCCCTGGGCGAATGCGGTCGCACCCGACAGAAGCGCCAGGCCGACTGCCATGGCTATAACGATACGTTTCAAGTTACACCTCCTTGATCGAAACTGGTTGACGGTTCCCTGGCCGGTGAGAACGAGCGGCGTGCTTGTCCGCGGGCTCGTGGAGACCAAGGCCGTGCTCCGTGTGCGAGCAGCATACTCGACTCGAGACGGCTGCGCGGGCACGGCAACACGATAGTTCACCTGGTTTGCAAAACGGAGGCCACGCCACCGCCCTCGGCGCCCGTCGAGGCGCGCCTCGCCCGGCCCCGGAAGACCCGTCGGAAGCCTTTTCGAATCAGCGACTTGCGGTCATTCCAGAGCACTCGGGAGCCGGGGCTCGGCAGTCGCACTCGAGACCGCAGCGGAACGCGAGGTTCACTAGGACGCAGCGTGGATTCAATCTTTTGAATCGACCGCCCCGGCAGCGCTCCCTCCCAGGCCCGTCAGCTTCACCTGCAGGCGCGCCCGCTCGCTCTTGTCGGCCGCCAGCGCCAGGGCCTTGCGCAGGCTCGACAGGGCTCGTTTCGGGGCTCCGGCCGCCAGGTGGGCGTCGGCCAGCAGCTCGTGGAAGTCCGACGCTTCGGGCAGCAGCCGCACGGCCTCGCGCAGGCGAGCCACGGCCTCCCGCGGCTCGTCCTCGGCCAGCGCCTTGACTCCCTGCCGGAACTGGTAGAACGGGTTGCGCCGCCGCTGCTCCTCGACCTCGGCGACGAGCCGCTCGCCCTCCTCGATCCGGCCGACGGCCAGGTAGAGGCTGGCGAGGTTCCAGCGCGCCGTGACGTCCGCCGGGGCGGCGGCGAGGGCCCGCCCGTAGGATTCCTCGGCGGCCGCAAACTTCCCCTGCCGGCGCTGCGCCACGCCGAGATTGGTCCAGGCCGGGTTGAAGGTCTCGTCGGCCGCGAGCGCGCTGCGGAAGCGGCCCGCGGCGGCCTCGAGGTCGCCGGCGGCCAGCTGCTCCACTCCCAGGTTGTTGAGGAAGTGCGCCAGCGCCCGGCGGTCGCTGATCCGCCTCGTCGACAGGTAGTGCTTCTGCTGGCCGGGCAGGAAGTCCACCCGGTTCCTCCCGTTGTCGATCTCGGCCTCGGCGAACATATGCATGTTGACGACGATCACGTCGCCGCGCCGGTCCCAGCTCGACGCCTCCGACACCTCGTGGAAGGAGACCTCGAGGCCGACCTCCCGCGCCAGGGCGACGAAGAGCAGCGTAAAGGACAGGCAGTTGCCGCTGGCGGCGTCGAACGTCTCCTGCGCGGTCCGGGTGGCCGTGTTGCCGTACGTGACGCCCAGCCCGTCCTTGCCGAACATCGCGTCGACGAGGGCGCGGAACCGGTCGTCGCGGTTGACGTTGGCCGGCACCCGCTCGGCGAGGAACCGTTTCGCCTCGGCGTCGAGGGCGAGGATGTCGCGCGCGGTCGCCGGCGCCGCGTCGCTTGCCGCCTGCGCCCCGGCGGCCGCCGCCAGGAGCACCAGGGCTGCGCACGGGAGCACCGCCCGCCGCCTCGGTCTCACGCGCCGGGATCTCCCTTGCCGAGGCTCGCCGCCAGCCGCTCGGCGTTGGCCCGCGCCTGGCTCAAGGCGGGGTCGAGCCGCGCCGCCTGGCGGTAGAGCTCGAGGGCGCGCTCCGGCTCGCCCAGGTGCTCGCACAGCGCCGCGAGGTCGTTGGCGGCCAGCGCGTTGCGCGGATTGAGCTCCAGCGCGCGCTCGAGGCTCGCCCGCGCCGCCGCGAGCTCGTTGCCGAGAATGAGAGCCCGGCCCAGGCCGTAGCGCAGGCGGTCGTCGTCCGGCACGGCGGCGACGGCGCGCCGCAGGGTGGCCAGACCGGCGGCGGGCTGCCCGTTCTCGAGCTGGAGGAACGCCAGGTCGAGCCAGGCGGCCGCCAGCCCCGCGTCCAGCCGGACGGCCTCGGCGAAGGCCCGCTGGGAGTCCTCGAGCCGGCCCAGCCCGGCCAGGGCGAGCCCCTGGTTGGCGAACGCCTCGGCGAAGCCCGGGCGCAGCCGGGTGGCCCGGGCGTAGCTCGCCACGGCGCCTTCGAGATCGCCGAGGGCCAGGCGCGCGTTGCCGAGGTTGTTGTGCGCCTCGGCGAAGTCCGGCTCGATCTCCACCGCCTGGCGGGCCGCGGCGAGCGCCTCGGCGGGCCGCCCCGCGTCCTTGTACGAGCTGCTCAAGTTGTTCCAGGCGCCCGCCATCCGGGGGGCGAGCTCGACCGCGCGCTCGCCGGCAGCGACCGCGCCGGCGGCGTCGCCGAGCCGCGCGAAGAGCGAGCCGAGCTGGTCGTGCACCCGGGCGCTCTCCGGTTCGAGCCGCGCCGCTTCCTCGAGCTCGCGGCGGGCCGCCTCGAGGTCGCCGCCATCGAGCGCCACGACCCCGGCGTTGTAGTGCACCTCCCAGTCGTCCTCCAGGGTCTCGGCCGCCTCCGCCGCGAACCGTCCCGCCTCCTCCGTCTTGCCCGCCCAGAGCAGCACCTTGGAGAGGTTCTTGAGCGCCTCGGCCCGCTCCTCGGGGCCGATGCGGCCCTCGATCGCCGCGGCCACCGCCGGCGAGATCCGCTCGCGCCAGTCGGCCGGCGGAGCGACGACGCCGAGCCCCTCCAGGGCGCCGAGCAGCTCGGCGGCGAGCAGCCCGTTGACCTCGATCGTCGGATGGACGTGATCGAGGAAGCTCTCCGCGCCCGGGCTCCCCTTCCCGCTGCGGGCCCGCGCCGACTCCGCGAGCCGGCGCTCGAAGTCGACCAGCGGCACCGCGTTGGCGGCGGCCAGCTCGCGGATGGCCTCGTTGATCGCGGGCAGCGCCCGCAGCGGGCACACGTCCTCTTCGAGCGCCCGCCGCAGCGCGTCGCGGGCGGCCTCGTCGTCGCCGAGCTCCGACAGCGCGCGCCCCAGGGCGAAGTGGCTCTCCGCGTAGCGGGGGTCGAGCGCCACGGCCTCGCCCGCCGCCCTCGCCGCGGCGGCGGCGTCGCCGGCCGCCTGCGCCGCACGCGCCGCCGCCAGGAGGTCCTCGATCGAGCGCCGCGCCGCCTCGGGCAGCCCGTCCGAGAACTGGCTCTTGAAGGGGGAGAAGTCGCGCTCGTTGACGGGGATCGTCACCAGCAGCACCTGGGCCCCGGCGCTGCGGGCGAGGTTGATCATCCGCTGCAGGTTGAACCGGTAGTGCTCGATCACCCGGCGCGTGAACTCGTCGTCGCGGTGGTAGTACTCGAGGCCGGCCGAGTCGTCGAGCAGCTCCTTGACCTCGCCGGTCATCTGGTAGCGCCGGCGGGCGGCCGCCTCGCGGGCCCGCAGAGCCCTGCGGCCGACCGCCCACAGCCGCGAGTGCTGGAGGAGGAGCCGCGCCCGGGTCAGCGCCACGGGCTCGGCGATCAGCCCCTCGTAGGTGCGTTTCTCGAGGAACTCGTTGTTGCCGGAGTAGACGACGAAGAGATCCGGGTCGTATCCGGCCAGCTCCTCCATCAGCGTCGCCACCCGGTAGCTGGCGTAGGAGATGCCGCCGGCGTTGACCACCTCCCAGCGCCGCTGCGGAGCCACCGCCTCGAGGTAGGCCCGCAGCCAGCCCGCGAAGGAGGTCGAGTCGGCGAACGGCCGGCCGTAGGTCGTCGATCCGCCCACGGCGAAGATCCGGTAGGTCCCAAAGCCTTTCGTGCGCGAGAACCGCTGATCGTTGAACAGCGCCCGCTTGTTGGCCGCCGTCCGCAAGGCGGCGCCGTCGGGCGTCGGCTCGAACAGCCGGATCGAGCCCTGGAAGCCGACGTAGGGATCCTCCTCCACGAGCAGCGTGTCGACGCCGGCCAGCCAGAGGATCCCCTCCGCGAGCACGAAGAAGAGGACGAACGCCACGGCCGAAAAGGCGAGCTTGCGCCGCAGGGGCATCTGCGCGGCGGACGCGGGCGGGCTGGCGCGCCGGCTCTTTCTCATCCTGGCTCCGCTGCTCATGATAACCACCCCCGGCCGTGACCCCACGGCGGGGCGTTACAATGCGCCGGAACGGTGCGCCGCCGCAAGCGCCCGGACGCCGCCGTCCACCCGCTCGACAGGAGACTACGATGTCACGCACCCCAACCTCGGTCCTCGTCGTCCTCGCCGTCGTCCTGGCCCTCCCCCTCCCTCTCCCGGCCCAGATCGCCCGCATGGTCGGCATCGTGGTCGACGAGCAGGGCGACCCGATCGAGGGGGTGACGATCACGGTGACCTGCGCCACGAAGCCGGAGTTCCGCGAGCGGCTCACGACGCGCAAGAACGGGCAGTTCTCGATCAACTTCCGCGATCCCTACCTGACCTACACCTTCGTCGTGGGCAAGGAGGGCTACCAGAGCTTCCAGCAGGACATCGGGGGCACGTCGACGGAGATCATGCGGCCGAGGTTCGTGCTCAACAAGGCCGAGCCGGCCGCGGCGCCCCCGGCCGAGGCGGCCCTGCCGGAGGCGCCGGCGGGCGTGGCCAGCGAGGCGGTCACGGCCTACAACGCGGGGGTCACCGCGCTCAAGGCGGGTGATCTCCAGACTGCGCGGCGGCAGCTCGAGGCGGCGCTCGCGGCGGACGCCGGGCTCGCCCCGGCCCGCTCGGCCCTGGCCGGGATCTATCTCGACCAGCGCCTTTTCCAGGAGGCGGTGGAGATGGCCGAATCCGCGCTGGCCTTGAACGCCGGCGACGTCGACGCCCTCAAGGTCGCGCACGAGGCCTACCTCGCCGTCGGCGAGCGCGAGAAGGCGGAGAGCGCCTCCGCCGCCCTGGCCACGCTCGAGGACCAGGCCTCGAGCGCCACCAGGAGCTACAACGAGGGCGGCGCCGCGTACCAGGCGGGCGATCTCGACACCGCGCTCGCCAAGTTCCGGGAAGCGGCGCGGCTCAATCCCGGTCTCCACGACGCGCACCATGCCGTCGCCTCGCTGCTGGCCAAGCGCGGCGACTTCGCCGCCGCCGCCGAGGCCGCGGAAAAGGCGCTCGCCTTGAGGCCCGACGATCCGCGGACCCTGCGCATCGCCTACGAGTCGTATCGCGCCCTGGGCCAGTCCGAGCGCGCCCAGAACGCCCTCGTCGCGCTGGCTGCCGCCGACCCCGAGATGGGAGCCCAGGGGCTTCTCGAGCAGGGCAACGAGCGGTTCCAGGCGGGCGACGTCGAACAGGCCATGCTGCTGCTGTCGAGCGCCGTCGAGATCGATCCCGATCTGCCCAAGGCGCATTACCTGCTGGGGCTGTGCTACCTCAACTCCGGGCGCAGCAGCGAGGCCAGGGAGCATCTCGAGACGTTCCTCGCCCTGGCGCCGGACGACGCCGAGGCGCCGGCCGCGCGGGACATGCTCGGCTACCTCCAGTAGCCCTCGCCGCCAGGACGGCTCGGGCCAGGGGTAGCAGAACTACGGGTAGTAGCCGGGAATGGTGTGCGCCGTCAGGCCGGGCGCGGCGACCGCGACCTCGACCTGGCGGAAGGCGCCCGGGACCGTGCTCGTCGACTGGTACCCGAGCAGGTACTGCGAGCGCAGCTCCGCCTCGATGCGCTCGTAGGCGGAGTTGAGCTCGCGTGCCCTCTGGATGAAGAAGGCGCTCCCGCCGGTGGCCGTCGCCAGGCGGCGCAGCGCCGACTCCGTTTCGAAGTCGCGGGTGCCCACGTCGACGCCGATCGGGTAGACGGCGACCCCGAGGCGCTGGGCGAACTCGACGACCTGCGCCTGATCGAAGCGGCTCTGCGAGTCGTGCCCGTCCGTGAGCACGACGAGGGCCCGCTTGCCCGCCAGCCCTCCGAAGTAATAGAGGCTGAAGGCAAGGCTGTCGTAGAGCGTCGTCTCCCCCTCCGCCTCCAGATCGTCGAGACCGGCGGCCAGCGCCTCGAGATCGCTGGTGAACGGCACCTCGACCGCGGGCTCGTCGGCGAAGGTGATCACCGTCGCCCGGTCGCGCGGCCGCAGGATCCGCGTGAAGAACTCGAGCGCCGCGCGGCGGGTCTCCGCGAGCTCGTCGGTCATCGAGGTCGAGGTGTCGAGCAGGACCCCGACGTGGATCGGGCGGTCGAGCACGCGCTCGAAGCGCCGCACCGTCTGCGGCACGCCGTTCTCGGTGACGGCGAAGTCGCCGCGGGTCAAGCCGTCGACGGGCTTGCGCCGGCGATCGAGGACCGAGGTGAAGAGCTCGACGAACGAGATCCGGAGCTCCTCCATGTCGGACCTGGCGTTGACCGCCACGAGATCCTCGGCGGTGCTGCCGTCGGCCAGCGTCGCGACCGCGCGCACGTAGGTCTGTTCGCCCGTGGCGAGCGCGAGGTCGGCCGCCCAGGGGGGCGCGGTGGCCGAGCCCGCGAGCTCCTCGCCGAGGAAGAAGTCGACCCGCTCCAGGGCCTCGCCGATGGGCAGCGTCGGCTCGGCGCGCGCCGGCAGAGTGCCCTGGTAGCGGTGGCCGGCGACCGGCGAGAGGAGCCGCACGGCGAAGCGGTGCGGGCCCAGGTTGACCCGCAGCCGGTCGCGCGCCAGCTCGCGGCCCGCCGCGTCGTAGGCGACGGCGGCGACGAGGTGCGGCCGGGGGGCCTCGCCGAGGTCGAGCTCGACGCTGAACGGCGGCAGCCGCTTGGCGAGGACGGGTCTGCCGTCGAGCAGGAACTGCACCCGCGCCACGCCCGGACCTTCGACGACGGCTCCGACCCGCAGCGGCCCGACCTGGAGCCCCTCGGGCGGCTCGAGCAGCCGGACCGAGTGCTCGGCGGGCGCCGCCGCGGGCTGGGAGCTCGCGGCGGCAGCGGGAAGCAGGGTGGCGAGCGCGACGACTCCCAGGGCTACCGCCCGCCCCGGGCGGGCGAGCGTCGCGCTGCCTGCGATCGAAGCCGAGCGGGCCATCGTGCAGGGCTCAGGCTAGCACGGCGGGCGCCCGCGGTGCGCACCCGCCGCAACGGGACGGCTAGCGCTCGAAGCGGTCGTCCGGCTCGGCGGCCGGACCGCCGCCTTCGAGCCGCGCCGCGATCTCGATGAGCTCCGTGAGCTCGGCCAGTCGGCTGTCCCACGGGCCGAGGCGCCCGACGTCGCGGGCCGCGGCCGCCAGCTCGCGCAGGCTCGTGCCGCGCGCCCAGTAGGAGCCGCGCAGCCGCTCCGCGAACTCGGCCACGACGGCCGCGACGCGCAGGCCGCGCGGCGCCTCGCTCCAGCTCCGCGCGAGGTCCTGGCGGCCGAGGCCGGCCGCGTCCTCGACGATCCGGCCGCTCTCCCGCGAGCGGTAGCGCAGCCTCAGGGTGGCGAGGTCGCCGCGCTGCGGCGCGCCCTCGCGCAGCTTCACTTCGTAGAGCGCGGTCACCTGATGGCCGGCGCCGATCTCGCCCGCGTCCACGGCGTCGTTGCGGAAGTCGCGGTCGGCGACGTCGCGGTTCTCGTAGCCGAGCAGGCGGTAGCTCTGCACCTGTCCCGGATCGAACTCGACCTGCACCTTGGCGTCGGCGGCGATCGTCTGGAGCGTCCCCGTGAGGTTCTCGACGAACACCCGCCGCGCCGTCTCGACGTCGTCGACGTAGGCGTAGTTGCCGTCGCCACGGTCGGCCAGCTGCTCCATCAGGACGTCGTTGTAGTTGCCCATCCCGAAGCCGACCGCCGTCAGCTCGATGCCGGCCGCGGCTTCTTCGGCGATGCGGCGCAGGATCGTGTCCGGCCCCGTGGCGCCGACGTTGGCAACCCCGTCGGAGCACAGGATGACGCGGTTGATCGCCCCGTCCCGGAAGTGGCGGCGCGCCGTCTCGTAGCCGAGGGCGAGCCCTTCCTCGGCGTTGGTCGAGCCGCCCGGCCGCAGCCGGTCGATTGCCGCCAGCACCCGCTCGTAGTCGCCGGTCGGCGCCAGGAGCACCTGGCCGCGGCTGCCGTAGACCACGAGGCCGACGGCGTCACCCGCATCGAGCTCGTCGACCAGCAGCCCCAGCGAGCGCTTCACGAGGCCGAGCCGGTTCTCGCGGTTCATCGACCCCGACACGTCGACGACGAACGTGAGCACCGCCGGCCGGCGGTGGCTCGCCGCCACCTCCCGCCCCTTCAAGGCGAAGCGCACGAGGTAGGTGCGGGCGGTGGCCGCGAACGGCGACGGCGCGCCCTCGGCGACGACGGCGAAGTCCCGGCGCCGCGGCGGCGGGTCGCCGTAGTCGAAGGAGTTGACGAACTCCTCGACCCTGACGGCGTCGGCGGGCGGCAGGTGGCCGCGCCGCAGGTAGCCCCGAGCCAGCTCGTAGGACGCCGTGTCGACGTCGACGGCGAAGGTCGACAACGGGTCGTCCTCGGTGTCGACGAAGGGGTTCGTGCCGTAGCCCTGGAAGAACATGTCGCCGTAGGGCCGGTCGTTGGGCTCGGCGGTGCCGCCGGTGGAGGGCGGCACCCAGCGGCGCGTGGGCGCCTCGTCGAAGCCCGCCTGCGAGCCGGCTCGCCCGCCCGCGGGCTCGACCTCGAAGGCCTCCTGCCCCACCTTCAGGGCGTCGAGCCGCCCGCGGAACTCGCCGTCGCGACCGGGCCTCGGCGCTGCCGCCGC